>JAFGND010000006.1 GCA_016927185.1 Candidatus Coatesiibacteriota bacterium
ATCTGGCAGCAAGGAAAGCCTTATAGAGGTAAATCTTGGGTATTGAAACAGTTTAAATGTTGACAAAAACCTTTATGCAATCGGAAGCGTTGATATTGCAATTAATTGATTGATGATGAAAATATTGTTTTTGTATCCCAAGACCATTTTCCAGACGTGGCCACTTGCTACGGATCTTTCAAGATTTGTGTACAGGTATCCTGCAGTTACTTTCCCGCTTTTTGCTTCAACCGTAAGCAAGGAAAATGAAGTAAGGATATATGATGATGTTGTTGACAACTCATCAATGAAAGAATACAAGAAAATCCTTGAATGGGCAGACATTATTGCAATAAGCCTACAATCTGCAAAATTACTTCTTAACTGCCAGATAACTCTCAAGCTAATAAGGAAGATAAATCCTGATGCAAAAACCATAATTGGCGGACAGCATCCATCCTTGAACTTTGACTTCTGGAAAGACAGGATTGGAAACGAGGTTGATATCCTCGTATGCGGAGAAGCTGATTTCACTTTTCCAAGAATTGTGAAAGCAATAAAAGGAATGGACAACCTGGAAGAAATTCCTGGAGTAAGTTTCAGGAAAAATGGTGAACTGATAACCTCACCTCCTCCAATTCCAGTAGATGATCTGGATAAAACCCCTTTCCCTGACTGGACTAAAAGCAGGATAGATAAATATGCATTAAGGTTTTATCCGAAGAGGGTTTTATGTGGATCAGTTGAAAGTTCCAGAGGTTGCAAGAATGCCTGTACTTTTTGCGGTACAAGCAAGATGTGGGACCATAAACAGAGATTCAAATCAGCAGAAAGGGTACTTGAAGAAATTGATATACTTGTCAAGATGGGAATTAAAGAGCTTTCTTATGTTGATGATAATTTCGGAGGAGATGTTGAAAGAGATACTGAAATCTGTAAAAAAATTATAGAGAGAAACTACAATATCAAATGGTGGTGTTTCATGAGGGCAGATACTGTTCTCAAAAATCCTGAATTCATAGAAATTGCAGGGAAAAGTGGTTTCTCACAGGTGGTTATGGGTTTTGAAAGCCTTGCTCCCTCAAGACTTAAGAAGTTCAAGAAAGGATATGATAAGGAATTATCTATAGAGCAATATCTCACTGTATACCAAAGACTTAGGAAAGCAGGTACTTTTGTAATAGGACAGTTCATAATTGGCGGAATTAATGAAACAGAAGAAGAACTGAAAACTACGCTAGAGAATTGCCATCTTGTATGTGATTGTCCTACGGTCAATTACTTTGAACCTGTTGCGGGAACAGAAGATTCACGTAAACTGATAGAAAGTCATAATCTTGATATGATTGAGATACATTATAGTATAAGAGAAATCAGTTCACTAATAGAATCGCATATAAGCAAGGATTTCTACAAATTCAATATAATGAATTACCTTTCACCAAGAAGTCTGGGTAAATTCTTTTCTTCTGACATAGTTATAAGAAACTATTACCGAAGCATTTACAGATCAGTATTCAAGAATTTGACTGCCCTTAATCCTGAAAGATTAAGGGATTATTTCATAATTCATAACAAGAAGTTGAATACGAAAGAAAAGATAGAAAAAATAAGATCTTTATATTTATCAGATGGTTTTATTGAATCATTGTAAATGGCAGAAATATCAATAATTATCCCAGTAAAGAATGGTTCCTCAACAATTGCCAGGTGCATTGACAGGCTCTATGAATCAACAGTCAAGGATATCGAGATTGTCGTTGTGGACGATTGTTCAACTGACAATACAATAGAAATTCTTGAAAAATACCCAGTAAAAATTGTCAGACTCCCTGAAAGCAAGGGACCCTCTTATGCAAGAAACAGGGGAGTTGAAGCAGCAACAAGCAAATATGTTTTTCTGATAGATTCTGATATACTGGTGAAGAAAGATACACTCGAGATTATCCTTGATACTTACAGAAACAATCCTGAAGCAGATGCAGTGCAGGGAATTGTTTCTCCTGAAAATGATGGATATGAGAATATCTACAATAATTACCAGAATTATTATCATAATTTTGTCTTAAGCTCAATAAAAAAGAAATGGGTAAGCATAACAATATCATGTGTTCATTCTATAAAGAGAGAAGCGTTCTTGAAAACAGAAGGCTATAATGAGCTTATACCACATGCAAGCATGGAAGATGTTGAATTCGGCTATACTCTAAGAAAGCATGATGTACATATAATTATGAATAAGGACTTGAACATCATTCACATTCATCCCCTGACTTTCAAGACATGGTTCTGGAAGAAGTTCTTTGTAGGATATGATCATCTTAAATTCTTCCTTCGCGCAAATCTCAATGAGCTTTTCAAGCAAAGGCTAAAGGACAGGCACAAATATGAATCCCATCAGAAAACAAGTGCTTTGATAAGTCTACTTATTGCACCATTCACCTTGCTGAGTTTTCTTTTGCTTATCATTAATCCATATTATGGAGCCGGGATTGCAATTCTTACTAACATAATCTTTTTATTGTGCAACATAAACTTCTTCAAGGTTAGCTATAAACAGAAAGGATTTTTATATACTCTCAGAATTGTTGCCCTGTGTTATATTGATATGATAACAATGCATCTGGCTCTCTGGGTTTCGCTTTTCCATTTCATTTTTACATTAAAGAAATCATGATAATCTGATATTTCAAGATTGCCTGCTGTAAGGATACTCAACAAATGAAATGAGTGGAATTTAAAACATTTGTCTTGACAATTTATGCGTAATACTTTTATAGATTTCGTGCTACTATGCTTGAGAGAATAGGAATATCAATACCAGAAGAGCTTCTGTCAGCTTTTGATGAATATATCAAGAAGCACAAATATGAAGCTCGCTCTGAAGCAGTGAGGGATATGATAAGACAGACCTTGCTGAATGAGAGGGTTGAACAGGATGATGAAAATGCAATAGGAGTGCTTGTCATCATTTATGATCACGAGAAAAGGGATATTTCAAGCAAGTTGATACATCATCAGCATGAGCATGTGAATTTCATACTTTCTACATTACATATACATCTTGATAAGCACAACTGCCTTGAGCTGATAGTTTTGAAAGGACTGATCAAGGATATAAATGAAATTGCTGATGAAATAATATCATCAAAAGGCGTAGTTTTCGGACAACTCGTAAAATCGGGTATTTAAAGAAGGGAGACAATCATGCACATGGCTGATGCCTTGATATCACCAGAAGTGGGGATTACATTTACCGTTATTTCAACCGCTGCAATTGCTTACTCAATCAAGAAGCTTAAGGATAAACCAGTTTCCCCTGCAATGATGGGTGTCATGGGTGCATTTGTCTTTGCAGCACAAATGATTAATTATCCAATAATTGGTACTGGATCATCAGGACATATTGGAGGTGGAATTATACTTGCAATGATTTTAGGACCTTATGCAGCATTGATTGCAATGACAGCAATATTGTCTGTACAGGCTTTCTTCTTTGCCGATGGAGGATTGCTTGCTCTGGGCTGTAATATCTTCAATATGGGAGTAATCCCTGCCTTGTTTGTTTATCCGCTTATTTCGAAATATCTTAAAAATAAGTATCTTGTTATCCCTGCCATAATTATCGCTCTGGAAGCTGGTGCATCAATGGTCTGCCTCCAGACATTTCTGTCAGGAAGATTCTCAATACCATCAACCACATTCATTCTCTTGATGCTTGGTATTCATTTACCTATAGCGATAATTGAAGGGATTATAACTGCTGGGGTTTTGGCATTAATAGAGAAAATCAAGCCTGGTGATTTGAAAATAAGCGAACCAGGCACTAGAACAATAATTCCCTTGCTTGTGCTTTCTATAATCACTGGAACGGTAATTGCATGGTTTGCCTCAACTTCACCTGATGGACTGGAATGGACACTTGAAAAAATAAAAATAGAGGAAAAGAGTCACTCAGGAGGAATTGCTGAATATCTTTCATCATTTCAGGAAAAAACCTCATTCTTGCCGGACTATAATTTCCAGAATGCTGAGGAAACAAACTGGGGACAACCTGTGTTTGGTACTTCTGTTTCAGGAATAGCAGGAATTGCAATAGTGTTAGTAATAGCAGGCATGATTTCTTATATAATGGGGAGATTACAGCGAAAACAAGAATGAAACAAAATCCTGCAGTATCTTTGATAGCATTACTTGCATACATAATGATTATTGTCTCTTTCCCGAAAGGAATTGTAATATCCCTGATTTTCTTTATAATTTATCCAGCTTATTTGCTAGGAGTAAAAAAAATTGATACAATTAAAATTCTCAAGCAACTAGCACTCTCATCACTTTTTGTAATTGCAATTCTTGCTGGAGAAATATTGTATTCTCAGGAACATGTAGTTTATTCAGGAATTGTCACTACAAAAGGATTTTTAAATGCCATATCATTGTTCATTAGATACCTGCTAACAATTAGTACAACATTGATTTTTGTTAATTCTTATACGATTCTTGAAATTGCACAAGGAATGAGGTCTTTGAGAATTCCTGATAAACTAATCTATACAATATTAATACAACTCAGATTCGCAGACCTAATAAAAGAACAGGCAATCAGTTTGAATATGGCTAAAGCATTGAGAATCAAGAAAATAACCAAGGATACTTCTATCGCTTATGGCATGCTCCTGTCTCTTTTCATGAAAACTTATATCAAGGGAAACAATGTAACACTTGCATGGGAGATGAGAGAACCTTACAGATTCTTTGACAGAAAGACTGAAATGAATATATTACAATTGATAATCTCTATAGTTTTTGTTTGCAGCTTTATCCTTATAAGATTTTGCTTCCTTATATGAGTTTCATAAAAGCATACAAATTGACCTTTTCCTATAATGGAAACAAAAAGATTTTCGATGAAATAAGCTTCGAAATCCATAAAAACAGGAAAACTGCATTGCTTGCCCCGAATGGTGCTGGAAAAACAACTTTCGCAATGCTCCTTTTAGGATTTCTGAAACCATATTTAGGGTATTTATCATGTCTTGAGATGGAAGTACAAAAAGACAATATCAAGAAAATCAGAAACAGGACTGGATTCCTTTTCCAGGATCCTGACAGTCAATTATTTATGCCTACCGTTTTCGATGATATTGCATTAGGAAAGAAGCAGAATAATGATAATGATATTGATGTTCAAAAAGCAACAATGGATTTGATAGACTATTTTGACTTGAGGGATTTGAAGGATCTTTATCCTGGAAATCTTTCTTTAGGGCAGAAAAGGATTGTTGCTATAGCAGGAATTATTAATTCATGTGTTGATGCTATAATCCTTGATGAACCATCAAGCCAGCTTGATGCACGTTCTATAAAGAAACAGATCGATGTACTGAAAAGAATTGAAAAAGATATGCTCATTATAAGCCATGATATTGATTTTGTTAAGAAACTGTGCGATGATGCTGTCATAATTGACAAGGGAAAGCTTGTTGCAGAAGGACCTGTAAAGGAAGTACTTGATGACAGAGATATGCTTGAGAAACATGGATTGATTTAATGACAGAAGAAATTCTATATGATTATCTTTCTTCTTCTGAAGAAGAAACAATGATGCTCGGCATGGAATTTGCTGAAAGTATTTCAAAAGGGGATTTGATACTTCTGTATGGAGAGCTGGGTGCAGGAAAGACCTGTTTCATAAAAGGAATCTTGAGAGGTCTAAGAATAAATGAAATAGCCAACAGCCCTTCTTTCATAGTAGTCAGGCAGTTTGAAGACAAGATGAAAATCAATCATATTGATCTTTACAGACTCAGCTCAAGACAAATGCTTCTTGATTATGGAATTGATGAGTATATTGATGACATTGAAGCAGTTACGCTGGTTGAATGGGCAGAGAATCTTTTACTGGATTGTTCTCCGTCTTTCAATGTTTTCATAAAAAAGCTTGACAATAATAACAGAGAGATTATTATTATAAAAAAAACTGATTAGCGGAATTTAATTATAACCATAAGGTTGAAGTCAGGATTTTAATGAATAGAAGGACTTTTCTCAAGATTTTGCCTTTTATCCCAGGGGTCTTCTATGCTTCATGCAAGACTAAAAAACTGTCTTTCAAAGTCAATCAATCATCCAGGTTGATATTCATGGGGCTTGATGGACTTGAATGGTCTATAGTCAACAAACTGAGAAAAGAAGAACAAATGCCTAATCTTGATTTCCTTATCAGGAACGGTGCAAGTGGTATTCTTAAAAGCTTCCAGCCAATGTACTCACCTATAATATGGACAACAATGCTAAGCGGAACCACTCCTGAACTTCATGGAATAAACAGTTTCGTGGCAAGACTGAGTGGAAGTGGAGCAAGAACTGAAACCATTCTTCCAGGATTGGACATTGATGATTATTCAGCGAAAATCAAGGTGATGTCTTGCCCAGGTTTGAAAGAGCAGAATCTCAAGATACTGTTCAATTCAAAAGAAGTAGCTTCACTTAAATTAATCCCTGAATGGATAGAATATGATTTCAAAATACCGAAAGATGTCATAGACAGGAAAAGGAATATTCTCACTTTTGTTCACGACAATATTGCAAGAATAGAAGTCAAGGAAGAACTTAAGACATATTTCGAAATTATGAATACCATTACAAAGAAAGATTCTCTCGATAAGAGAGAACTTGTCGAGGAAGAATTTGCTCAGAAGGAGATAGAGAAAATATTCGGGAATGAGCCTACAATAACACTGACTGCTGCTTATGAAAAGATAAGCCTGTTTGATTCAAGGAACAACAAGTTTGAGTTCCAGTTTGGTGAGGAAAAAAACTATACTAAGCTGCGAATTGGCTGGTATACTTCACCAAATGCAAGTTTTGATTTCCTGTGGGCAGGAAGAGACAAGATTATCCCTGTATCTTCAGCACAAAGAAAACGCCCCTTGTTATGGGAAATAATTTCATCATGTGGCGGTAGTGCTGGAAGTATAGGTTTCTGGACAACCTGGCCTGCCTCTAAAATAAATCCTTTCCTAATAACCGATAACCTTTGTTATATGAATATAATAAACAGGGATATAGACAATAGCACAAGAAATGAGGGATTAACTTATCCAAAATATCTGGCTGAAAGCCTTTCCAAATATGTCTATAACATAGAGGATATTAAAAATGATTATCTGAAAGAATACATCACTTCCAGTTCAGCTTATGAATTAGAGCAATCATATACTCAGGATATGCACCTGCTCAAGGAAGCTCATTCATTATATCTGACTTATGGTGAAATAGCATCATTCTTGCAGCAGAAGTACCTGCCCCAGTCACTTTTTGTTTATCTCAGATCCACTGATATAGTTTCTCACTATTTCTGGGACAGCATAGAACCAGAAGCATTTAAAAATGCTAAGGAAAAACATGTTAAGGCATTTTCCAAAACCATTTATCAAATGTATATCAATGCTGATAAATTAATAGGAAGATTCTTGAAGAAATACAGGGACTATAATTTCGTAATTTGCTCTGATCACGGTTTCAGAGCTTCACCCGAAATGAAGACCAAGGGCTGGCACAAAATAGAAGGATTCATGTGCTTTCATGGAAATGATTTTCGAAAAGCTGCAAAACTTCCTGATTCAGAAATGATTGATATTACCCCTACACTGCTTCACTTGATGGGCTTGCCAAAAGCATCAGATATGAAAGGTCGTATAATTGAAGAAGCCTTCAATCGAAAACTACTTAATGACAATAACTCCCTGGTAAAGACTGTTGCTGATCCATATTCCCTGCCAGATGGAACAAAAACTCCTTCAGAAAGTAATTATGATGAAGAGATCAA
The DNA here is from genome assembly GCA_016927185.1 of Candidatus Coatesiibacteriota bacterium. Classification (GTDB taxonomy): domain Bacteria; phylum JAFGND01; class JAFGND01; order JAFGND01; family JAFGND01; genus JAFGND01. The sequence goes on from JAFGND010000006.1 coordinate 7,811, forward strand.
GAGAAGATTGAAGTCTCTAGGGTATATAAACTAGAAAAATAATATGGGAAACGATAACTGGTTCGATAATGAATACATGAAGGATCAGAATATCCAGTCAAACAGACAGGATACATCCCCTCCCCCAAAACATTTGTTCAAAAAGATTCTAAGAACAGGAAAATGGTTACTTATTTTTCTTCTTTATCCCATATCAATGTTCTCATTGGGAATCGGTCTGGCGGTAATAGAGGTTTACAACAAGGACTTACCAAGCCTTGAAAATCTCGATAAGGTAGAACCAATGCAGACAACCAAAATATATGCTTTGGAGAATTCTTATGAAAAAAATGGAAGGATTGAGACAAAACCGAAACTTCTCAGAAACCTTTACATTCAGAACAGGGAAATCTCTACGAGTGAGGAAATCCCTCAATCCATGAAAGATGCAATTGTAGCAGTGGAGGACCACAGATTCTATGAATGGTATCACTTTGGTGTTGATCCATTTGGCATGCTGAGAGCTTTGGTAAGAAATGTCAGTGGTGGAAAGGTTACAGAGGGAGCATCTTCCATAACCCAGCAATACGTAAGAAATGCCTTCTTCGGACAGGAAAAAACCTTCTACAGGAAATTCAGGGAAATGCTTCTGGCTATAAAAATAGAGAAGGAATACAATCTTTCAAAACAGGAGATCCTTGTAAGATATCTGAACCGTATCTGGTTCGGGCATGGTGCATATGGTATCAAGAGCGCTGCAAGAGTATATTTTGACAAACCTGTTGATAAGCTTACCAAACTTGAATCTGCAATGCTTGCCGCAATTGTCAGGAATCCTTCTGCCTATTCACCTTTCAGGCGACCGAAAAGATGTCAGGAAAGGCTGTTTCATGTACTTAGAAGAATGTATGAGACAAACAAATTGTCAAAAACTGAATACGATTATTTCCTTAATGAATTTAATACTGGAAAGCAATCCGTTCAAAATCTCACATCTCAGGGCTGGAAACGAATAGCATTTGAAGAAACTGCACCATATTTCATTGATGCTGTCAGGAATTTTTGTGTTAACAGGATAAGTTTCGAAAAAACCAGACAGTATTTACCACCGGATCAGGATGATGAGGAGATTAATGAATTATATGTTGGCGGGTACAAGATAGAAACAACTCTTGACCTTGAATTACAGAAAATTGCAGAGCAGGAAGTAGCAAAGTTTACAGAAAAATATGAACTGAAACGTAAATTCAAGCAAACTCTTGAAGACTATAAGAAAATCCCGATTACCGAAAGAAAAAATCCTGCATATATACAATGTGCACTTATTGCCATTGATCCAAAAACAGGTGAAGTGAAAGCAATGGTTGGAGGGAGAAATTATGAACATAGCAAATTCAACAGAGTAACGCAAGCGCATCGCCAGCCAGGTTCCTCATTCAAACCGGTTGTATATGCACTTGCTCTTGAAAAGCAATTCTCCCCTTCATTTGTCATAATGGATGACACTTTAAGGGTGGAAGATGGCAACAAGACATGGATGCCCAAGAACTACTCAAGAATGTATCAGGGACCTATGACATTAAGATATGCGATTGCACATTCAGTAAATATTCCTGCAGTCAAGCTCGCAATGATACTTGGAATAAATGATATAAGGGACTTTGCAAGGAAGATAGGTATTCATTCCTCATTACCATATACCTACTCACTTGCACTTGGAACAGGTGAAATAACTCCACTGGAGCTTGCAGCTACTTACTGCATATTTGCCAATGGAGGAAACTATATAGAACCAGTGATGGTAAAAAGAATTTCAGCTTATGATGGCAAGGTAATTTTTGAAGAGAATTCACCCAAAACCCAGGTGATATCACCTCAGAATGCATATATAATGCAAGGTTTGTTGAGTTCAGTTCTTGATATCGGCACTGCTAAATATGCAAGAAGGAACAAGTTCAACTGGCCTGCAGGAGGAAAAACAGGGACAACCTCTGATAATGTTGATGCATGGTTTGTTGGCTTCACACCAAAGCTGGTATGTGTAGTATGGATTGGATTTGACAAGAGAATCTCATTAGGCAGGCAGCAAACCGGTGGAGATGTATGTTTGCCATTGTGGACTTCATTCATGAAAAGGGCACACGAACAATATGAAATAGAGGATTTCAAGAAACCTCCAGGCATTGTGGAGAGAAAAATATGCAAGGATACAGGGAAACTTGCAAGCCCTAGCTGCACATTAAGTTATAATGAACGCTTCATATCAGGTTTTGAACCAACAGAAGTCTGTGAACACGATTTAATGGGAAAAGAAGAAGAACTGCCAAGACCCGGAGAAGAAGAAGATGCAGTAATAAATGAATCTTCTCAGGAGCCCATAAAGGATGTTCCAGAAGATCTTGATGAATAAATTATTTGTACTGTAACAATCAAAGACAAAATGAAATTAAAATCACCAAAGATGACAATCTGTTAAGAAACAAATACTTTAATTCGGAGAGGGAGGGATTCGAACCCTCGGAGAGTTTCCCCTCAGACGCTTAGCAGGCGCCTGCCTTCGGCCGCTCGGCCACCTCTCCATATTAGGAATAAGACGGAGGACGAGGGATTCGAACCCCCATGAGCAGAAGCTCGGCGGATTTCAAGTCCGCTGCCTTACCGTTAGGACTAGTCCTCCTATTTGTTCTTGTATGCTTTTCTAAGAGCAATCTTTCCTGTCAATGCTTTTTTGAAAGATGAATATTATCAGGAAAATTAAAATTCACACCATCCTTTATCATGTTATTCCTTATTTTTTCAAAGAATCTGACTTTTTCAAGAATTCCCTGTAATCTTCCTCAAAAACCAATTCATTTGTGTTTTTCTTGTACATGAGAATAATATGAGGTACATTCCACGTTGGATAATACTTCAGGTTCACTTCATAAGGACCGAACCACTTTAGTATATAATTCTGCCTGTTAGCTTTCACAACTATCCAGTTGACTGTATCCGGATAATAAAGAAGTGAGTATTGCGCTTTATCAGAGCTTTTTATAAAAACGTTTTCAGGCAGTTTGCCATCACTTTTCTTTATATATTCCCGTAATGATGCTGATACAAAAATGCTTTTGTGCTGATTCTTCTTTATATAGTTATATGCATCAGCAAACATATCAGATTTATATTTTATTGAAAAAGCAGAAGAATAAAGCCAGTAAATATTAAATGACAAAACAGCCAGAATACCCAGAAAAACCAGTATTCTTAATTTTTGGGGGATTCTCTGTGCAATGAAAGAAATACCTAGTGATGACAGGATAACAAGAAATGGAAAAATCACCAGTGAATTCCTTATAACCATCACTTTCTGGCATCCGAGATACAGGAAGTAGATTAGAGGGAAAATGAAAATGGTTGTATATAAATACCTGTCTGCCTTTTCCCTGGATAGTCTGTAAACATTATACAAGCCAGTAAGTGACAGGATAAAAAGAAGTAACGATATATATGAATAGCGGGAAAATGCGGCTGTTGAGAAAAATACCACTATTCTTGCCATATGATCAAAACCAGGATTCACTGTATGACCAAACCATCCGCTTTTGTAAACATCTTTTGCCCTCAGTATGCCATAAAGAAATCTTCCCGGATCAAGTATAGTTCCTGGGGTAGATGCAATATAGGATGCAGCAAAAACAAGTATCAGAATAAAAAATCTGTAATAAAGCCTGTCTATTCTCTTCATTTTGTAAAGAAAATATGTTGCAAGAAGTATGGAAATCAATATCAGTCCCCCAGGATACTTGCTTCCCACAACAAGTCCGCAGGATATTGCAGAGAGTTTCAGATAAAGATAAGTCTTGCTTTCCTTCTTGAAGGCAAGGATTATGAAAAGACAGCATAGAGTTATGAATTGCCACATCAAGGCATCTGAAACAGCCCATCTTGAATGATAATTGATTTCCCATGAAAATGCATATAATGCTGATGCAATCACAGATTCAAACTGGTTGCCTCTCAGGTAATAAACAGCCAGATAAATCCAGACTATGCTCAATGTGGACAAGATTAAAAACAAGGTTCTTATATTCAAAAGAGTTGATTTCTGTGAGGCTTTATAAAAAAGCAGATATTGAATTTCCTTAAGCTTGTTTACACTAGTTTTTTTATCAGGAGCATTATTGTCTTGTTCATTGCTTTTTGAAGATTCATACCTTTTTGCAATATATGAATTCAGGTAGTACAATCCAGCATTCTGATAAATAGTATAGATAAATGATGGACTGACTGCAACAATTGCAACATTGTACATCATTGAAGGATAATAATAAGTTGTTGGTAAAAGCCTGCCTTTATGGATTACATTGTGAATATACTTTGTTGTGAAAGTTTCATCCCAGTGAATTCCATAATCAATTCCCAAAAGACCGGCATACAATGAAATGCAATATATTACTGATATCGATAGAAGTAATGAAAATTTTCCAGAGGAAAGAAATCTTTTCATATTCATTTCACTTTCAAATGCAGTTTGATGCATGAAAACAATAAAAGTGTCAAGCAAATTCAAGTTTTCTTGACAAAATCTGCTGATAAAAATGGATAACAATCATGCCCGAAAGCAGAATATTGAAATATGATTCTGAAAGCGCTGAAAAAGAAGAGATTTTATACAGGGATATACTTGAAGAACTTCAAAGGACAGATGACCCTGAGAACATCGTATTTCTGACAAGCAGCAATATCAGGAAAAAAAGGCTTCTGTCATTTCTTTTCAGGAATAATTACTCATTTTCACCACTTATAGTAACTCGTCTGACTCCGTATCTAGTTCACCAGCTGAACATTACCGATCCAATCTTGAATCCCTTCCAGACTAAATTCCTTCTCTATTCATTATCATCTTCATACAAGAAAGACATTACAGATCTGCAGCTGATAAGCCTTGCAGAAATCTGGTTAATGCTTCTATCTCAGACTGACAGACCGGTAAAGTTTAAAGACAAATCTTTCCCTTGCAGATATAGAGAGGTTCCTTTAATAATAACTGAAGACATGGTTACACATGATTGCATTTACAATGTATTCGAGATACTTTCAGATCTGTCTGAAATCCAGTCCGTTAGCTATCTTGATATAATAAGAAATACTGCTTCCGGTCTTCCAGAAGAATCTCTCTGGTTCTGTGATACTTTCAGCACATTATCTTCATATCTCAGTAAACTGCTTCGGATAATTTCCAATAATGTAATGAAGTTTTCATATTACACTCCTTTTAAAGAAAATTCTCTTGAATGCAGGAATTGTATCAGTATGCCAACTTCAAGGAGAATAACACAGAACCTTTATTTCAGGGACTTCTTGACTCCTGCAGAGGAAATAAATCATGCAAAGGATATTCTCAGCACTCTCGATATGCAAGAAACGATTATTGTGGCAAGCGATATTGAAGTATACCTTCCCTATCTCAGGCTTATGGGTGAGATAGAGGTTTACAAGGGAAATGAGCTCTCGCAGTTCTGGCCTTTCTGGAATATACTTGGTAATGATGCAACTATAAAGGATTTGAAAATCTTTATTGATTTTCCATCATGGGAAATCCTTGATAATACTGAAAAGCATGAACTGAAGACAGAAATCAAGAAAAAACTTCAGAGGGAACCTGTTCTAAATTTCCTTGAAAGATTCACTTCTGGAAGTCTGCATGAAATATCAGTCTTAAGAGAAGCAACTGGAATCGAACTAATAAATGGCATTATATGCTTTTTCGAGAAGTACTTCAGACCGAAAATAGAGAAAGAATATGATAGTTATATGATACTCAGGAAAAAGCTCAATGATTTGCTGGATAAAAGACTCCTTGAAAATCTGGATAATCTTGATGTGGTTATGCTGCCAGTTTTGGCAGAAGAAGAGAAAGATAACAGCGACATCGCCAGAATTGCAGGAATCCCTGTATATTCTATGGAAGATGCCTTGAACCTTAATGCAGAGAATCTTATCTTTCTTGGTGCATCAGTAGAGCTTTTTCCCAAGACCCAGAAGAGCATTCCCTACGCAAAGGATGAACTCCTTAACTTACTGGGAATGAGCAATTCAAGAAAAAGCATTGAAATACAAGTCAGTACATTTGAAAACTTGATTAGAGGATACAGGAACGTATATTTTTCCTGTTTCAAATGTGATCTTTCAGGCAATCATTTCCTGAAATCACCATTACTGCAGGGGATGGACTTGAAAAAAGCGGATCCCGTGATCTTCAGTCTCAACAGGAATTCAAGCAGAAATCCTGAAAGAGCGTTGAAACTGAAGAATATTGACATCAAGAGAAAAAGCAATAAGGATGATAATATAAACTTGTGGAATGATTTCATAAAAACTGATGAACTGAAAACCGATATGGATCTTAATATTGCAAGATGGTCAACAATGATATCTCCGACAAGTCTGGAAAGATACGCAAATTGCCCTTACAAGTTCTTTCTTTATGACCTGATCAAATTGCATGAACCCATGCAGGATGAGGAGGAATGGGATAAAAGATCAGAAGGGATATTGATACATGAAGTTTTAAGAATCTTCTATGAGAAGTTTATAAACAGGAAAATTTCATCAATTGAAGAGAAAGACTGGCAGGGATTAAGAAGGATTTTTGAATCAGAAATTAGTAAATTGAATATGGAACCAATACAGCAGAGAATACTTGAAAAGCAATGGTTACATGAAAACTCTCTACTAGACCAGTTCATAATGATAGAGAAAGCATATAAGCCTGAAAGAATAGTATTTGCTCTTGAGAGAGAAGTAGAATACACAATGGAAGCGGATCAAAGCGACAAAGTGACTTTGAAAGGGAAAATTGACAGGATTGATATGATAAATGAGCAAAACTTCATAATATTTGACTACAAGACTGGAAAGACAAAGACTGACAGAATAAGCAAGAAAATTAAAAATAACGAATTTCTGCAAATCCCAGCCTATTCCTATATTTTTGAAAAAACCGCTAAGAACAGCAATATCATTGATTCTTATATTTACAGCCTGTCAGAAAAAGCATTTCTGTTCAATATTTCCAGAATCATCTCTGATTGCATTGTAAATAATGAAAATGAAACAATTTCCTCTCCCAGTAAATATTTCGAGTATGCATTCAGGATTATTTATGATGATATAAAGAGCAGGAAATTCAAGCCAGTAAAAGGCAAGCATGAAAACAGAAGCTGCGGATATTGTTCATATAGTCCGGTATGTCCATATTTCAAGGATACAGGATATTAAAAATGAAAATACCCCCAGCTGAATTTTTTGAAAGCCTTGTTCTAAACGGTAGTAATTTCCGGAAACCTTCTGAAGTCTCTGATTCTGATTGGCAGAACCTTATTACTGAGACAAAACTGGACAGATACCAGGCAAAAGCTGTCCTGTTCGATCAGGAAAAACAGGCTTCCTCAAAAATAGTTCTAAATGCTTCAGCAGGATCAGGAAAAACGAGAGTCTTGACACTCCGAATCCTGAAGCTCCTTTTTGATGGATATGATATTAATAACGTAGTAGCAATAACCTTTACCAGAAAAGCAACAAGTGAAATGAAAAGCAGGTTATTGTATTATCTTTACCTTTTTGAAAAGGTTTTTGAAAACTGGAAACCGAATTGGCTTGTACTTGATAAATATCCCATCTGCAATTATTTCTTGAGCAAGGTCGAGAAAAATATCTGGCAAAGTTCCCTTCAAATCCATACAATAGATTCATTCATAATAAGTCTGCTAAGGAAAAATCCTATACCAGTAAACCTTTTATATAATTTCGAGATAGCAGATTCACTTGAAAAAAACGAAAGAATGAAAAATGTTATCACCAAAGTCATGCAGGAAGTTGAAAACCAGAACCCATCAATATTCTATTGCGGACTGGATCTTTTCAATAATCTTGATGAATTCTACTCATCCATAATAAGGTTGATTGATGACAAGGATATTTCTTTCAAGTATTTCATGAGAGCATATGTTAATAATTGTGATGTTCAGCAATCCCTTAACAATGATTATTTGATGAAAAAGATTGTATCTTTCCAGAAACTTATCCCTTCAATACTGGACAAAGTTGATAAATATGAAACTGAAATCCTCCTTGAAAAACTCCTTCTTCCTGTTGATACAGATAATATACTGCCATTATGGCTTGAAAAAAAGACCAGGGAAACTTTTGCAATAAAAAAACGAAAGAAAATCAATCCAGTTGATGATCTTGTAACTTGTTATATGGAAATTCTGCCTTCTCTGGAATTATTCTGGAATAATAAAAGAAAGGAAATAGAGAACTGCTTTTGCCAATTATGGGAAATCAATTTCAGATTCTGGAATGAATACAAGAATTATCTTGGTTTCTCATACCTTGGAGATTTTGAAAGAATAGACAGTCTTTTCAAAATAGACAACAAACCATTTGATTTCTGTCATCTACTGATAGACGAATTCCAGGATACTGATATCCTGCAATGGGAGATAGTTGAGCAGATAACGAGAGAATGGTTTGCAGGAGAGGGATTCTATCAATCACAAGGAAAGCATCCAAGTCTTCTTGTTGTAGGAGATCCTATGCAGAGTATTTTCAGATTCAGAGGAGGAGATGGCCGGATAATTAGTAATCTTCTCGGTGAGGGCACAGACTGGAAAGGATATCCCCTGAAAATAAACTATAGAAGCGGATGCAATATTATAAAAAGCATAAATGAATCATTTCCAAAACTGGATATAGAAGCCGCAAGAACTGGAGGAAAAGTCAAGAAATACTTAATAGAAGAAAATAAACTGGAAGACATCAAAAAACTGCTAGTTAATCTCCTGTTTTCAAGGCATAAAAGCAATAAAGGAGAATATGACTGGAAGGATATAGCTATCCTGTTCAGATCCAACAGGTATATAGACAGTTTTGCAAAAGAACTTGATAAAAACGGAATACCTGCCTGGTCTTCCTCCACCAGAAACCTGTTTGATAAGGACTATGTAAAGCTTATAACTGCTATCATAAACTGGCTGGATCAACCTGACAATTCCATATTATTGATCTATCTACTCATGCTTGATGACACTATTTCAAGTGATGATGCTATCTTGCTTACAAAAGACTTTAATGGATCTGGATATCCTTCTCTCTATTCCTATCTTTCAGAAAGTGGCAATAATAAAATCCGAGAAAGCAAATTATGGAAAATGCTGAAAAATTCAATTGAAATAAGAAACTCCTTCTCGCCATGGTTTACCATCAAGAACATACTTAAGGAACTTGAATTACAGATCATCATAGAGAATTCAGGAAGCAAGAATGACCTGTTTGAATATCAAATGATAATCAGTACTGTTGAAAACTTATCTTTTCAAACAGATAATTTTGTAGAATTTACAGCAAAATGGAATGAAACTGTTAGCTCCAGAGCGGATTTCATTATACCATCAGAAGAGAACAAGGAAGAAAAGGACTATGTTACATTGAGTTCAATACATAAAGCCAAGGGACTTGAATGGAAACTTGTTATACTGCCTTATGATTTCAATACAATCAGGATAAATCCCCCGAAATTACCGGTTTATGATGACAGGACATCAAAGCTCTTCTTTGATCTGGGGAAACTGAATAATGTCTTGTATGAAGAATTCGAAAGTTTCACGGAAGAATTCAAGGAACAGACAAAAGAAGAAGAGAAGAGAATTTTTTATGTAGCTGCAACAAGAGCTAAGGATGAGCTTGTGATATTTGGAACAGAGAAGGAAAATTTTTCATGGAGTACATGGCTGAAGAATATTGAAACAGAAACCCCTTCTGAATTAATCGAAAAACAATACTATAATCCTTTGAGAAAGGAAGTTGACTGGGACAAAATAGTGGAAAGAAATCCAAAATCAGAACTCCTTGAGATAAACATACTGGATAAGGAAATCAACTATATTCAGAAGACAAAGGGTACTGTCATCCATGAGTTTCTTCGATATTTGTCAGGCAATGAACAATGCAGACAAAAACCTGATTTCAAGAAATTCATGTATCATATAGAAAACAATTTCCTTCTTAATGAGTTTGATTACAGTGAGTGCTGGGAAGAAGCAGTCAAGATCTTTAACGGCAAGCATGGCTATCTTATAAAAAGCAAGGGAGAGACTGAGTTCTCGGTAATTCTTGATGAAAAGGGTAATATAGGAAGAATTGATAAAATGATAAAATATGATGATAGAGTATTAATACTTGATTACAAATCAGACAAAGTCAAGGACAGAAATTATCTCAAAAAGCATTTCATGGATAATTATGCGAAGACAATGAATAACTATATAAATGCGGTAAAAGTTATTTACAAGGACTATGATATCGAAGCAAAATGGCTCAGTACTTTTTATGAAGAATTGATTACTAAGGATTAACGAAGCATTTTCTTCAATTCGCTCAATCCTTCATCCCTGAGATTTGGATTATCATTTTCTATACCATGAAGTATTTTCTTGATTGGAATGATAAAAATGAAGAATTTCCAGACTCTTCTTAGAAGCTCATCCCTTTCTCTGGATTCATATTTCTGAATAAGCTCCACAGTGAATTTCTTGTCTATCAGATAGAAATATGCAAAATCCAGGGCAGGATCTGAAAGAGACATGTATCTGAAGTTAGTTATGCTTGTTAATCTGTTATCTGAAATCATCATTTTATCTATATCCAGGTCTCCATGAATCAGTGCTAATACATCTTCCCTTGAATCCGCACCCTTGAGATATTCGGTAAAAATATTCTTGAATTTCAGACCAGTTTGTGGATCCATAAAAGCTAAAATCTTAGTCTTGATGGAATCATAAAATTTTCTCCAGAATACTTTGCCATGCTTCTCAGGAATGTTATACATCCTTGCTTGTGGTACAGAAAATGAATGGAGAGCTGAAAGGAATCCTGCAAGCTGTTCAGTAAAAGAAATCCTGAGCTCACTGCCAATTATTCTCTTGAAATCCTTCAAAGTACAGATATCTCCCAGCTGCAGAGGAGATCCCTGGAATTGTTTGTCCCATGTATTGCTTTCTGGAGGAAACCAGCTTGGGAAAGGTAGTGAAACAGGCAAGGTTGGTATGATCTCAGGTAAAAAATTGTTTTCCCTTACTAGTGCAGCAGCTGCCAACTTGTTCTTTGGAAACCTGAAGACCCATTCTCCATCAACCAGGATATTTTCATAATCCCAATCTGAAGGAAGTGGAGTAAATCCATGTTTCGCAAGATGAGGAAACTCTATCTGTATCTGTTTCTGTAATTTATTGTAATCCATTTCCAAGCAGAAGTTCTAAATTCATTAAATAAATTGCAACCATTTTTTATAACATTCCTGCAGCAATTATCCCGAAAACCATTGTGAATACTGCAAAACCTTCAACCATAGCTATCGGTACCCAGGATTTTCCATAAATTTCTGATTTTATTGCACTTTCCTTTATACCTGTTGCACAAGCTATTCCTTGATAAATGGCAGATGTCATTATTGCAAGTCCGCACAGAACGCCAATACCGAACAATCCAGCTGCTGTTTCAGGATTAGTTATTTTTCCCTTCAGTATAAACATCAATACTATTCCGTATATTGTCTGTGAAGAAGGAGCTGCACTCATTCCTATCAATTTACCATGACCTTCATCCACTAATTTCATGGCTCCGTGCAACGAATTTCCTGCAACTCCACAACCAATGCTACTACCAATTGCACCTAAAGCCATAGGAGCTACAGTACCTGCCAGTTGCAAAAACTTTACTCCTACTGTATCCATATACCCTCCTTATTTAACATATTTAAATGGTTTATAATCAAGTCCATCTCCATTGAAAAAATACCTGTAACTCTCTATGAAATTCAAACGCAAGCCATGCAGGAAACCTCCCATTATGCTAAGACCGAGATTAATTATATGTCCTGCGATAAACAACAAGATTGCCAGAATGAATCCTGCATATGGTATATTTCTAGAAAGCTCCATTCCCATATTATTGAAAGTTGAAGACAAGCATGCCCCTGCCAGACCAAGTGCAAACAAGCGCAGATAACTTAGAACATCAGCGAAAAGCTGTGTTATTCCTAGCATACCGTATAATCCTTCCAGAATCCTTATGAGTATATTCTTGCTGGAACTAGTGAAAAGAAAAACCATGCTGAAACCCATAATCAGTCCATATTTACCATATACAGCTGCCCATTTTGTCTCTGGTGAAGGCCAGATGCCCCACCAGAATGCAAAGCCTGACCAGAGAACAATTATCCAGCCAATGGTTGTAAGCTTCTCCAGGATAGATTTTATTCTGAGAGACACAATATAAGCAAAAGTCAAATGGACAACTCCAAGAAATATTGATAAATACATTACTCTTTCCATTGATGCCATGTCCTTTATATCAATGGCAAAAGGAGCAATTTGCCTGAAGAAATCTCCTCCATATTCATATATTGTAGTTCCAAAAAATGTTGATGATAATATGCCATAAGTGATAGTGCTTAAGGAAAGAAGAATGCTCAATCTGAAAAATCTTTTCCCGAAGTCACTTCTAGACAACAATTTCCTTAAGAATAACATTATTAATAACAAAGTCAATCCGTATCCTGCATCAGACATTATCATTCCAAAAAAGATTATGAAAAAGACCAATACAATGGTAGAAGAATCGCTCTCCCAGTAGTTAGGAAGTGAATAGACTTTAACGAAATCATAGATAGATTGAATCCATTTGGGATTCTTGATAAGACACGGCACCTGTTCATCTTCTTCGGCTTCCTTTTCCATGAAAACAAGCTTGAAGCCGGATAATGCGTTTCTGACTGTTTCCACTTCTTTCAAAGGACACCATGCTTCAATAGCAAAAAGGATTTCCTTATCCAGGGAAGTTTCTTTTGCTTCTTCAAATGAAATTGCATTAATAAGGTTATTATCTAAATCCTTGTTGTCCTGAAAATATTCTAAATAACTTGCTGCGATTTCTTCTATCTCTATTATTCTTTTCTCTGTCCTTGCAAGCTCATCTTCAATATCCTTTAGGCTTTTTTCTGGCAGTGGATATTCCTGAGATTTAGGAATACTGATGATATCACCATTTTTTGTGAATATTGCTATATATAAGGTTTCAGCAATTTCATTTATTACGAAAAAATACTCTGGCTTATCCTTTAGATCTTCCCACTTCCGTTTTGGAATGCTGACAAGCTGAACATTAATATTTCTTTTTTCCAGTTTCCTTATTTGATCAATATCAAAATAGGAAAATGGAAGATATCTTCTGAATATGGTTTTTATATGTATAACATTATGATGGAGTTTTTCATGTTCTATATGAAGTTTCATCAATTCTCCATATGGATCTTTTGTATCAGTTTTCCTTTCAACTTTTCTTTTAGCAAAAAGGCTGGAAACCCATTTCTTAATCATCAGGTGCTCTTTCATGGTTTTAGATAGATTGAAAAATTCCTGAGATTCAGCCTGCCGGAGAGGAATAATATGTACCAATCCCTTTGTCTGCAGTGTTTCCAGTATTCTTTTCTTATCACTTGACAAGCCGATTATCTGAAGTTTTTTCATTTTTACTATAGCCACAATTACTCCATCATGCTTATTTTCAGTTTTGCAATTTTTGCCCTGCATACTGCAGCAACTTCCATGTCGCCAAGATAAATCTTTATTACTCTAATATTCTCCTGACACTCTGGAATTCTGACTTTCTCGAATAAATTCACTCTCTGCGTAGTCTTTCTTAATTCTCTGTTAAGCAGTTCTTCCTGTTTCTTCAATATGCTGACATTTATCTTTCTAGTTAAATAGTCCTTCAGCTGTTCAGAAGCAGGTATTGTATATGGTTTTACAAGAAGAAGTGGAAATGTGTTTGTTTTCCAGATAATTCTATCAAGAACGGGGATGTCAATTCCTGCTATGTTTTCATTATGAATATCAAGTTTCTCAACTTCGATAAACTGCTTGACAGGAATAAGAGCAGTCTTCTCTACTATCAGAATTCCTGCCCAGATAAGGATCTCCTTTTTCAGCTTATCAAGCAGGACCCTTTCTCCATCAATCTTTTCTTCCAATTCACGGATAGTTGCCTGCAATTGCTGCTTCTTGAGCTTCAGTGTAGGCAGAAACTTGTTATATCTTCTAAGAAGATCTTTCTGCTTCTTCAGTTCAGTTTGAGTAAACTTGATTTTTGACATCTTCTATCGCCAATACTTGTCTACAAGAGCTTTCTTCAGAGGAATATGCTCTTTCGAAAAGCATTTTCCCAATATTTCCCAGCATTTGTCCAAAGCTTCCTCAAGAGGGACGACTTTAGTCAGATCCATCATTTCCAGTTCAAACATCTCTCCATATTTAAGTAATTTGTGATCCCATGTACTCGGTTCAAATCCCATTGAAATCTTGTCCTGAACCTGTTTCGTTTCTGCATAAAGCTGAATCATTACCTTCATAAGCTCCTTGTGATCTTCCCTTGTAACTTTGCTTACAACAAGCTGTTTCAATCTGGAGAGACTTCCGAATGGATCAATTTTCCCTCCATGCAGATAAAACTGACCTTCAGTAATGTATCCAGTATTATCCGGAATTGGATGAGTTACATCATTACCGGGCATTGTTGTCACTGCCAAAACTGTTATACTTCCAGCTCCTTCGAAATCAACCGCCTTCTCGTATCTTCTTGCCAGCTGGGAATACAAGTCACCAGGATATCCCCTGTTTGAAGGAATCTGCTCCATAAAAATGGCTATCTCCTTCAAACTGTCTGAAAATGCTGTCATGTCAGTCAATAGAACCAGCACTCGCTTGCCTTCAAGAGCAAATTGCTCTGCAGCTGCAAGTGAAATGTCTGGTATGAGCAGGCACTCTACAACAGGATCAGCTGCTGTATGAATGAACATAACAGAGCGCGAGAGGTTTCCACCCTCTTCAAATTTTTTCCTGAAAAACAGGTAATCATCATATTTCAAGCCCATTCCACCAAGTATTATTACATCAGCTTCCGCAGCTAATGCAATTCTTGCAAGAAGGGGATTATAAGGCTCTCCCGGAATTGAGAAAATGGGTAATTTCTGGCTTTCAACAAGGCTGTTGAAAACATCTATCATTGGGATATTTGTTCTTATCATGTTTCTTGGAATAATTCTCCTTGCGGGATTGACTGAAGGTCCGCCTATTGCTGTCTGCTTGCCATCTGTTAATGAAGGTTTGCCATCAATTGGAGAGCCATCTCCGCGGAAAATCCTGCCAAGCAAATCAGTTGAATATATGAGCTCCATCTGTCTGGACAGAAACTGGATCTTGTCGCTGGTACTCACGCCTCTGGTTCCGCCAAATACCTGAAGTATCACTTTTTCCCTGTCAATCCTTATTACCTGAGCCAGCCTGATTTCTCCCTTTACTTCAAGTCTTGCAAGTTCTCCCATACAGACATCGGATGCCTTGACTTCTATTACACTTCCAGTTATTCTTTCTATATGATGAAATGTTTTTATCATCTTACAGAACTCCTTCCAGCATCTTGTTGATTTCAACTTCCAATTCTCTTGCTTCCTCAGATTCTCTAGGTTCAGTATTCCATCTACTGAAAGTCCCTATCAGTTTCATGAAAAATGCTCTCGCTTCATCCTTGTTCTTGAAAGTAAAATCCTTATCTACGAATTTCTTAACCACATAAAGCATTTTGACTTGCCTTTCCTCACTGCAGAAACTGTCTACATCATCGTATGCATCCTGTTGCAGAAAGACACTATCAAGGAAATACGATTTCAGATATATTATGAAATCATTCATCGCAGTTCCTTCCTCACCAACCACCATCATTTGCTGGTAAATCTCTTCACCCCTGAATAATAAATCGTGAAGCTTTAAGATGTCCTTTACCCATGTTCTGGATCTTGTTTTCAGGAGATTCTCTTCCATTTGCTCTTGATATTTTGACCAGGAAATCAAGGGATCTATTGCTGGATACTTTCTTGCATCGGATCTCTGTCTTGACAAACCAAGGAATGCCCCTACAACTGACAATGTACTCATTGTTACTGGTTCCTCGAAATTACCTCCGGCAGGAGATACTGTCCCGCCAATGGTTACAGAACCAGTTTTTTTATCATACAATTCCACTAGTCCGGATCTTTCATAAAACGCGGAAATCACGCTTTGAAGATATGCAGGGAATGCTTCTTCTCCCGGTATCTCTTCAAGCCTTCCTGACATCTCCCTCAAAGCTTGAGCCCATCTTGAAGTGGAATCTGCAAGCAACAGAACATTCAAACCCATTTGCCTGTAATACTCAGCTATTGTAACTGCAGTATAAACTGATGCCTCTCTTGCTGCAACAGGCATTGAAGATGTATTGCATATTATGCAGGTTCTTTCCATGAGGCTTCTTCCAGTCCGAGGATCTTTTATTTCCGGAAATTCCCTCAATACTTCTACAACTTCTCCAGCGCGCTCTCCACATGCTGCTACCACAACTATGTCAACAAGTGCATTTCTTGAAATGGTCTGCTGGACGACTGTCTTGCCTGCCCCGAATGGTCCCGGTATGCAGAATGTGCCTCCCCTAGCAATCGGAAAGAATGTATCTATGATCCTGTAGCCAGTCATTAATGGAGTATCAGGTAAAAGTTTCTCTTTATATGTTTTTATCGGTATCTTGACAGGCCAGGTCTGAGTCATATTTATTTCATACTCTTTACCACTGTCGTTGGAAAGAATAGCCAATCTATCCTTGATCTTATAATCCCCCTTTGCCGCTATATGCAAGATTTTGCATTTTTCCTTTATATTGAATGGAACAAATATCTTGTGATCAAAAATACCCTCATTTACGAAACCAATCTCCATGCCACCTTTCAGTGTTTCCCCGGTGTTTACTGATGGAGCGAATTTCCATACTCTATCTGGATCAAGAGGAAAGATATATTTCCCGCGCTGAAGGAAAAAACCGGTTTCCTCTGCTAATCTGTATAACGGGTTCTGCAAACCATCAAAAACAGTTCCCAGCATTCCCGGACCTAAAACAACAGACAGCAATTCATTACTGAACTCGACACTGTCTCCAACCTTGATCTGATTTGTTTCTTCAAAAACCTGCATGTCACAAAATTCATTATGAATTCTTATAACTTCAGCCTTGAGCCTCAGATTCTCGTTCAAGACAATATAAGCTACCTCGTTCTGGATGACTTTCTCTTCAAAAGTAGATGTCACCATATTCCCATTTATAGCAATAACTTTGCCTGATCTCAAATATTTACCTCCATTGAAATTTCCTCCAATAAACTATCTCCATCCGCAGTTCTTATTTCATGCCATTTTTCCAGAAGCATCAGCTTCAGATGATAGGCAATAATGACTTCCATGCTCCAGTGTCTGCATGCAATTCTTTCTGACAGGAAATCCCATAGAACAAGATCATAATTCGCCTGCATTTTTTTCAAATCTGATGTCTGACTTAATATATCAGGGAGTTTATTCTCAGCGATATGAAGAGCATCAGCACTAATCTCCTTTTTATATGCTTCATTCTTTAACTGTATCTTACTTTGTGTCCTTAAAAGGGCTAATTCAAGGTAAATGTAGTCCTTAAGTATTGGTAACCTTACTTTTTTCAAGATGTTATCATAATAGTCAATATATAACATTTCCAGGGCATCATCATAATCCTCTTCTGATATAAGGAACCTTTCCATGAAATCAAGAGCCATGGAAGGCTGTCTTAAAAAACCTTCAAGATCCTTGTATGTAAAATTAGCTGGTTCATGTGGCGGTTTTTCACCTTTTTTTATTGAAACCAGATTCCTGATATCATATATCAGAAGCACACTGCTGAATATTTCATTATCATCCTTTGTCAAATAGCTCCTTACAAGTGCAATCCATTCTGAAAATTCAAAGGGGGGCTTGCTGTCCCATTTAAGTTGAGGAAGTCCTGAAACAAATGAGTAATATTTTGCCATCAAGCTATTTTTCCTCTTTATATATAATCTTTCTGAATTTAGGTAACAAGTATGGAGTGAATACTTTTATCAAGCTGTCTTCCGTGAAGTCCCATGTAAAATTCTCATTCTCTATACCTAACCTGAATCCAGTTTCATTCTCTGAAAGCGGCTTTATTACTACTCCTCTTGCCAGTTTCTGAACTATCTCAGATGCTATCTCCTTTGCCAGCTCATCCCCTTCTTCCTTGTTTACGAATAAAGCTATATCGTTTTTGGTTATGCTCGGATCCATGAATGATCTGGATAAGTTGAATATCACCTTCTTTAGAAGACTGCTGTCTGAAAGTACATTACCAACCTGTCTTGATATCGAAGGTTTGAAAAGATCATTCTCTATTGATAATTTCAATTTCTTGATGAAGTCACGAGCTGCAAGTTCAAGATTTTCATTGAATGCTTTTTCTGTATCCTCAGCTTTTTTCTCGGCAAATTTGACTATCTCATCAGCTTTTTTATTCGCATCTTCCAGTATTTTCCCCGCTTTGGCATTAGCCTCGGAGATTATTTTATTTGCTTGCTCCTCACCTTTTTCAATACCCTGCTTGTTAAGCTCCTCTAATAAAGCTTGAAGATTTCCTTGTTCTTTCATTATTATCCCCTTTAGTTTTTCTTGAAGGTATTAAGTATATTTTAGAAAAAAAGCAATATTTTTATGACAACACAAACTGCATAGAACCATTTTCTGTCAAGAAGGGAGTTCACAAGCCTTGATTGATAATATCTACTCCAGAATCTTCATCAGACTAAGAGATTTCATCGAATTTGATCATTGGATATTGATGAAAAGAAAACATAAAGAAGATCTTTATGAAGTTTATTCATCCTTTGAGATGGATCATGAAATCAATGAATTTTCAGCATTCACAGCCAAAAGGATAATAAAGCTTCTTGAAGACAACAGATTGCTTGTCATTTCTGATTTCAAGGATTATCCTGTACTGAATTTCAAAGGTTTTGATGCAGTCTTTGCTTTTTCAATAGACTGGGATAAGAAAATCTTTGGTTATTCTTTCCTCTTAAGTAATAAACGGAAACATACAGGAATAAAGAAAACAGAATTTCTGAAAGATTATATCGAATTGGTTAGCAATTTCCTGATAAATTCGTATAAAACAATTCCGGCCATAACTGAGATAAGTTACAAGGACCTGATAGACTACTCAAACGACATTTATATAGTCGAACTTATTTCGATAAATAGTCAAACAGAGTATTACATAAATCCTGCAATAGAAAAGATTTTAGGGTATGACAGGGAATTCTTCAGATTGAAATCAGATATAATGAACGTTATTATTCACGAAGAAGACCGAGACAAATTCGCTATTTTCAATGAAGTGGTAGGTATTGAAAGACAGAGAGGAAATCTTGATCCTTTTGAATTCGAAATAAGACTGAAACATGCTTCTGGGAGGATAATCTGGTTTCATCTAAGGAATTATCCACAACTTGATTTTTCCAGAAAAGTGATTGGAACAACATCGGTTTTGAGAGATATAAGTGATTACAAGGATCTCCAGAATTTTCAGGAAGAACAACAAACAAGACTTCAGACCTTGATAATAAATGCACCAGGCATCATCTTCCTGAAGGATACATCCAGGAAATATATTGTCACGAGCAATTTCTACGCGTCTCTTTGGGGATTGACTTCTTCCTCTATAATTGGAAAAACTGACAAAGACATTATGTCAACAACCCAGGCAGAGAAATTCGAAAAGCTGGAAAACAGGCTTAGCAAAATAGCTCCCTCAATTTCAAATGATGAAGAGCTATGGATAAATAGCTTGTCCAAAAAGATTTATATTGATATTCATAGATTGTTACTTGTGAGCCCGTCCAATACAATAATCGGGATATTAGGTCTGGGTCAAGACAAGACAGCAGACAGGTCATTGAGAAGCCTTAATAAATTCCTATCGCAAGTTATGGAAGACTCCATAGATGGCATTATTGCATGTTCCGCAAATGGAAAGATCATTTTCGTTAACCAGGCATGGAAAGACTTCTATGGAATACCTAAAGATAAAGCTGTTATTGGTAAGCATCTAAAGGATTTCACTCAAGAACAGGTAGATCTGCTTTCGAGAAGAAGACAGTTGGTAAGCGGACCAATTACTGATGAAGCGATGATTACAAGAGTAGATGGAACACAAATTCCGGTTATGTATACAAGCTTCTATGTGAAATCAGCAGATACAAATGAAAAGTATTATGTCTCTTTTCTAAAGGATCTTTCGCAACAACAACTCCTCCAGAGAGAATTGAAAATCCAGACCGAGAAAGCTAATCAGGCAAACAAGTATAAATCAGAGTTACTTGCATATGTTACTCATGAAATAAAAAATCCTCTCAATACTTTAAGCGGATTTGTTGAACTGCTTCAAAGCAATGATTTGACTGATACCCAGAAAGCGAAGTATCTCAAGGCAATATCAGATGCTTCCAAGAGGTTAAATGAGGTTTTGTGTGAAATACTGGATTTCGCCAAAATAGAATCAGGATTCATTGCCCAGGAAAACACATCATTTGATTTGATTAATACTATCCAATCTGCTTTTCAGCTAGGGATTCTCACGGCAACAAGAAAAGGACTTTCATGTTATCTGAATCTGGGAAAGAATTTGCCTGAAACGGTTACAGGTGATCCAATAAAACTCAAGAGCATACTTCTTAATCTTCTTGGGAATGCAACCAAATTCACTCCTTCAGGAAAGATAATACTGGATGTAAATCTTGTTAACAGTGAGGAGAACAGAACTGTCTGGCTTGAATTCAAGGTTACAGATACAGGTATTGGAATTCCTAAAGAGCATTTGAAAGATATTTTTGAACCATTCATTCAGCTTGATCCTTCTCCCAGGAATGAAGGGATAGGGCTTGGGTTGAGCATCATAAAGCAGCTAGTCAGTTTATCCGATGGTACAATAGATCTGCAAAGCGAACTCAATAAGGGAACCTGCTTTTCTGTCAAACTGCCATTCATGATACCGAAAAGCGAGAAAGAGGAAAATAGTAATGATAAATGCAGAACTAATGCAAATATCATACCTGCCCAATACACAATTCTGTGCGTGGATGATGATTTATTGAATCTGGCTTTGATATCTGAATATCTGACTTCAGAAGGATTTCAGGTAGTAAAGGCAAGTGATGGAATGGAAGCCATTAACATAACCAATAACCAACACATAGATCTTATAATAATGGATTTATTCATGCCTCACAAGGATGGTTTCTCTGCAACCAGGGAAATCAAGAGCAATCCTTATCTGAAAAGCATTCCTGTTTTTGCC
This sequence comes from Candidatus Coatesiibacteriota bacterium, assembly GCA_016927185.1. Classification (GTDB taxonomy): domain Bacteria; phylum JAFGND01; class JAFGND01; order JAFGND01; family JAFGND01; genus JAFGND01. The sequence goes on from JAFGND010000006.1 coordinate 29,090, forward strand.
CTGACTGCAGCTGTAATAATGAGAAACAAAAAAAAGGCATTGGATGCAGGTTTTGATGAAATACTTTCCAAGCCTTGCCCCAAAGATAAACTGGTTAATCTTATTTGTGGATACCTCTCTAGATAACAACGCATTTCATTGCATAATCCTGATTCAAATATTCTGGATTTTCATTGAGTTGAGGAAGATAATACAATAATGTTGCTCTTTTATCAAGATTTATCTGATTAATAGCAATATTCATCAATTGCTTTTTATTCCCGTAATACTTCTTCAATATGGTATTAGCTTTTGAAATATCATAAATAAGAGGAATTGAAGATGTTTTTTTAATAACTCTTAATAAGGATTCTCTTGATTTCCTGTATCCAAGTATTCTTGCATAAAGTGGTCCTTTTTCAATGAATTCCTGGTTTTCTCCTTCCTTGAAATCAAGTATGACGTACCATAACATTCTTTGCAGGCGAGTCAAGGTATATTGCTTTACCTGTATTTTTTTCATGAACTCCTCAAATTTCAATCCCTGAGATATAACTTTTTTTAAATGATTGATAATACCTCCCTTGCCCTGAAAAAAGGATAAAGATTTATTCATGCTATTCAGAGCAAATATCCAAAGCGAATAGAAATCCTTTTGAAAAACCGGATTCCCTCTTTCAAGATCCCTGTTTACATATTCAGGAACCAGGTCAGATATATTTTCACCTTTTTCTAAAGCACATCTTAATGAGGTTGCACTAGCAATTTTCTCATGTTTTATTTCTCTTTCTTTATAATCACTTATAACTCTTTTTATTGTCTTTGTTTTCCATGAAGATCCCTGAAGACTGATTATATAATTAACTCCAAGAATATTATTAGATTTGGAAAGAATTCCTGAATATTTTCTTTTCTCTTCTTCATCAACACTATTCAGAATAAAATTTTCAAGCTCTTCAGGGAAAAGCTTATCAGGACTTGACTTGAAAGTCTCCTTCTTTTTCTCTATCAATGACGCAAGTTCGGTAAGAGTGTTGATATCACCTTCTTCACTTCCGAAGACAAGAGTTCCATCCGGAATCAATCTTTCAAGCAAGCTTGTTGCTCCTTTTGCAAAATAAGGTGCACTCTGCAGTGAAAAAGCAACAGGGATTTCAACTACAAGATCCATTCCAGATGCCAGTGCCCATCTTGCTCTTGTCCACTTGTCAATTACTGAAGGTTCCCCTCTTTGCATAAAATGACCACTCATCACGGCAATAGTGTAATCTGGATTAACAAGTTCCTTTGCTTTTTCAATATGATAAATATGTCCATTATGAAGAGGATTATACTCAACTATCAGACCAAGAATTCTTCCCGTCATTCCTGCTTTCCAGAATTGAATATTTTGAACGAGTTTCTTCCGGCTCTCTTTGCAGCATATAAAGCCTGATCCGCAAACTCAATCAGTTCAATATTGTTGTTTGCATGATTGGGATAATTTGCAAGTCCGATGCTGAGAGAAACCTTACCATTCGGCATTTCATCGTACACCAGATTCTTGTCAGCATTGACAGCGGCAATTATTCTCTCCGCAATCTGTCTTGCCTGTAAAAGATTTGTCCGGGTAAGAATTATTGAAAATTCCTCACCACCGTATCTGGCTACTATATCATTATCCCTGACTTCTTTCTTAAGGAGTTTTGCAAGATATTTCAGGATTTCATCACCTAATGGATGTCCATAAGTATCATTGAAATTCTTGAAATTATCTATATCAATCATGAACAAAGATACATTATCAGGATTTGTTGCTATCTGTCTTTCAAGTTCCTCCTGAAAAAACCTGTGATTATATAAACCAGTCAAAGGATCATTATTTCTAACTCTCTCGTATTCCCTGTTGTTTATGATTGCAGTTATTATATGCTCTGAAAACACTTGTAAAATCTCAGTCTGTGAATAAATATCATCACCTTCTCCATCCAGTGGAGTAACAAGAAATCCCAGTATTTCCTCACCATATGACAGAGGAAAAAAGGCAAGAAAGGAAAACGGTATTTCCCTTGAAATCTCTTTGAAATGCCTCATTATTATTTCATAAGGTACTACATAAAGCCTGTTTTTCCTGAATTCAGCTTTCATTATTTTAATGAAATTTTCATATTCCATTGTCTCTGGCAATAAAGAATCTTTTTGGGATGTACAATGCAGATTGAATTCCTTGTCTCTTTCCTTCTGAAGATATAAGCAAAGATGAGGAAGCAGGAAGGTTCCTCTCATAGTTAAGATAATAATGTTGATAAGCTGATCCAGTGGCATATTCAGCCTTATCACTTTCCCTATCTCCAGGATTTCAAGCAATTGACTCCTCTGTCTTTCAATCAATCTTTCTATATATGCATTCTGCTTCTCCATGTTCTTGTCATAATTCTCTTCCAGTTGTTTTTGCTGCTTCTTAAAATCAGCTTCAAGCTGTTTGTTCTTTGCATATGCTTGTATAGCAAAATTAGTTATGATAACAGCAAAAAAGGCATTAAGCAGACTCAGGAAATCATCCGGTTTGTATACCTGAATAAACAGGATAATTAAAGGTAATGTGCATATATAGACAATCATCTCACCCAGAAACGATTTGGGAATTCTCTTTATGTTCAAGGTCCCTGACAGAAATGAAAATATCAGATCACTTGTTATCAGATGAATGAGCTTGAAAGTCAAAACAGAAAAAATAAGTATTATCAGGAAATCCAGAGTCAGAGATTCCTGATAAGGAAAACTTATATCTGGATTCATGAAAGATTTTAAAACATATGCTGAAGCAGAATATAGAATTACCCTTTCTCCAAATGCGAAAAGCGTTGTGGTATTAAATTGCCTCTGGAATATTCTTCTCAGCAGGCTAGCTATCGAACCTATGAAAATTCCCCACACAGGACCAAATATCATCATTGCAGGAAAAGCAATAACAATACCATAAACAATATTTATCTTGTCATAAATAACTATATATAATCTATCTGCAATCCAGGCAAAAGCAAGAAAAACCAATAAGGTTGGAACTGAATTCTGTGAATAATTTACTGGAACGTTTATTAATGAATAGAATAAGATATATGTTCCAGCAAGGAATACAAGTAATCTGTAAATCAGGAAAACCGATTTCCTGAGATTATTATTGCTTATAGTATTTTGAAAGATAAACATGACTATTACTAAATTCGTATTTTTGCATTATTAGTCAAGATAATCGAATGATTTTATTAATGGATATAAATTTATGAAAAAAGCTGTTTCAAGAAAAAACCAGATCATACCATATGGATATCATGAAGTAGGTAAGGAAGAAGAGCAGGCTGTAAAAAAAATATTGAGAGGTAGATATTTAACACAAGGAAATGCAGTAGAAGAATTCGAGAAATCATTGTGTGAGTTTACGAATTCCAGATATGCAGTCGTTGTTTCAAGTGGAACTGCTGCTTTGCATCTTGCAATGATTTCTTTGTGCAATCCAGGTGACAGGATATTGACAAGTCCATTGACATTCGTTGCCACAGTGAATTCCATTTCTTATGCCAATGCAATTCCTGTTTTCAATGATGTATCAATAGAAACATATCTGCTTGAACCTGATTTGAGCATGAAATACAAGGGAGCAATTATAGTCCATTTCGCAGGATTGCCTAATACCTGCAATGAATGGAAAAACTTTGATGGATGGATAGTTGAAGATGCAGCTCACAGTCTTGGAGCTGAAAGGCTTGTCAATAACAAATGGCAGCAAATAGGTCATTCAAGATACTCGATTGCAACCATTTTATCCTTTCATCCAGTGAAGTCAATTACTACTTGCGAGGGTGGCGCTATTCTTACTTCTGACAGAAATCTTGCTGACGAGCTCAGAAAGCTTCGTTCTCATTGTATTTCATCAAGAAAAGGATATTTATATGAAATAGAGAAAGTGGGATTCAATTACAGATTATCTGATTTGAATTGTGCAATTGGAATAGAGCAATTGAAAAAACTCCCGAAATTCATGGAAAAGAGAAGAGAAATAGCATACAGGTACATAGAGGAACTGAGAAATGTAGAAGAGATAATCCTTCCCATAGAACATGAAGAAGTTAGAAGTGCATGGCATCTTTTTCCCGTGAGAATAAAAAATAGAGACAGGATTTACAGGCAGCTGCTTGATAACAACATCAAGTGCCAGGTTCACTATATTCCTGTTTATAAATTCAGTCTTTACAAGCATTTATATAAAGATCTTCCAAATGTAGAAAAGATCTTTGCAAGCGAATTGTCTCTTCCCATATTCCCTGCACTCTCCAAGACACAACAAAACAGAGTAATAGAAATATTGAAAAGCAATTTTCTTAAAACAAAGAGATGATGAAAAATGAAAAAAGTGCTTATGATATTGTATGGCAATTTAGAAAAGGATCAAAGAGTACTCAAGGAGAAAACATCACTTGAAAAAGCTGGTTTCAATGTTGATGTAGTATCGCTTTCTTTAGTTGACACTCCAGATAACCCATACTCAATTTTTCCCCAGAATAGAACCGGCTTTTCATATTACAATTTCATCTGGAAATCATGCGAGCAAATCATCTCTTCAATGCAACCATATGATGTATATCATGCCCATGACTTGCCAACACTGAAAAGCGCACATTTTGCCACTAGAAAACATGGAGGGAAAATAGTATTCGATACTCATGAGTACTTTCCTTATATGGCAAGATACAACAAGAAGTTCTTTCAAAGAAACTACTGGCTATTGTTTCAAAAAAGATGGGTAAGAAATATTTCAGGTTTCATAACTGTGAATGAATCACTCGGTGCAGAACTGAAAACTCAAATCAAGAATCTTCCTGATCCAGTGATTATATATAATTGTCCCTATCATGATGAAATTCCCAAAAGCAATTTATTAAGAGAAAAACTTGGACTGGATCATTCTAAAATACTTCTCTTGTACGAAGGTTACTTGATGAAAGGGAGAGGATTGGAAATATTGATTGAGTCAATGAAAATTCTCCCTGAAAACTATCATCTTGTTTTTCTTGCAGATGGTGAGGAAAAAGATGAATTGAAGAGGCTTTCCAGTCAACATGATATAGACAAGAGAATACATTTTCATGAAATGATTCCAAATGAAATGCTTCTGGAATACATGACTGGAGCAGATTTAGGTTTATTCTCTTATCCAGATAACTGCCTCAATCATCATTATTCCCTTCCAAACAAGGTTTTTGAATACATGCATGCAAAATTGCCACAGGTAGCAACTGATCTTCCTGAGATAAGGAAATTGTTTCAGAAGCATAATGTGGGAATGACTTTCATGAATGGTGATGTGAAAAGCCTTGCAAATTCAATAAGAGAAATCTGTGAAAACAGGGAAATACTTGAAAGAATGAAAAACAATACCAGAGATACATGTATTCAATTTTCGTGGCAGGAGCAGGACAAAAAACTAATCAGACTTTATGAAGATCTGCTGGGATAATAAAGGCATGATCTTGTATCATACCTTTCAATCTTATTGTATATGAATCAATCTTCCGGTGACAATCTTGCCATTACTGCTTATCCTATAAGTATATACACCAGGGATCAACGACAGGAGATTATTTATTGTTATTATCCTCGCATTGCTGTTCATTATCTCTATTGATCTTACTAATCTTCCTGTTATATCGAATATTTCTATCTTTATGTTACCCCTGATATCCTCAATGGAGATCTTATCCCTGAAAGGATTAGGCCATATTTTCAACTGAGAGGGGAGCATGGTTGTGAGTTTGCTGAATTTGAAACCAGTACCTTCATCCTTTGCCATTATTGTTAATCCTTCATCTCCCATTGCAAGAGCTGTTGAATCATTAATGGCAACAATTCCCCATAAAGACATGGCTGAAGTATAGGATTGAGAAGACCAGCTAATCCCTCCATCTGTCGTATAAATAATGGCTGCTGTAGTTGTTCCGCCAGCTACCCATCCTATATCGTTAGATATCATATTGATTCTGTGCAATTCCCTTGTAGTGTTTGTTGTAGAAGAAGACCATGAAACACCATTGTCAGTGGAGACCAAGACAACGCCGTTTGCTCCAGCAATAAATCCGTGTGATGAGTCACTGAAAAATATGTCATATAAATGCTCGGTTGTTCCTGAAGAAACATCTGTCCAGTTTGCTCCAGTATCAGTAGAACGGACAATTTTTCCATCATTCCCAACCGCTATTGCCTCGCTTTCGGAGATGAAAAAGACTGAATTCAGATAACTTGTGCTGGCTGAGTTCCCTTTTATCCATGTTACTCCACCATCAATAGTATAGTAAATACTTCCATTTTCACCGCATGCAATTACCTTGTTTTCATCGTACATGCTTATTGATTTGAAGTCATCATTTGTACCTGTTGTCAGGAAAGTCCAGTTTGCCCCGTTGTCAGTGCTTTTTATTATATTACCACTGTATCCTGCTGCAAAAACCACATCCGCTTTCGATGTCAGTCCCCAGAAATCGGGATGAGGATCTGAAAATGCCATGTATTGCCATATCAAACCATTATCTGTAGATTTGAATATTGTTCCATCCTCTCCGCAAGCCCATAAAACTCCTGATGATGATTTTATCAACCTCTTGATATTAGGTCCAGTGAAATTAGTTAGCTGAGACCATGTTGTTCCAGCATCCGTGGTCTTCACTATGCCACTTCCAACTCCAACAACAATTGCTGATTGAGAATCAATACAGAATACTTCTTCTGAGCCAAATCTTGCAAAAGGAGGATTAACTTTCGAAAAATTCTCTCCCTTATCAGTACTTATATATATATTCCCAAGGCTTCCCACTACCCAGATGACATCACCGGATCCCCTCATTCCGTAATTAGTTCCAGAATTAGAAGGACTGACATTAGTCCATGAAGCTCCCCCGTCAGTAGTTCTTCTGATGGTTCCATTTGAACCAATTATCAGGCCTGTAGAAGAATCAAGAAAATAGATGCTGTATAGAGATGATGATGAACCAGTTGTCATTTCAGTCCAGTTTGCACCACCATCAGTTGTTTTTGCTGCCTTTCCGCTGCTCCCGCAAATAAAACCATTATTGATATCCAGCATGTAGACGCAATTAAGAGAGCCTGTTATAGTTGTTGATTGCTGAGACCAGCTAGTTCCCCCATCCGTAGTTCTCAATATCCTGCCGCTGGTTCCAACAATCCAGACATTATTAGCATCTACTGCATAAACATCATAGAAGGCTGTTGTAAAACCAGAATCCTGTTCAATCCATGTTTGTCCCTGATCTGTTGTCTTGATTATCTTGCCACTGCTTCCTACTGACCAGCCCGTAGATGAATTGGCAAAAGAAATGGATCTCAAGGCAGTTGTTATTCCAGTTGTTGGTAAAGTCCACGTAGAACCGCCATCAGTTGACAGTTTTATCTTGCCATCCGAATGACAGGTAACTATCATGTTGCCATTTACATATATATCATTTGCTGTCAATCCAGCACTATATGACCATTTGAATTCAGCATGCAGCAAGTAACTAGTTATCAATATAAGTAAAACAATAAATCTTGGCATAATATCTCCTTTGGTAAAAAACTTTTACTGCTACTCGTCAGTATCATTTGTTTTCCTTCTGTTTCTCTTTGGTTCATCTTCATCTGATTCTTCATCAGCAGAACTAGTAATGTTTCCCAGACAATTAATCCTGTTTGAGAAACTATCCAGGAAATAAAGTCTCTCATTATTTCCCAATGCCATCTGAACAGGATATACTTTTGCCTTCAAATTAAGCTCACCATGAATTCCGCCTTCTATGAATCTGTATATAACTATAGAATAATCCTGTTGAGAAGCTTTTCTTCCAGCCAGGTAAATATAACCATCCTGGGAGCTAATCAAATCAGTAGCTCCATCAAAAGGAGTCTTCACTTTCCAGGCGATTTCTCCACCCTCTATCTCGAAAGCATAGAGTACAGTATTTGCATAGACAACAAGCAATCTTTCACTCCATAATGTTGCAAGTGTAATGTCAGGGAGTTCCTTTTTCCATAGCACTTGTCCGCCCACAGTCAAATAATAAATATTCTTGTTTGTTATAAGAACAACTCCTATGTCTTCATTTAAAATCGGATATCCTGTTCCTCCACTTTCACTTGTCTCGAATTTCCATCTTATTCCTGAGCCTTGTGGTGTCAGTGAAACAAGACTCCTGTTTGTAAGTCTTCCATATAAAAATCCCTGTGGTGAACATGACCAGTATGATGTCGGCAATTCAGGAAGCTTTATCTCACTTGTTACTGTACCTGCTGAAGAAAGCCAGAACATCATACCTGCAGATGAACCACATACTATTCTACCATTATCCAGATTCATGAAAAAGGAAGGTGGAAGAGGAAGATTGCTTTTAATCCTTCTTGTGCCAGCATTTGTAAAACCGTATATCCCGCCAAGCTCCGTTATGATATAAGTAAAGCTATTAGAAGACAGAAAGGGACCTAATCCAAGAGGTGATTCCAAAGGTCTTGTCCATCTTTGTTTGCCATAGGCATCAAGTTTTGCCAAATAACCTTTGCTTTCATTCATATGATAAGATGGAACAAAAACCTCATCATAATCGTTCACATTAAGGAAAAAACCTCCATAACTCCTGTTCATCTTGAATGACCAGATGAAATCCAGTATTGATGGACCTCTTCCATTTGCGCATGCAGTTCTGGCTATATTACCTCTAGGTCCACTCCATTCTGCCCATATGAAGGCTGAGGTAACAAATAATAATATTATAAGCCTTCTCATATCAGCTCTTGCTTAGCTCTTCAACTCTGTTTTTGTAATCTTTATCATCCGGTTCCCTTCTGTAAGCTTCTTTTGCAAATTCTAATGCTTTCTCCTTATTACCATGTTCCTCATATAGATATGATAATTTATAGCAAATTGCTCCATCTACTCCTGAGATTGTAGCTGCTTTTTCCATATGATAAATAGCTTCTTCCTTGTTTCCTATACCCAAAGATTTTTCAGCATCTTCCAGTCTTTCCTGGACTTTTCTTGCAACCTCCAGATCTTCCTTGCTTGGTTGATAGGTTCCAAGACTGTCTTCTATTGCGGGTGGATGATGCCTGGCTAAAAGGATTTTAAGCTCTTTTGCTGGCATTCTTGATGCTCTCTTTACATTAAGCAGATTTACCCTTGCCAGAGCTGCTTCCTTCATGGCATTCTCTGCCTCCTCAGTACCAAGAACTTTGAAATAATCTTCTACAGTTACCCTTATATCAACCTCTTTATCATTAAGTAAGGGAGCAAGAATTGAAACTGCTTCTTCAGGCATCATTTCTTTTATTGCATTTACAGCAGCGAGTTTGACTTCCTTGCTTGGGTCATTCAACTTTTGCTTGACAGGCTCGAAAGTTTTCTTGTCCTTGAATTTTGCAAGGGTTGAAACAACGAATTCCCTTATAAGAGGATCTTCACTATCAATCTGTCTCAGAAGAGGCATTATGGAAGCTGTTCCAATTAACCATAAAGTGTTACTTATCTCTCCCAGCAGATCTATTCTTGCTTCTTGAATTGCTCCTTGAACTAATTCAAGCAATCTAGGAATGCACTTGGAATTCTGCAACCAGCCTAATGCTTCAACTGCTGTTTGAACAACCCCGGCATTTGGATCATCAAGTGCCATTATGAGATGATCCACAACCTCTGGTGAATTCATTTCCCCCAGTTTCTTGATGGCAACTTTTCTTATCATTGCATCTTCTGATTGTAAGTCTTTCAAGGCATTATGAAGTTCATCCATCCCCAATGATTTTTTCAGATTATCCCAAAACGCTACCATGCTGCACCTCGCTATTCTAATATCAACTTTTGAAAAAAGCTTTATTTAGCATAAAAATATGTCAAGTCTTTATGGCTAAATATTGTATTAACTTGTTTTCATTAATACTGCTTCCTGAAATCTTCTTTGCTGAAGGTAGTGGATTTCCTTTTTATCCAGTAAGTATTATCTTCATTCTTGAAACTAAGAGTATTCTTTCCAAATAATCTTAGCAGCAAACCAAATGGAGTAAATACTAGATAATATAATAATCCTAGTATTATTCTTGCATTTAGCCATCCTAATGCATGAGCAAATTTCATCCAGTAGTAAAAAGGTTTTTGAAGTATTTTTGGAACAATCATTCCAATAATGAATACAGCTGCTCCAAAGCTGAAAAGGATAATGCTATATATATTTAAATCCCATGATGAAAGATACATTTTTAGTATACCGAACATAACTGTAATCACAAGTAATCCTGATACCCAGACTCTTATATCCTTCTCTCTGTATTGTGATTTCTTGGAACGTTTGTTAATCAAGCTTTATCCTTTCTCTCCAGTCAAATTCCTCTTTAAATACTGGTTGTTGTGTCTTGTCAAGCAGGAAATTCTCCATAACAAGATAATCCATTTCTGTTCTCATGAAGCAGGTATATGCATCTTTCGGACTATGGACTATCGGCTCTCCTCTTACATTAAATGAAGTATTGATAATGACTGCGCATCCTGTTTTATCCTTGAAACTGTTTATCAAGTCATAATAAAATGGATTCGTTTTTCTGGAAACACTTTGTATTCTCGCAGAATAATCAACATGAGTTATGGCAGGAATACTGGATCTCGGGACATTAAGTTTGTCTATTCCGAAAAGTTTCTTTTCCTTTTCTGTCATTTCCACTCTGAGATTTTCATTAACAAAAGCTACCAGAAGCATATAAGGACTTGGTCTGTCTATTTCGAAATAATCCCCAATATATTCTTCAAGAACAGATGGGGCAAAAGGTCTGAAGGATTCCCTGAATTTTATTTTCAAATTCAGGACTTTCTGCATTTGCCTGGATCTTGCATCACCAATAATGGATCTGGATCCCAGAGCTCTTGGCCCGAACTCCATTCTTCCCTGAAAGAAACCTATTACTTTCTCATTTCCAAGTAAGTCCGCAACTTTTTCAATTATCTCATCCCTTGTAAACTTCCTGTATGGGTATTTGTTTTCTTTCAACCATGTTTCTATTTCATCATCTGAGAAGGCTGGGCCGAGAAAACTACCCATCTGCATATCTTCTTCAATAGAAGCTTTTCTGGGATTATCAAGATATTCATACCACACTGCAAGAGCAGCTCCAAGAGCTCCTCCAGCATCTCCAGCTGCAGGTTGTATCCACAAATCCTTGAAAATCCTTTCTCGTAATATCACTCCATTACCTACGCAATTGAGTGCCACTCCGCCTGCCAAAACAAGATAATCCATTGAGGTTTCCTTCTTGATATATCTTGCCATGTTAAGCATTATGATTTCAGTGACATCCTGTATGCTTCTTGCCAGATCCATGTCTTTCTGAGTAACTGGAGACTCGCTTTTTCTGGGTTTCCCTTCAAAAAGCTCGTTGAATGCATTATTAGTCATTGTCAAGCCCACTGGATAATTAAAATACTTCAGGTTTAAGCTTATTGAACCATCTTCTTTAATGTCTACGAGCTCTTTCAGGATCAAATCAACATACTTAGGTTCACCATATGGTGCCAGCCCCATAAGTTTGTATTCACCTGAATTAACCTTGAAACCAGTGAAATAGGTAAATGCAGAATATAAAAGTCCCACACTATGAGGAAATCTGAGTTCCTTAATCAAAGTGATTTTATTATCCTTGCCATAGCCATACGAAGAAGTTGCCCATTCCCCCACTCCATCAATTGTCAATATGGCTGCTTCCTGAAATGGTGATGGGTAAAACGCAGAAGCTGCATGAGATTGATGATGCTCAGTAAACAAGATTTCTCCCTCAAATCCTTCTAAAACTTCAGCAATTTCAGCTTTTGTCCATAGCTTTTCCCTCAACCAGAGAGGAACTGAATGATAGAATGAAGAAATTCCTTTTGGTGCAAAAGCAAGATATGTCTGAAGAATTCTTTCAAATTTTAGCAGAGGTTTGTCATAAAAGACTACAATATCTAGATTTGCTGGAGAAATATTAGCTTCTTTCAGGCAATATTCAACAGCATTAAAAGGGAATTCTGAATCATGCTTGATTCTAGTGAATCTCTCTTCCTGGGCAGCTGCAATAATATTTCCGTCTCTGATTAATGCAGCGGCAGAATCGTGATAAAACGCAGATATACCTAAAATATTCATATTTGCCTTAAAGTACTTTAAACGAAACCTTGTCAAGGCTTTCTTATCCATATTTTGCATAAAGAACCCATAACTATTATTATTGTAGAAATATAAACAAGAAGAAATCGAAGGTTTTTAATGATTATTGAATTTTCCCTTGATTAAGGTTGCACTTGACCAATTTTTGCTTCTTTATAAAACGGACAAAAAAGAATTAGGTTAGAATGTTAGCTAATGAACTAAGGGAAAAATATTTATCCTTTTTTAAACTGAAGGATCATGTTATTATTCAATCTGCCTCTTTGATTCCAGAAAATGATCCCAGCGTTCTTTTCACGACAGCAGGAATGCATCCTTTGGTACCATTTCTTTTAGGTGAAAAGCATCCAGCTGGGAAAAGAATTACAAGCTGCCAGAAATGCATAAGAACCGGTGATATTGCTGATGTAGGTGACTTGATGCATGGGACTTTCTTTGAAATGCTTGGCAACTGGTCATTAGGAGATTATTTCAAGAAAGAGTCTATAGCATTGTCTTATGAATTCCTCACTTCATCCAACTGGCTTGATATAGATATTAACAGAATAAGTATCACAGTATTTGCAGGAGATGCAGATGCACCCAGGGATGAAACCTCGGCAAATCTCTGGAAAAAGCTGGGAATCCCTGAAAACAGGATATACTATTATCCCAAAAAAGATAACTGGTGGGGACCTCCTGGAGAAACCGGACCATGTGGACCTGACACAGAAATATTCTTTGATGCCGGACTTCCTGAATGCTCTTCGGAATGCAGACCAGGCTGTTCTTGCGGAAAATACTTCGAGATATGGAATAATGTTTTTATGGAGTACAAGAAGACAAGTACTGGCAAATATGAACCATTGCTTCAGAAAAATGTTGATACAGGAATGGGAGTGGAGAGAACAATTGCAATGCTTCAGGGAAAACGGAGCATATATGATACAGAACTATTCCTGCCAGTAATAGGGAAGATCTCAGAATTATCAAATAAGTCTTACTCAGATTATATTAAACCTATGCGTATAGTAGCTGATCATTTGAAAGCTGCTACTTTCATAATGGGTGATCCTCTTGGAGTTGCTCCATCTAATCTGGATCAGGGCTATGTTCTGAGACGACTTATAAGAATATCTGTAAGACAAGCCAGAAATCTGAATTTGTGTCATGATAATCTGATTTCAATATCAAGGACAATAGCTGGAATATACGGTGATGTCTATCCTGAACTCATGAATAACTGGAATTTCATCGAGAAGAATCTGACTGAAGAAAGCATCCAGTTCGAACTTACTCTTGAAAAAGGTTTGAAGGAATTCGAGAAGATAATCAGCAATCCTGAATCAATATGTGATGGCATATTAAGTGGTCAGCTGGTTTTCAAGCTTCATGATACATTCGGTTTTCCTCCAGAGCTTACTACTGAACTTGCAGCTGAAAAAGGAATAAAAACTGATATAGAGGGATACAGAGAAGCTTTCAGGAAACATCAGGAAATCTCTAGATCAGGTTCAGACATACGTTTCAAGGGAGGCTTGGCTGATTGTGAAGAAAACACGATAAAACTCCATACTGTAACACATTTACTTCACAAGGCATTAAGAATAGTTCTTGGAAATCATGTTATGCAGAAAGGCAGTAACATCACACCGCAAAGGCTCAGATTCGATTTCTCACATCCTGATAAACTTACTGATGACCAGATAAGGAAAGTGGAAGAAATAATAAACAAGCAGATAGAACGAAATATGGATATAGAGATAAGTGAGATGACTGTTGAAGAAGCCAAGAATAAAGGTGCCATAGGATTGTTCGAGGGAAAATATGGTGAAAAGGTCAAGGTCTATAAAATAGGAGACTTCTCCATAGAAATATGTGGTGGACCTCATGTAATGAACACAGGAAAACTTGGTAAATTTAAGATAATAAAAGAAGAGAGTTCATCAAAAGGTGTAAGAAGGATAAAAGCAATTCTAGAATAAAGAGGTAATCTATGAAAAAAACAAATATACTTATAGTCGAAGATGATAATAATGTTGCAAACCTTGAAAAGATAGTTCTTTCAGATGCCGGCTATAATGTTTCAATTGCTGAAAATCCTGAGAAGATGTGGTCTATACTTAAGGAAGAAGAAATAAGCCTTATCTTCATGGATTACAAAATCCCTGAATCAGATATAATGGAATTACTTTCTATACTTGTATATACTTATCCGGGAATTCCGATTGTAATGATTACAGGATATGGCGAAGAGTCAACAGTGATTGAAGCTTTCAAGAGAGGTGTAAAAGATTATATTGTAAAGGACTATAAAGCCGATTATCTTCTTCAATTGCCTAAAGTGGCTAGTGAATTATTGCAGAAAACTGAAGATGCAAAACATGATATTCTTAAAGCCAGGAATTGTGTTATCTTCAAGACAATAATGGATAGATGTGATATGTCTTTAGTTGTTTCGAATGAAAATCTGGAAGTACTATGGTATAACAAGAAATGCGAGGAAACTCCCAAACTGAAAAAAATAAAGAACAGCAAATCACTAGTCAGTATTCTTAACCTTGAAGAAAACATCATTAATAATGACAAAAGCGAGATTGTATCAAAAATCGAAGATAACTTAAGTGACAAAATTAGCTGGAAGATTTTCTGGATTGATAATGAAGACAGTAAGATTATAAAAAAATCCTTGCTTATCATAATGGGAATGAAAAAACTAAAATAGCATGCTATCTTGTTGCTTCAAGATAGTCTTTCAATTTAGCTTGTGAGAAAAAATTCTTGAGTCTGGATGCATTACTTAGAAATATGCTGCTCCAGAATGGATGAGGAGCAAGAGGGATCTGAGTGAAGTAATTGAATCTTGAATTCAATTCATATAATAAGTCTGATAAATCCTTGTAATCTGCCGGTTTCAATTGCATATATACAGATCTCAAGTCTATATTCAGGCAATTATCGAAATCTGAAATAGATACTTTTATTATGTCATTAAGAAGGAAGGTTAACAGCGAAACTGCAGTATATGACCTGTTGTCTTCCTCTTTGTAAAAACTCTGCATTGGAGCAAATTCCTCCATGACAGTCCAGAAATAAGAAATATTGTTTGAAACCAATCCATAAATAATTTTTAACAACAACCTTCTCATTTTTATAAGCTCATCATATGAAGCTGAAATAGCTTTACCGAAGGATCCCTGAGAATAAACGGACAGGAATCTTGCAACCTCATTATCGAAGCCTTTAGTAATAAGGCTTTCTATCAATTCCTGTTTGCCTATTGGATTTAATCCTATGATTACGGATCTGCTTTTTATAGTAGAAATTATCTTTTCTGGATAACTGGAAGTCATGAGGAAAAATGTTTCTCCTGGAGGTTCTTCAAGAGTTTTCAAGAAAGCATTTGAAGATTCTTCATTCATCCTGTGCACATCTATCAACAAGACAACCTTCACGGATGCTTCAAAAGGTTTGGCATCAAGCTTTGTTTGCAGGTTTTTTATCTGGGTTAGAGAAATCTCGCTTTTGGGAAATGGATGATGGCTTGAATTCTCAATCAAGAATTCCTTGAAAAAGGTGTTTTCGGTTTTCTTCTTGAATTTATCAGATTGTCCACTTGCTGGAAAAACTAGATGAAAATCAGGATAATCAAACCTGCCAATTCTTGAGGAAACATTGTATTTAAAATAATCATCAGGATTGCTTCTGTAAAATATTGCTTCTGCAATTATCCTTGCAAAGCTGGTTTTACCTATGCCTTGCTTTCCAACTAACAGACATGTCTGGGGAAACTTGTTTGAAAGCAATTGGTGTAATGTAATTTTCTTTTGTTTGTCGTGTCCATATATCTTCTTGAACATGTTTTTCAAAATATCTTGCATTTGAAAACCCTTTTTTAAAAATGTGTTTCAACTTCAACTTTGTTGCAGAAGCTTTGTGTTTATTAGGATAAGTTATGTCAATTGAAAAGAAAGATAGAATAAAAATTCCAGCTGAGATAAAAAGATTAAAAATTGGAGCCTGGCATTTTGATAAGAATGATTCAGCAGTATCTACAATAATTGGCTTAGGTTCATGCATCGGATTAGTACTGTTTGATCCTGTCAATAAGTTCGGGCTTTTGTCTCACCTTATGCTGCCAAAGAAGCCAACTAATGCTTATTCCGATACTCCTGATTTGAGATATATAAAGGATGCTGTACCATTTTTTGTGGATATCATGGAAAAAAACAATGCCAGAGAGATAATTGCTAAAGCAGTAGGAGGAGCCACTTTATTCAAGGAACTCCAGATGGAAGGAAGACTCAGTGTTGGAGAAAGAAATATAATTGCTCTTCATGAATCTCTTGACTCCCTTAAAATCCCTCTTGTTGCAAAAGATCTGGACAAGGAGCATGGAAGAACTATTTTCTTTTTTCACAACACCGGGCATATTCTAATAAGATCTTATAAGATGGGAGAAAATTATATATGAAATCAGGTTTTGACAAGCATTCTATATAATGGTTTTGCCATAAGTGAAAAATAAAAAAATGTATATTGACTTATTTTCAACTAATATTAAAAACGAGTTTACAAAATAATGTTAAGATTGATTAAATAAACAAATAAATCTATAGAAACAGACAGAAATGATGAACTATAAAAAACTTGATTCCAAGTTTGAATTGACAAGAATAAGCAGCTTCAAAATGAAGACTACATTCATAATTAAAAAAGGTTAGGGATAAGCCTATGGAGAAGAAAACAAAAAAAGTTTTAGTATATGAAAACGACAGCGGGATTCAAGAAGTATATGCACTTGAGCTAGAACACAGGGGATTCATAGTCAAGTGTGTCACTGAAGAAAACAGAATTCTGAGAACTCTCAGGAGCAGTGAATACGATATAATTCTTTTCGATATATCAACTGTACCAAGTAATCTATATTCCATGCTGAAAAAGATCAGAAGAGAATTTGAGGAAATCCCGATTGTACTGAATGGTTCTCTTGAACCAAAACAGAAAGAGATGCTCATCAAGAATATAATGAATGTCATACTAAAATCTGAAGGTCTGGATGAATTATTCGATGAAATAGTAAGATCAACCAATTCAGGCGAGATAGTCCCCATAGAAGAGGAATCACACGAGATTGTTTATGAAGATAATGTTCACATTCAATTTGATTTATATGAGGATGAGGAAGAGGAAACGGATCTTGAAGAAGGATTTCAATTAACAGACTATCAGGAAGAAGAAGAGGAACTGGAAGACACAAGTTTCCTCACTCTTGATGACTATGAACCTAGTGCTGCGGCAAAACCTAAGAGGCAGATTTCAAGAATGCTGAAATCAAAAGAGGAAGATTATTCAGATAGTGATGATGAAGAGGATTATGAAGATGAAGAAGAAGATGAATATGACGAAGAAGAGGAACTCAAGGAAGAATATGAAGATGAAGTAGAAGAAGAAAAAATAATAAAGAAACCTACCCCTAAAAAGAAAACTGAAGAGAAAGCAGCAAAGACAACACAGGAAATCAGGAAAAAACCGAAAGAGAAAGAAAAGGAAGTAAAAAAACCTATCATGATTTCGCAAACTGATGAAGTTTCCTCTGCTTCAAAAAAGAAACCAAAAATAAAACCAAAGAAGGAGCTTTTCTCCCCAGAAGACTATCTGGATTGGATGTTAGAGGAAGCTGAGAAATGACAAGCAAATTTGAAGAACTTGGACTTACATATGATGATATTCTCCTTGTTCCTCAAAAAAGCTCTGTTCTTCCTAAAGAAACATCACTGAAAACAAAGCTGACCAAAAAGCTCTATCTAAATATACCCATACTGTCTGCTGCAATGGATACAGTTACAGAATACCAGATGGCAATTGCATTAGCACAGCTTGGAGGCCTTGGAATCATACATAAAAATATGACATTGAATGCTCAATTAACCCAGGTTCAAAGAGTGAAAAGATCAGAATCAGGATTGATAGTAAATCCAATGACCATTTCACCAACTCAGCCTATTTCAGTTGCAAGGGAACTGATAGAGAAGCAGGGAATATCGGGTTTACCAGTAATTGATAACGATTTATTGATAGGCATTCTCACCAAACGTGATCTCTGGTTCGAGAAGGACTGGAATAAAAAAGTGGAAGAGCTAATGACACCTGCTGATAAGTTGATAACCGCTCCAGTAGGGACTTCCCAGGAGCAGGCTCAGGATTTGATGCACAAGTATAAGGTTGAAAAACTACCTATAATTGACGAAGAAATGCACCTGAAAGGTCTGTACACAATAAAGGATCTCGAAAAACAGACACAATTTCCGGATGCCATAAAAGATGATTTAGGAAGATTGTTGGTAGGTGTTGCTATTGGAGCAGGTGACGAAGGGGTAAAGGCAGCTGAAAAGCTCTTGAATGCGGGTGCAGATATAATAGTTGTAGATTCCGCTCATGGTCATCAAATGATGATTCTGAAAACAGTTGAAGCAATAAAGAGAAAATTCCCTGATTCCAACCTGATTGCAGGTAATGTTGTTACAAGGGAAGGTACAAGAGATCTCATTGACGCGGGAGCTGATGCAGTCAAGATAGGTGTAGGACCTGGTTCAATTTGCACGACAAGAATTATCGCGGGTGTCGGGATGCCTCAGATATCAGCGATAATTGAATGTTTTGAGGCTGCAGAAGAAGTTCCCATAATCGCAGATGGCGGGATAAAATATTCTGGTGATATAGTAAAAGCACTTGCACTTGGTGCTTCTACAGTAATGCTGGGAGGAATGCTTGCAGGAATAGAAGAAAGTCCGGGTGAAATAGTCATTTATCAGGGAAGATCTTTCAAGACTTACAGAGGCATGGGATCAATAGGTGCTATGAAGAAAGGCAGCAGTCAACGCTATTTTCAGGAAGGAGAAAAGCTTGTCCCGGAAGGAATTGAAGGCAGAGTTCCATATAAGGGCAAGTTATCTGATTTCATCTTCCAGCTGATTGGAGGTATAAAATCAGGCATGGGTTATGTCGGTGCAAACAACCTTGAATCATTGAGATCCAATGCAAGATTCGTAAGAATAACTTCAGCTGGACTAAGGGAAAGTCACCCACACGATGTAATTATTACAAAAGAATCACCAAATTATAATCCATAAATGTCAACGATTTTCATTCGTGCAGATGGCTCAACTGAAACTGGTTATGGACATCTGATGAGATGCAGTGTACTGGCAAATCATCTTCAAGAAGCAGGACATAAAGTAATCTGGATAACAAAAAACCCAAGGAAACTTCCCTGGGGCTTTTTAGGCAAAGGTCCATTCAAGGTATTTGATGCTGAAGAGGGGAAGGATGAATCTGCTTTATCAGTCATCTTGAAAGCAGGTGGAAAAAAAGATGACTGGATAATTATAGACAGTTACAAGATAACAATCAATGATGAGCTGAAGCTGAGATCAAATGGTTTCAAGGTGCTGACAATAGACGATAATTGTAATAGAATCTTCGATTGTGACATACTCCTTAATCCAAATCCTCATGCAAAAGAGCTGAAATACAAAATTGACAGCAAGACTATTTATTTACTGGGTAACGAATATATACTTTTCAGGGAAGATATAATTTCAAATACACCTGTTGACAAGAGATCACCTCCAAGGCAAGGCTTGGTAGTTTTTGGAGGAACTGATCGTGCAAAACAAACAGAAAGAATAATAAAGATAATATTCAATACTGATTTTTACTGGAATGTAATTCTTCCTGCTGATTATTCTAATTATAAGCCAGATTCGCAATATATAAATTACATCCAGGGACCAGTGGATCTAAAGGAATATCTCAAGATTTCAGATTTATATATTGGTTCAGGAGGATTGACAATTCATGAAATGGTTTTTCATGGATTGCTTTGTCTTATCATATCGGTTGCCTCAAATCAAATTCCATCTTCAGAATACCTTCATAAAAACAAGGTGGTTAATTACCTCGGTCATTACAGGAAAGTGAAAGATGATTTGATAAGAAATGAGATAATCAAGACAATAAAGAATGGAAATAAGGATCAATTTCTAAATCTTCATGGATTCATTGATGGTGATGGTTTCAAAAGAGTCATTTCCGCCATGAAACTAAAATAATCGTGAAAAAAATACTGATTATCAGGCTTAAGGGTTTTGGTGATATCTTGATGACCAGCCCTGTCTGGAGAAACATCAAACTGAACGATCATTCTACTGAGATCCATCTTCTGACAGACAGGAAGATAGCAGAATTATCCCGCATGTATAAGGAACTGGACAAGGTTTATGAAATGGATACTTCTTCCTTGATTAAACAGATTGAACTGATTAGCTGCTTAAGGAAGGAGAAATACGATTTCGTAATAGATTTATTCTGCAATCCAAGAAGCTCATTCCTGACACTAATTACAAATGCTCCTGTCAGAATTGGATTCAATGTGAGGTTCAGGAAACACGCATATAATAAGCTGATCTCTGATGAGTACAGAAAAAAGCATGAAGTAATGCATCATCTAGCAAGCCTTGCTTACATTGACATGAAAATCATCAATGATAAGATTTACCTTCCTGATAGCATAAGAAAAGAATTCAACCTTGAAATCAAAGACAATTCTTTTTTCACTGTTGCCCCTATGGGAAAATGGAAATGCAAGAGATTCCCTGAAAAGAAGATGGCTGAGATAATTAATCAAATTCATGACAAATTCAAATTATCTTCTGTAGTTCTATATGGAGATAGTGAGGAGAAGAAAAGAGCTGAATACATAAAATCTCTGACAGGCAATTCATGCTTGCTTTCTCCAGAATCTGATTTCATGCAGATGGCTTCCATAATAGAGAAAAGCTTATTCCTCTTGACAAACGATACTGCCGCATTACATATAGCTGAAGCTCTTGAAAAGCCAATTATTGCGTTTTTCGGTCCCACAAATCCCTTAACACAAGGACCCAGATATTCAAGGCATCTGATTATAAAAAATGCTGAAATGGAATGTCTTTGCTGCAATAAGACAGTATGCAAGAAAAACAGCTGTTTTGAAAATATTGATATGAATAAAGCAAAAAATGAGATAGAAATATTTATAAATTCAATAAGTAATCCTGAAGCCTAATTCAGTTTTATCTCTTGATATGCTCGTGACTACTTTAAAGTCTTTATCAGATCTGGCTTTCTCCTTGATTCTACTATTAAATCTCTTGGTAGATCTCAATGCATTTATTGCTGAAAAAACATGATTGATTATTGTAACACCGACACAAATGCTTGCGATCTTCAATTGATTCTTGCTTTCATCCATTTTTGAATTGTAATCCTGTCTTGATTTATCACTATCCCAGCCATAAGAGAAAGCATCTTCCTTGCCTATCATGTCATAATATCTGCTATCTTTTTCAGAAGGCAGGTCAGCTTCTTTTTCCATAGCTTCTTCGTCTCCCTGTGCTTCTGCATTCTCTTTATATCTTTCCTTGTTCCAGTGTCTGTCACCGAATTTTCTGTATTCAATTTGCTTATCAAGACCTTTCTTGTGATATATGAAGTAAGAACCAACAAGACCAAGCTCAAGCATCATGAAAAAATAGCCACTATCGTTATTGCAGTATAATTCTCCACTGCCAGGGATTATCATTGAAAAAAGCATTGCCTTGGGAATTGATTTGCTTTGATTTGAGATTTCTTCTATGTCAAGAATTGATTGGGAAGGCATCAGGCCAAATTCCTTATCCATTTCATTTTCTGAAAATAGCTGAGAAATACAAATCAATATCACAAGAAATAAGTATTTCATCTCTGAATGAAATCTTGTCTGTCAGATCTTGTTATTCCGAAAAGTCTTCTCAAATGCCTTAATTCCTTTTTTGCACCCTTGTAATCTCTTCTAGACATAACTTTTGTAGCAGTTTCAAGAAATTTAGCCAGATCATATTCCTTGAAACCTTCTGATCCTCCCCAGCAAAAGCTTGGGAAGTATTTAGGCTGTAAACCATTTCCAATTACATTGCAACCAATTCCTACTGTTGTACCTGAGTTAAGAAGTGTTCCTATTGCAGTTTTTGAATGATCCCCGATGATTGAGCCCAGTTTTATAAGATTAGTTGTATAAATCCTGTTGGATGCCAATTGTATCCTAATCTGGCTGTAATTATTCTTAAGATCAGAAGTAACTGTTTGTGCTCCTATATTCACCCATGAACCAATAATACTGTGACCAATGAAACCATCATGATATTTGTTTGTATAATCGAATATTATTGAATTTTCTATTTCCCCGTTTACTATAGAATAGGAACCTATGCTTGTCCCCTTGCCTACTTTCCCTCCTTGTATCTTTGCATACTGGGAAACATACAGAGGACCTTCCAGGTAACTGAAAGGGGCAATTTCAGCAAATTCGTCTATGAAAATTGAGCCTCTTCTGGCATCCAAAACAGCAAAAGGACTTATCTTCGCAGTTTTCTTGATGAATACTTTCTCATTTCTCATGATGCTGGATGAAGGCTGTGCCTGGAACTCACTCCAGCTAGATTCCGCTTCTTCAATCTCACAATAATTATCTTCAAGCATCTGCCAGATATATTCATATAGAGTTGGATTTGCTAATGCATGAGTTTTCCTGCATGACAAATCAGGATCCCATATGCCTCCTGATTGCTTTATCTCCTGAAGAGTATCCAGTGCTTTCTCTTTGCTAGCCCATAAAGCAACAAGATCATTATCCGAAACATAGCAAGTATCTCTTTCCTGAATTTGCTTGAGAATGGAAATGGATCTTATTCTTGAGTTTACGAAAATAAAAGAAGTAAGTGGACTTTTCTCAATCTCTTTAGCGATTTCCTCATAATCAATATGTCCTAAAGCATGTCCCGGAATAATTATTGTATAGGGGAAATGCCTCATCGCATGCTGAATAGGAGATCCGGTTCCCCTTAAAAATTCAGCAACTGTTCTGTACATAGCTAACGGGAAAAAATTAGCTATTTTCTTGTCTTCAAAAAAGATTATCTGCATTCTTCTATAACTTTATTGGTTCCTGAGAAACAATTTTAATAACATCCACATAAGCTTTTATTCCTGCGTAGAGATTATTTATATAAAGCAGTCTTTTGTCAACTAAATCTTTATAAGCATCAAGAATCTCTCTCATTGTGCCTTTACCTATTCTATATTCTTCTATTCTCTGATTAAGAACCAGACTTGCTTCTTCTACAATTTTCTTATAAAGTTCTGTTCTTTTCTTATATCTTTCATAATTCCTGTATTGCGTGATAATAGTCTGTTTCATTCCATAGACATTGTCTCTGTATGTTATTTCCGCTTGATCAAGCTGTATCCTTGCCTGCTTATATGCAGCAGTAGTTGCGAAAGAAGTAAAAATTGGTACAGACAGGTTGAGAGAAAACTGCCATGTAGGATTACCATCAGGATTAAGGGTATGATCCGTTGGCCAGCTATACGAAAAATTTGCTGATAATGATGGCAAGTGTTCTCCAAACGCTCTTGATTTATTTATTTCAGCTTGTCTTATTGCATAATAAGCTTTTCTCTGAGATAATATCTTCTCTCGCGATTCCAGAAGATTGTTGAGATTCAACTCTTTTCTTGGAAAATTCAGGACTTCATTATCATCAATTTCTATTTCCTTGTCAAACTCAAAAACCAGCAGTCGCTTTAGATTATCTTTGGCTGTTTCCAGTTCATCTTTTGCTTCTGATATACTCAGCTCTTCATTAAGAAGCTGTAATTCAGCTTCCCTCAATTCAAGATCTACTCCAACCCCTACCCTGTTTCTTTCTCTCGCCAGACTTATCAAGAATTTCAATCTTGGAATATTCTCTTCTGAGCTCTTTATCTGAGCTTTAGCCTGTGATATGGCAATGAATGATTCTATGACAGATATCACTATTTCATTTCTGTCAATCAAGATCTGAAGAGTATGGCTTTCACTCTGCAGTTTTTTCAGTCTCACGTTATCTATAAGACTTGTTCCGCTCAATAAATTCTGACTTATTGAGAAAGAAGTGGTAAAATAGTCAGTATCTTCGTCCAGTGGAGTTCCTGCCCTTCTTGCAGCTTCTCTTTGAGCGTCAGTATAGTTGGTTTTCTCTCTTTTTGAATAGCTCTGATTAAGATATATTTTGGGAAGCATTGCAGTATAGGCTTCAATAACTGCCCAACTATTAACATCTACCTGTAAAGAATCGTTTTTAATTGTAGCATTCTTCTTCAACGCAATTTCTATTGCTTCCTTCAATGAAATATTTTCTGCTTTCAGAGCAACAGCTATGAAAAAAACTAAAATGAAGCTCCTCAGGAGCATTACTCTACTTCTTTACCTGATTATATACCCAGTCTTTATTGCAATCGCAAATATCTACGACTTTCCTGACAGGAGACCATTGCTTGCCATTTTTATATCTTGCTTCATACAAAACTGCGTGTTGTATTCCTGCTCCACAAACAGGGCACAATTTGGCTTCCTTTTTTTTCTGATCATGTGCGAGTTTTGCTGCAAATGTTCTATCTTTCTTTGCCATTCAGAGACTCCTTTATTTTATTTAAGTTCAAGCTTTATTTAATACTATACTGGTCAAGTATTTTTTGTCTTAAGCTGGCTAGGCAAATTAATCATTTTGCTACAACGACTGCAATTCAATGCTACTTCCCTGCATTCTTTGTCAAGATTTCCTTTAGCTCATTTTCAAGCATAGTGCGTTCTGCTGGTAATTTTCTTATCCTGTCAATAAGATACTGCAAAGCATATTCTCTCTTTATGCTTTTATCAGCTAGAAGTAAGTAAGTTATTAAACCTGCAGTTCCTATTATACCTTTCAAACCAAATGGTGCAAAATGAACAAAATTTCCCATTTTAACTTTTGGAATTCCTGTCAAGATATAGAATAATGTTATTAAGATTACTATGGTTACTAGTGTTAACTGAATCCTGCTTACAGTTTTAACTCCAGTAATATTTATCACTATAAATACAATGCATAGAATTACTGATGTCATATGAATATTCACATCAATAACCAGCAGCAAAAAATGTGAAATGCCGATTAATGTAAAAGATGTCTTGAGTATTGTACTGTACCAGCTTAACAAGGATGATGTCATTCCCAGGGCAGGTCCAAGGCTTCTTGAGACAAAAAAGAAATCACCTCCTGTCTTGGGCATTGCTGTAATCAATTCAGCAGTACTTACCATGCTTGTCATTGCCAATATACCTGCCATAAAATATGACAATACAACTGATGGACCTGTTTTTGCAAATGCAAGACCTGGCAGTATGAAAATTCCGGAGCTAATCATTGCCCCAATGGCGATACTGAAAACATCTAATGCGCCTAGTTGCTTCTTAAATTCCATACTGTTTTTGTGTCTGTTTCGAATTCATTTATTGCTGTTTTTCTTGATTCTCTCTGGTTGATCTCTAAGATATTACTCGGCTTGAACTCTTAATCATCAGGTTTTATCTTGAAATATCTGTATACTTCAGCGGCTGTGAAAAGAGAGCCTATTATCAATATTGGTCTCTCTTTCTCTTTATTCATCTTCAGCAACTTTATGATTGCTTGTGTTACATTCTTGCACACCATATTTTCAGTGCCAATTTTACTTGAGATGTTATGCAGCCTTTCCACATCAGGAGCTCTA
Organism: Candidatus Coatesiibacteriota bacterium; assembly: GCA_016927185.1. GTDB lineage: Bacteria > JAFGND01 > JAFGND01 > JAFGND01 > JAFGND01 > JAFGND01. The sequence continues at coordinate 54,898 of JAFGND010000006.1, forward strand.
TCACTTTCAGGAGGAGCAAGTGCTATGAATGCAGCATATTTCTGTAGATGCTTTACCATGTTTTCAATCTTCTTGTCTCTTAAGGCAGCAAGAAGTATATATAATTCAGTATTTTTGAAAATTGATTTCAAGGTTGAATCTATTTCCTTTATTCCATGCAGGTTATGACCGACATCCAGCCAGATCTCTGGCTTTTCAGAAATCCTCTCGAATCTTGCATGCCAAACAGTATCGTGCAATGCTTCAAGAGCTTTATCCATATTGAAGTCCTCAATCAATCTGGAAGATGCAAGTAATGCAAGGAGAGCATTTGTTATTTGATGATAACCTATCATTTTCAACTTTGCATTTATTTTCCTGTCATCCTTTAATGAAAAACTGAATTCAGTTCCTTCCATCGATATTTTTGTTGTTTCGTAAGATATCTCATTATTCAATATGAATAGACTATCAGCAAATATATCTCTTGCTCTTTCCAGAAATACTGTTTCTATATCAGGTTTCATGTTTCCCAGAAAAACCTTGCTGTCCCTCTTTATTATACCAGCTTTTTCATAAGCAATCTTCTTGAGGGTGTTCCCAAGCGATTTCTCATGATCAATACCAATATTTGTAATAATGCTTCCTGAGGGATTCACGGTATTTGTAGCATCAAGTCTGCCACCCAGACCTATTTCCAGTATTGCCCAGTCTATTTCCTTTCTCTTGAAATATATGAATGCCAGCAATGTAGTAAGTTCGAAGAATGTCAGTTTATATAGTTCGATAATCTTCTTGAATTCAGTATATAATGCAATGATTTCCTCTTCGCTTATCCTGCTTCCATTTGCGATAATTCTCTCTCTGTAATCAATAATATGAGGAGATGTAAGCCTTCCTGTCTTGAAGCCATGATATCTGAAAATTCTCTCAACATAAGCTGTTGTTGAGCCCTTGCCATTCGTTCCAGCTATCAAAATTGATTTGAAAGCTTTTTCTGGATGATTTATTGCATCAAGAGCTGCATTCATTCTGTCAAGGTTGAGTTTTATTCCGAGAGAAGCATGAAGTTTGAAAATATCCTTCAGAAACTTGACGTAACTTATCATATGGTAGTATCTTCAATAATCATATATCCGTGATAATTATCATCTCTTTCAGGATGGTCTTCAAGAAAATGCAAACCTCTTGATTCCTGGCGCATCCTCGAACACATGACAATAAACTTGGCTACTTCAAACAAGTTCCTGAGTTCAACCAATCCCAGGTCAAACCTTGTCTTATCGTAAGCTTCTCCTACTACAGGTGTCCATTTCCTGATGAATGTTTCTGCTTCATCCAGACCTTTGTTGTTCCTTACTATGCCAACCTTTTTCCACATAGTTTCCCGCAGTTCTTCTTTCAGCTCCTGAATATCAAACAGCTGATTCTTGTCTTCATTTACAAACAGAGCTTTCAATCCTGTTACTTCAGGTGTCTTTAATCTTGAAGACTCTATATGCCTGTAAGCTTGTTCGGCAAAGACCAGTGCTTCCAGCAGGGAGTTTGAAGCAAGTCTGTTTGCTCCATGCAGGCCAGAGTGAGCAACTTCTCCTATAGCATAAAGAGAGGGAATCGATGACCTGCCATTCATGTCTATGTCTATTCCACCGCATATATAATGAGCTGCAGGAACAACAGGAATTGGATCTTTTCTTATATCGATTTCGTAGGAAAGGCATTTATTGTAGATTTGCGGGAATCTTTTTTCCAGATATTCTCCATCAATACTTGTAGCATCCAGAAGCACATATTTCTTCTGGTTTTCTTTCAGGTAGAAATATATGGATCTTGCAACAATATCCCTTGGTGCAAGTGAACCAAGAGGATGATTAATCTTTAAAATTTCTCCATCAGCTGTCTTCAGTATGCCGCCTTCCCCTCTTACTGCTTCAGAAACAAGAAATGCTCTTTTCCCTTCAATGATAGATGGATAGAGTGCAGTTGGGTGAAATTGGACGAACTCCATGCTAGCTATTGAAGCACCTGCCCTGGATGCAATCGCAATTCCATCACCTGTAGCAATTTCGGGATTAGTTGTATACTTGTAAACCTGTCCGATGCCTCCTGTTGCAAGAATTACTGCTTTTGCAAAACAGGCAAAAAGATTGCAATTCATCTCATTATAGTAAACAACACCAACACATCTTCTATCCCTGATTAAAAGATCTATGACGCAACAGCCTTCCTGTGTCTTCAGTCTGTCTTTATTCAATATTACATTTATAAGCCCAGATTCAATTTCCTGCCCAGTAAGATCTCTTGCATGGACTATCCTGTTGAAAGAATGTCCTCCCTCTTTTCCTAAATCAAACTGACCATCAGTTTTTTTGGAAAACTGAATTCCGCTGTTTGTCAGTTCAAGGATAAGTTTGGGGCCTAATTTCACGGCAAGATCTACCACTTCAGGTCTGTTTATACCTCCACCGGCTTTCAAAGTATCAGCATAGTGAGAATCAAATGAATCAGTATTCGAGAATACTGAAGCAATACCACCCTGAGCATAGTTTGTATTGCAATCAGAATGCTCCTTTTTTGTAAGAAGCATCACTTCACCTAACATTGACAATTTGAAAGCAAGGGATAAGCCTGCTATGCCTGAACCAACTACAAGATAATCTGTTATTTGTACTTTTATTTCCATATCTTCCTTAAAACAAGTCAGGGCAAAAAGTTCAAATAAATTACTTTAGTCAATAGTTTTCAGTTCCGAGTAATTTTTTCATAACCAGCTTATTTTTATTGAGAATACTACAAGAAATACTGACAGCAAAGCGATACTTGAAATTGCTGCTATTTCATTGAATTGAATCACATCACAAATCCATGCTAAGTAGAATTCTTTAGATAACAGCTTTGGGTTATCAGTTTATTTAATTCTCAACCTTCACTATTACTCTGGATGAATTACCAGCTTCAATTATATATGTACCAGGCTGCCATCTGCTGCTGTCAAGTTTATTGTAACCTTTCTCTATGGTTGCCACCTGTTTCCCAGTCAAATCATATATCCTGCCATAAGTAATACTTTCAACCACAAGTTGTGAAGCGAATGGATTTGGATATGCTTTTATCTTGTTTCTTTCTGGCATATAAAAGGAAGCTTTCCTGCTATTGAAGCCATAGTTGCCTTTTATGCAATAAATGTTATTATCATTGCATCCGATGACAATGCTGCCATTCCTGCCGAGAGCAAGACTGCTTGAAAATCCATTATCTGAGACTTTCAATCTCCAGTTTATTGTACCATCAGGCTTAAGACTGTAAACATAACTGTCTGATCCTCCGAAAAAGATATTGTTATTCCTGTCAATTGCAGGACTTCCCCATATAAGGGTATATGTGCTGAACTTCCAGTATAGAGAGCCATCACTCTTTATTGCATAAAGATAATTATCGAAACTTCCTATATATGTATTAGAGTTGGAGTCTATTGCTGGAGAGCTGGTAAGATTTCCCCCTGCAAGGAATTTCCATTTTAATGATCCATCAGGATTTAGTGCATACAGATAACTGTCCTCACATCCAAAAATTACTGTTCCATCATCTCTGACAGCTGCAGATGAGAGAATAAACCCACCTACTGTAAAAACCCACTTCTGTTTACCATCTCCTGAAACAGCCATCATATCCATGGCTCCGTATGCAGATCCTACATACAAGGTACCATCCCTGCCAATAGCAGGGCTTGCAAAATGACCTCTTCCTGTTGCAAAGGACCATTTAAGATTTCCCTCTGGACTGAAAGCATGAATTATTCCATTAGAGAAATAAATGGTATTATCAGAACCGATAACTGGAGATGATGCAGATTCCCAATCCACTGCATATTTCCATCTCAACTGACCATCGCTTCTTAATGCATAGAAATTCTTGTCATTGCTTGCAAAATAAATCGTATTGTCGCTGCCTATAGCTGGTGATGATGAGACTTTGTCTGCACATTGGAATTTCCATACCAGTGCTCCATCTTTTGTAAGGCAATAAAGATAATTGTCATCAGAACCTGCATATATTCTATCGTTATCGTCAATTGCTGGAGAAGAAAAAACGTCATCTCCTGTTTTATAACTCCAGTCAATTCCTGGATTGGATAAAGGACCTGAAACGCTTGATTTTGCATTATGCCTTGAATCATATCTATACATGGGCCATATGGCAGCAGAGCTAAAACCAATGTCAGATAGTAATAATAGTATGATAATAGTTTTCATGATTTCTCCTTTAAAGATATTTTTCCTTATGATTGGAAAACGGACTTTTTTAATGTTTTTCATAAGTCAATAAAAATAGACTTGACTAAAAAGAGAAACTTTTTATATTACTTTTATACGGAGGATGATTATGAAAAATTTGTTGATTCTCATTTGTTTATTCATGATTCCCGCTGCATTATTCGCCTGGGAAAAAACCTATGGTGGTGTATTGATAGACAGAGGTTATTCGATAAGGCAGCTTCAGGATGGGAATATCGTAATATCAGGATATACATCAACTTATGGAGCAGGTGGTGGAGATGTTTATCTTCTTAAAATTGATACAAATGGAAACAAACTTCTTGAAAAAACATTTGGTGGAGGATCTTATGATTTAGGTGCCTCAATCCAAATCCTTCCAAATAATAGCGGATTTGTAATAGGGGGCACTACTTCCTCTTTTGGTAATGGTGCTGAGGATTTCCTGCTGCTCAAGACAGATAACTCATTCAATACGGTCTTTCAAAAAGCATTTGGAGGTCGTTCAGGCGAATGGTGCAATTCTGTTTCATTGGTGAATGATGGTGGCTTTATTCTGGCAGGTGAAACTATTTCTTTTGGTGCTGGAGGAAGAGATATATATGTGGTAAGAACAGACGCACAAGGAAATATTATCTGGGCAAAAACCTTCGGAAGAACTAATGATGAGTATGGGAGATGGGCCATACAAACTGATGAAGGTGGCTTCATAATTGCAGGCTCAACAAATTCTTACGGAAATGGCAAGCATGATTGTTTATTAATAAAAACTGACGAGAATGGAAATATTCAATGGGAGAATGTATACGGTGGTTTCGAGCATGATGTTGCAATATCCATCCATTCCCTTAGCGATGGATATATTATTTGCGGAGAAGCTTCAAATCTTGGTGCCGGAGAAGGAGAAATGTATTTGTTCAAGATAAACAAGCAGGGAACTCTTATATTTGAAAAGGTATTTGGTGGAAACTCAGTAGACTGGGGAAGAGAAGCTATTCAGACTAATGATGGTGGATTCATAGCATGTGGAGCAACCTATTCTTATGGCTCAGGAAATCAGGATATGTTCATAGTGAAGACTGATTCAAATGGAAACCTGCAATGGCAAAGCGTAGCAGGTGGCGAGAATGATGATGTAGCATATTCAGTGATTCAGACAGAAGATCAGCATTATGCCTTCATTGGATATACTGAATCTTATGGTTCAGGTTATGCTGACGTTTATTTATACAAGACTGAAAAAGAAACAGGTTTCTCAGCTCAGAAAATCATACCAAAGAAAGAATCTGCAAGCATTGCAACTTATCCTAATCCTTTCAGGAGCAATGTTAATATAAATTATTCCATAAAGGAAGACGGGCAAATAAAACTCCAGATCTTTGATATTTCCGGCAAACTCATGAAAACTCTTGTTGACGAGAAAAAGCAAAAAGGCAACTATAGTCTGATCTGGCAAGCAAATACTGACAAGAAAATCAATGGAGGAGTTTTCTTCATCAAGTTATCTTCAAATGACAGGATACTTGCAACAAGAAAAATCCTTCAAATTGAGTAAAGTATTGGCATGCTTTTTGCTTTAATTTAATAGTTGACATACTAAAATGAATTTTTAGCTATGTTCTTTGTTAAAATAGTATAGTTTTTTAAACAAGTGTTGCAGGAGGTAGACAATGAAAAGCAAGTTTTTCTTGGCAATGGCAATGGTTTTCTTGATTTCAATTTTTGGTTGTGGAGGTACTGATACTGATAATAATGGTGAAGATGCGCTGATTTATTATAATTTTGATGAATATAATGATGGAGATGTTCCTAGTGATTGGTTTTTCGTTGATGAAGCAAAAGCTGATACATTAGGACCTTCAGATTGGTCAATAGCAAGCAAGCAGCTCTATCAAGCTAGCAAAATTGGAGGCACTGATACTACATTTACAGAAACTGACACAACTCAGAATCTTTATGGAACTTTTGCTTATGTAGGAAACCAGGATTGGACAGATTATGTATTTGAGGCAAAATTCAAAGCAGTAGATAACAATGGATTGGGATTTATCTTCAGACATAGTACAACTGAAGACGGAAAGCATGTATTCTATAGATTCCTGATGGTAAACGATAAATTATTCGGTGGAGAATGCTTCAGACTTGATTATTATGATGGTGAAGAATACCACTTGATAAAGAAAACAGACCGTTTAAGTTTTGATATGAACACCACATATAATATGAAGATTGAAGTTTATGGCACATTAATAAAAGTTTACAGGAATGAGTGGTTATGCATGGAGCTAAATGATGTAAGTCTTTCGAAAGGTAATGTTGGCTTATTCTGCATGGCAAATAAAGCATATTTTGATGATATAAAAGTAACGGCTTACGGTTACTAGATTTCAATAATTCCCCTTTTTCTGATAAAAGGGGAATTTCCTCTTATCTTCCGATAATTAACAAAATCAAACTCATTGACATATATTAGGAGTTGGTTTGTTTTGGTTATCGGAAATTTCTTAAAAAAGGGGTAACAAATGTCAGATATGATTTACTTGTGGGCTCCGATTCTGGGGGGACTGGGATTATTCTATGCTTTTATTACTCTGTTCAGTATAACAAAGAAGAATGCTGGAAATGAAACAATGCAGGCTATTGCAAGACAAATCGAAGAAGGAGCTAACACCTACTTAATAAGACAGTATAAAATATTATCGATATTCATAATTATAGTGGCAATTATTTTAACACTTGCTATTGAATGGAGAACAGCCTTTTGCTTCGTTTGCGGTGCTCTATCTTCAATAATCGCAGGTTTTATTGGGATGAGGGCAGCTACAAAAAGCAATGTAAGAACAAGCCAGGCAGCAACTCTTGGAAGAGATCAGGCTTTGACAGTGGCGTTTTCTGGTGGGTCTGTAATGGGACTGGCAGTAGCTTCTCTGGGAGCGATAGGAATAGGTATTCTATATTATGTATTCAAGGATCCCAATTATGTCAGTGGATATGCAATGGGTGCATCTTCAATTGCATTGTTCGCACGTTTAGGCGGAGGAATTTATACTAAAGCAGCAGATGTCGGAGCAGATCTTGTTGGCAAGGTTGAAGCTGGTATTCCTGAAGATGATCCAAGAAATCCTGCAGTTATTGCAGACAACGTGGGAGATAATGTTGGAGATATTGCTGGAATGGGTGCTGACTTGTTTGAATCATATGTAGGTTCAGTCATCGCAACAATGGCAATAGCATCAACCTTTGCATTCAATCCTTTATGTCCTCCTGAGCTTAAATCAAATTTACTCGGCTGGATAATACTTCCAGTATTGATAATAGCAGCAGGGTTAGCTTCTTCATTAATAGGAGTCTGGGGAGTCATATTGCTCTCAAAAATGGATCCACAGAAGGCATTAAGGTATTCAACATATATCTCTGGAATAGCAATCATAGCTGCTTCCTGTTTTCTCGTTTATCATATACTGGGGCAGCAATTCATGGGAGTATTCTGGGCAACTTTATCTGGTATTCTCTGCGGACTTCTTATTGGAGGCATAACTGAATACTATACATCATATTCTCCTATCAAGAAGATAGCTAAAGCGAGTGAGACAGGTCCAGCAACAAATATCATAACTGGTTTCGCAGTTGGCATGCAGTCAACAGCCTTGCCAGTACTAGTCATAGTCATAGCAATAGGAATAAGTTATACGCTTGTAGACAAGGCTTTTGCTGGTGCCGGTTTATATGGAATAGCAATTGCTGCTGTTGGAATGCTCGCAACTGTTGGAATGACAATGAGTGTTGACAGTTATGGTCCTATAGCTGATAATGCTGGCGGAATTTCAGAAATGTCTAAACTTGGACCAGAAATAAAAAAGATAACTGACAAGCTGGATTCATTAGGTAACACAACTGCAGCAATAGGCAAAGGATTTGCAATAGGTTCAGCAGCCTTGACTGCACTTGCATTATTCGCTGCTTATTCACAGGTGGCTGAAGTAAAGCTGGAAGCATTGAGTTTGCTGGATCCTAAAGTCGTAATGGGTATTCTCTGGGGAGCAGTAATGCCTTACTGGCTTGGCTCTATGGCAATGCTTGCAGTAGGACGTGCTGCTTCGACAATGGTGGAAGAAGTAAGAAGGCAGTTCAGGGAAATAGTTGGGTTGCTTGAAGGCAAGGAAGATGTAAAGGCAGACAGCAAGAAGTGCGTTGATATCGCTGCAGCTGCTGCCATCAGAGAAATGATACTTCCTGGTTCTATAGCTGTAGTAATGCCTGTTGCAGTTGGATACCTGCTTGGCAAGAACGCTTTAGGAGGCTTTCTTGCAGGAGCAACTGTTTCAGGAGTTCTGATTGGTATTTTCATGGCTAATGCTGGAGGAGCATGGGATAACGCCAAGAAGTGGATTGAAGAAGGTAATCTCGGTGGAAAAGGATCCAGTCCTCACAAGGCAGCTGTAGTGGGAGACACTGTTGGTGATCCTTTCAAAGATACAGTAGGTCCTTCAATGAACATACTGATAAAACTCATGAGTGTAGTAAGTCTTGTTCTTGCTCCAGTAATCAAGAATTTTAGCGGATTGTTTTAATAATGGATGGATGGCAGGAATTCTCCTGGGGAATGAACTATAATATCGTCTTGGACTTGATAAGAAGAGAACGAGATGATATTCAGGTGTCATATATTTTATGTAATGACAGGTCAATTGCGTTTTCAAAGGAGGAATTTGCCAAGCAGCCTCTTTCAATAGGATATTTCCAGTTCGAGGATCAACAGTTATACGCAGTAGATTTCATTTTCAAGAAAAGAGACAATGAGGATGATGTAATTTCATCTTATAAGAAACTTTCTTTCCTGATAGATTTCAAGATAGGTAAAGGTCAGGTTATCTACGAAGGAAAGGAACGAAGGAAAGGGAAACGTGCAGAAATAATTACTCAGGTAGATATTCCTGATTATTACGGAGATGAATTTTTTATTAAAGTCTGGACAGTAGGCAGAACTCATATTATTCTTTCTTATGCCCTTTATGGAAAGCATATGTTGCAGATCTATCTGAGATATCTTGATAAATACCATTCTTTCCATCCCCCTGAGGAATTCAAGGACTTGTATGAGAAAATTGAAGGAAATGGCTATATAAGAAAAAACGAATTGTAAAGCATCTTGAATAAAACTTTCAAGCAAGCAGGTTTTAAAAGGAAATTCAAAAAACCTGCTTTTTTCTTGATACAATGTCAGAAGTAGTTATCACTTATCTCATTATGACAATTTTCTTAGTGTCAGCAATCTGATTATCTATTTCAAGCATTATGAAGTACAATCCTGCTGGAAATCTGCTACTATTCAGGGTAAAATTCCTGTACCCGCTCTTATTTGCAAAACCGCTATACAAGAAAGTCTTTCTGCCTGTCATATCAACTGCAGTAAGTTTCACTTTTTTGCTGACATACTGCTCTGGAATATAATAGTCAATTCTTGCAGTTGTTCGAACTGGAACTGGATAAATTTCCAGTAAAGGTTTTGCAGGCTTGAAATAAGCAGAAGTTTTTTCATTATTGAAACCAGTGCTTTTTACAATTATTGCCCTTATCATCCATTCACCGCTTGAGTATGCTCTCCAGCCTCTTGATTTTTGATACCAGTAAGAATGACCATCATTGCCTTGATCTACTCCTATGTATGGTGAATCTGGGGTATCCTGATCCCATTTCAGTACTAGCCAGAACTTGCTTCTGGAGCGGAATTCTGTCTTTGTAGTATCAAACTTCGCTTCATACCAAGCTGGAGTATCCGATCTATCTGGTATATTCATGGTTACACTCATTATATCAGTACTGTCAGGCAGACCATCTTTGTCTTTTCTCACTGCAGCATAACAAACAGTTCTTTCTGAGTTCTTCCCCCTGAGATAGAAAATAGCACTTTTAAGAAAATAAGTATAATCAGGCATCTCGAATTGAATTGCCATCATGTTTTCGTCCCATTCAGAAGGATTAACTGTTGTCCATCTTTCTGCACTTCCATCATCATATTTAAGGGTATCCGGTCTTGCATATGCATTAATAGAGCTGACATTCATCAAGAATGCAAGCATAATGTTTGCCATCAGTAGCATTGTTTCCTCCTTGTTTAATAAACTGAAACTAGAAAAATGCTTTTATTAGTCAAGCTTCTATAAAGTATTCCTGCTTTTTTCACCATCTTTCCTCATGAACATATTTGATGCCAGTTATCAATGCTTTCAGATATAATATCACAATTTCTATAATTACTTGTCTAACAATAAATCAAGCGAATTTATTGATTTTCTTGTAACTGGTGAATCCTCAGTCTTGCATATGCTTGACACAAATATACCCTTTCAAGTCCCTTACTCAAGAAAACTTCATGAAAATTGGAATTATAGGAATGCCTGGCAGTGGCAAAACCACTCTCTTTCAAGCGTTGACTGGACGGAAAATCCAAATGGCAACCAGAAAATCATATTCAATTGGTCAGGTAAAAGTACCGGACTCAAGACTTGAAAAACTTATTAATCTATATAAGCCCAAGAAAAGCACCTTTGCAGAAATAGTTTTTCTTGATTTCAATGAAGATGCAAAAGATTTTTTCAATCCACAGGTAATTGCACAAATAAAAGATTCTGATGCTCTGGTAGCAGTCCTGAGAGATTTCGCAAATCCACTTGCAGGTCAAGAAAAAGATCCAGTAAAAGAATGGCAAATATTGCAAAGTGAATTCATGTTATCAGACCTGGAGATAATCGAAAGGAAGATTGAAAAGCTTCAGAAAGAAAGCAAAGCAGAATACAAGAAACTTACTGGTTTATTTGAAGACCTTAAAAGCTGTCTTGAGCAGCAGAAACCTCTCAGCGAGTTGAATTTGACAGAGGATCAAATCAATGATGTCAGTGGTTTCCGTTTCCTTACCCTTCTCCCTGTAATCAATGTCATAAATATTGAGGAAGAGAATATAAGGAACAAGAAAAGCTACTCGTTAAATGAAAAATATATAGAAATATGTGCAAAAATAGAGGCTGATATATCAGAGATGGAGCCTGAAGAAAGAAATGATTTCCTGAAAGAACTTGATATTGATGAACCTGCTGTAGATAAGTTTATAAAAGTGTGTTATGAAAAACTCAATCTGATAAGTTTCTTTACGGTTGGTCCAGAAGAAGTAAAAGCATGGACTATAAGAAAAGGAACAAATACTCTTGATGCTGCAGGAAAAATCCACTCTGACATCAAGAGAGGCTTCATAAAAGCAGAGGTAATGAACTGGGAGGACATGATACAGTATGGTTCAGAGAGTGCATTAAAGGAAGCAGGAAAACTGAAGCTTGAAGGAAAGAATTATATAATTGAAGATGGAGAAATAGTGCATTACAGATTTAATGTGTAATGCTGTTTTCCTCTTCCTGCTCCATTTCAATATCAACACTAAGCTTGACTGGCTTTACTAACTCCTTAGCTCCTTTATTCTTGAGCATTTCGGAAATCACCCTGTTTTTATATGCTTGAGCTAATGAGAGTGCTGTAAAGTTGTCCTTGCTTACAATATTCACCTTGGCTCCTTTTGAAAGCAGAATTTCGACACATGTTTGATAATTATTATATGCAGATTTCATCAAGACAGTCCAGCCATATTTATCTTTTTCATTGAAATCTGCCCCTTTTCTAAGAAGCAAAGTAAATATATCTATATGCGAGACAGAATAATACAGTGCATTTCTTCCATCCATGTCCTTCTCGTTTATCTTTGCACCCTTCTCAATTAAAGCCAATGTGATATCCTTGTGTCCAGCAAATGAAGAATACATCAAAGGTATCCACTTATAATTATCCTTGTGGTTTATATTCGCACCTTTTTCAAGAAGTACCTCAACAACCTTATCACTGCCATAGAAAGAAGCCCAGCTCAATGCTGATCTTCCCCATTCATCAACAGCATCTATCCTGGCGCCATGTTTCAGCAAAATTCCTGCCCCTTTTTCATCATTATTTGTAGCAGCGAAAATAAGTGGAGTTCTTCCTCCAACCATATATTTATCATTCACTTTCGGTGTTGTCTTATTTACATCAGCTCCCTTGCTTATCAAATATTCAAGTATCAATGGATTTTGACTGTCAAGTGACATCATCAGTGGATTTCTGCCCCATGAGTCGCTTGCGTTTATATCAGCTCCCTTCTCAACAAGATACTGAACTATCTTCAATTTCCCATAATTCACTGCCAGCATGAGAAAAGTTATTCCGTATTTAGTCCTGCCATTGACGTCTTTTCCGTCTTCCACCAGCTTCACAACCGACGAATAGTCATCTTTCTGAATTGCTTCTTCCAGCGTCAAATCAGGTTTTGTTTTCCATAAATCCACACTTACAGGTTCTTTTGCCATTACATCATCCCCATAAAAATGGAATATAATTGCAAATAACAGCAGCATACTCATTATTCTAAAGAACTTCATATAACTATTCCTTTCATGGTTTTATTATTCAGAAGTATCTGGTGGAGAATTTTCTATTTCTTCAGTCAACTTTCTTGCTGGAACAAGCTCTTTTGCCCCTTTCTTCTTCAGCATTTCAATGATATCTTTGTAACCATATGCCTGAGCCAGAGAAAGAGCCGTGAAATTATTTTTGCTGATGACGTTTACATCAGCTCCTCTTGCAAGCAGCATTTCAGTGCAAGTTCTCTTGTCATTGAAAGCAGCTCTCATTAAAATGGTCCATCCATGTATATCCTTTTTGCTTACACTGGCTCCCTTCTTCAGAAGCATTCTGAAAATATCTATATTACCTATAATTGCATAATTCAATGCTGTTCTTCCGCAGATGTCCTGCTCATCAATTTTTGCACCTTTTTCGATAAGCATGTCAGCAATGTACTTGTTTCCTGCATAAGAGGCATACATCAATGGAGTCCATTTGTATTTGTCTTTATGATTAATATCAGCACCCTTGGAAATAAGATAATCAAGTACCAAGATACTGTTATCAAGCGCTGCCCAGCTTAAGGGTGATCTTCCCCATTCATCTTTCACATTTATTTTTGCCCCTTTTTCCACCAAAATCATGATTGCTTTCAAATTATTGTATTGTGCAGCAAATATCACTGGTGTTTTCCCTCCAATTACATAAGAATCTTCACCAGTAGGAGTAGATTTTTCTATGTCTGCTCCTTTGCTTATCAGATACTCAAGAATTGATGTATCTTCATACCACAAAGTATTTATAATTGGAGTTCTTCCCCATTTATCTGCCTTGTTAACATCTGCTCCTTTTTCAATGAGAAGCTTTACAATTTCAATATCCCTGTAATTAACTGAAACCATGAGAAAAGTTGAGCCATAAGTTGTAGCCCCATTAACATCTGCACCTTCTTCAATGCACTGCAATGCAGCTGCATAATCTTTCTTAATAATAGCTTTTTCAAGCAGTTTATTCAAATCAGCTTTTGACAGATTGGAAGAAGACCCTTTTTTCTCTAAAGTGACTTGTGTAGCACTTAAAAAACAAGATACTATAAGTATCAAACTGATTACAAGAAAGTATTTCATCTTCATATCTCCTTTATGAAAACAGCTTTTATTCAACAAATCCTGCTCAATAATTGCTTATGAATGCATCACTTTGTCAAGATAATAATTCATGAAAAGAAATCCTGTTCTATTGATTGTTGTTTTATTCAATATCCTCTTTATTACTTTTCATAATATTCAGCAAAACAGGTAATTCTATTGTTTTGATACATACTCCAGATTTATGAGCAGTTTCAATATTTATCTGCATTTCATATAAACCTTCAGAAGCAGCTTCAGATAATTTCAGATGATGGACAAAACAATGGGATGCGGATATTTTCTGAATGGTTACTGGACTGATTCCCTTGTTGAAATAGAAGCTCCAGTCCTGAATAACATATTTATCTTTCAGGAGACTTATCTTAAGCTTGGATTGAGGATCAACTCGCTTTTGTAAATCCCAGGAAGTAATCAGTTCAATAACAGAATCAGGTAAAATCCTGATTGAATAACCAGTAAGTTTGGCTTCACCGAAATCATAATCAGTTTCTTTAATACTGCATTTGTCTTTCTTCTTGAATAAGATATTCAGCTGCTCTTCATTTACATGCGAGTCATTTTTATAAGAAAAATCGTATATGAAATATTCAGCACCTGTAGCAGTTTTTCCTTGTTTGGTAATTTCCTTGTTTTCAATTATCTTGTTAAAAATCTCAGAATCTATCTCTTTAAAATCCCCAGAATATATCAGATATCGGATTTTATCTTTAAATATATTCTTGTTATTCATTTCTCCATTCAAGGAATAAACTGTGAAATCATCTTGATAAAGAAGATTAACATGAAGACCATCTGCTGCATTTGGAATAAGATTTATAATATGGAATTTTTGTCTTCCTCCCAGAATTAAATCAGCTCCTTCCATATTTTCTGGTGTTTTTGCCATATCAGGAGCAAGTTCTACAATATACTTGAAACCCTCTTCCTTATATCTTTTTATCTCATCTTTATTTGGGAATCTATTAATTCTCTCCCCGCATCTGTCTGCATGATATAGAAATATGGGAGGTCCACCATCAATGGATATTGGTCTGTCTAATAAAAGTATGGAGCCAGATGTATATGATGTCTTGAACAAATTTGCGAGTAAATGAAGATTCCCGTAAGGTTTGGTTTTAGGTAAAGGGACATAATGGCACCAAATGAAAAACAAGATAAAAGTGGCTAATAATATACATCTTAAGACCTTTTTATTGTTGAATGCAACAAAACCTGTAAGAGACAATAGAAGAAGTGAGATATAAATATACTGGTAGTGATAATAGTCATGGATTTGTGCTGCTCCTCCCAGTATTGCTGCAAGTATCAATTGGGATAGTAAAAGTACTCCGAATGCTCTTATCTGCTTTTTCAATAAGGAAAGAATCAAGCATGCTATTATGACAGGTAAAAACCAGACTGGATAAATCTGATGGAAAATTATTTTACCTAGTTTGCTCCAGAATTCACTGCTTTTCAATAAATCCAGACTGATCCACCTATTTATCTTTGTATCCCATAAATGCATTGTAACATGCTGCTTGCTAAGATAGTACGCATATATATGCCAGAGGCTTACAGGGATTGCGGATAAGAGGGAAACCAAGCTTTTGTATCTCAATTTATTCCATAACAAGACGACAGGAAATACAATTAGGGGTAATGCAGTTGTCTTGGATAGAAAAGCAAAAGAAGAGAAAAGAATTGAACCTATAAGATATGCTTTTTCAGAGTTTTTATTATATTGACAGGCAAACCATATGGCAATTATTGAAAAGGAGATTGCAAAAGATTCTGGCATGAATGATACATCATAATAAATAACAACAGGATGAAGTGCAAGTCCATATAAAACAAACAGGGCAGAATAATATCCTGTAATCCTTCTTGATAAATCCAGTGCAAATATAAGTCCAATCAAAGCTGCAATAAAACTTGCAATTCTTCCTGTTCTTGATGAAAACGAAAAAAACTTGCCTGCTATTGCAACAGTATATGGATACAAGGGTGATTCCATCTCCACAATTTGGGGTGTTGCTCCTGCAGTATTTATCATGGGTTTCAGTGGATTCATTCCGTATCTTGTGAAATTCCTTGCTATTGTTGCTGTATCGCATTGCCTGAAAGCATGAAGTCCATATAATTCTTCATTCATGAAAGATATTCTTGGTTTTACCCAAAAGATAAAACCTGGAATGAAAAGTATTACTGCAATTATGTATCTGTGTTTTTTAATCAAACCAGCAATATAATTAAGTTCATTCAAATGATCAATCCTGCTTCTTAAAATACTTCTCTTGATGTTAAGAGAATGCTATGTCTTTGTCCCTTCTGTTAGGGGGATTTATCTTCTTATTGATTTATTATCAAATCATCAATTCTCAATAAATATCAAGAAGATAGAATGCTTTCTTGTCAAGAGAAACATTTGCTTGACAAAATTATACCTGGTATATATAATACAGACTTCAAACCTTTATGAAAGGGAGAAAAATAATGAAAAACAAGAAATTATCAAGAAGAGATTTCCTTCAGGCTTCAGCTTTGGGAATTTCTGCCCTGGCAGGATCTTCAATACTGTTTTCAAAACGGCTTGAAGCTTTCAGCAAAATTTCACTAGCAAAGGGCAAATTACCTGCAGGAAATACAATGCCGGGAAAGATAAGAATTTGCACAGATCCAAACATTTCCTCTGATTATAATGGAGATATAAACAAGGAACTTGTCCAGAACGCTTTTGATCAATGCATGAGAGCTCTCATTCCAGGGAGAACACCTGAACAAGTTCTGGAATACCTGATGCCAAATCTGAAAACCAATACAAAAATCGTTTTCAAGATAAATCTTTTCTCACAATGTGATACAAGATGGGAGGTAGCAAGAGCATTAGTATACAGGCTTTCAAGATGCCTTAACAATACTTATGACGTAAGTAATATAATAATTTGTGATAATCATATTCCTTTCGAACATGGATATTATGAGTCTGAATTCACATTTAATGGCAGAACTCCAACTCTTGCTGGAAATAATGGTGGAGAATCGAATGTCTTCCCATTACCAGATTATACAGATACTTTCTCACTTGGACAGTTTTTTGTAGATGCAGAATATATTTTCAATCTACCTGTAATAAAGGATCACAGTCAATACGCAATTACCGGAAGCCTGAAAAATCATTTTGGATCATGTAATCCCCCGGGAATATGCGGCTCAAACAACCCATATACCAATATCTTATATCTGAATGCAGACAGTCATATCAAACCCAAGACTGTTCTCATAGTTGCTGACATGATAAGAGGTGTCTGGGATGGAGGACCTGGAGCTGCCCCTCAGAGATGGAATACATTTGAAAATCATACTCCAAACAGCATCATGGTTTCAACTGATCCAGTCACTAGTGACTACTGGTACAGATATTATATAAACAGGGAGAGAACAGAAAGAGGTTATAGCGAACAACAGGATCAATACATTGAAGAAGCGAGTCAATCACCATGGGAGCTTGGTATAAGTGATCCTGGCCAGATGGATATGGAAGGAGTTGATCCAAACGGTTTTGAAGAAAAAAGATCTGCAAAGATAATCCCTGAGAAAATCCAGATGCTTTCAAATCAACCAAATCCATTCACACATCAAACTGAAGTAAGATTTATACTCAAGGAAGCAGGTGACGTAGAAATAAATATCTTCGATATAAGAGGAAGACTAATTTTGAAATCAAAAAAGAAATTTAATACAGGATATAACGGTTTTTTGTGGAAACCCAAAGGAATCCATCCTGGAATATATACCGTTGAGCTAAAGCATAAATATTTTTCATTAGTAAGATTAATTACTAAATTGTAATTATTAGAAATAAAGTGAATACAATCTATACTTCTTTGGCAAGCTGCTGATCCAGCATCTTGAATATTTTGTAACCAATAGCAAAGATTATTATTGAACTGGCTATTGCAATGATTACAGTAACTGATGAGTCTATCTCATAACCAAGAAGACAATATCTATAAAGAGATGCAAAACAAGCCAAAGGATTCAGCATGTAAATACTCCTGAATTTTTCTGGAACCATTGTCTCTGGATAAAAAATGGGAGTAAGATAAAATAGCAAGGTTAATCCAATCTCAGTAAGATGACTGACATCTCTGTAGAAAACATTTAATGCTGATATCGCCAAAGAAATACCAGATATTATTAGTATATGAAATAGCAATACTATTGGTAAGAATAATATCGAATAAGTTAAATTAACACCTGCAAACCTGTTTATCAGTAGCAGTATAACTATTCCAACTAAAAGATTTGTGATATTGGAAAGAATATATGATATAGGCAATATTTCTTTGGGAAAATATACTTTTTTTATGAGATTTGGATTATCTACCAATGAAGAAGCATTCATAGATATTGATCCCTGGAAAAAAATCCATGGCAGTAAACCGGACAAGAGGAATAAAGGATAGTTTTCAACCTTTATCCTGACTACAATACTGAAAATTACAAAGAATATAAGCGAATAACTGATTGGATGGAGAATTACCCATAAAAATCCCAGTATTGACCCCTTGTATCTTATCCTCAAATGCTTTAATATCATATTAAAAAGCATTTCTCTATAATTGACTACTGAAACTAGTGAATAATAGATTTCTCTAAGATTATTTATCAATGAAACTGGTTCTCTTTCGGGTTTGTATGAGGAAAGAGCTAATCCTGAGATTGCAACAAGAGTAACTAGAATTGTAGGCCAGAAGAGGAAGGGAGTAAAAAAACTATGAATCAAGGCGGCTATAATACTGACTAGTGCAGCTCTTGCCATTAACGAGCCCTTTTTGTAGGATCTGTAAAGATGATACATCACTAGCAAAATCAACCATGTAAAAAGAAGTAATCCTGCTACTCCCAAATCAGCGAGTAATTCACTGATCTGATTATCTGAGCTCCTTATGGTATTATCAAATATGGTTCCCGAAGGAGCGAATTCTGAAAAGCGGAAATAGAATTGACCAAAACCAATTCCGTATAATGGATTTGGGGAAAATGCATTGAAAACAGCAATATATCTGTATTTTCTTATTTCTATTGGTGATTCACTGCTTCTGAACATCAGATCAGCTCTGTTATAAACCGATTTCCTGACAGGCTGGAATGAAATCAGTATCAATGTAATGAATGCTAATAAAGTCAGGATTAAAAGTATTGTTTTTCTTCCTCTCTTGAAGAGGTAAATCACTGTTGTAACGATGCAAACTATCCACCCTATTCTTGAAAGAGTGAATACTAGTGCTACTGTGAAAGAAATCAGTGCAATCATTCCAAGTATTTTCTTTGCTCCCTTCTCCTCCAGTACGAAATGCAAGGCAAAAGGCATAATAATGACTATCATTAGTGACAGGAAAGCAGGATGTCCTATTGTTGAGGTTATCTTCCCTTTTAATGCCCCTGTAATATTTCCCTGCAATAGCGGGGCTTTCGAGAAGAAGAAAGGATTGTATTTCTCATAAACTTCCCTGTATATTATATTACTTCCTTTTATGGCTTCAAGAATTCCGATTATCGATACTATTATCATCAATGAAATCAAAATAATATAAAGTTTGCTGGCATATGAATCTATCTTTCCAAGATTCCTGAATAAAATGAAAGTCCCTCCTCCTAGAATTGCCAGATAATAACATTGCTGTAAAACAAGATTATAGTCTTTTGCCCAGAAAGAACTTGATAAACACCACGAAATAATAAGAAATGCTGGCAGAGTTACAAAACTTCTTTTTAGTGAAATCCTTTTCGCAATTACTAAAAGCAGCAAACTTATCACGACAATTATAGATGAAAGATAGTTGTGAATACCAAAAATTCTTATATGCGTTACAGGAAGCACTACTCTGGGTAAAAGGTTTTCAGGATAAAGAAATATCCAGGCAAGCAAGATAGCTGACGCAATAAAAGCTAAATTGTGAAAAACCCTTTTCAAGTTATAATTCATAGACATATAATATACCGTTGCTTTTCCATAACATTATTGAAATCCGACATTTATTCATCTTTACTTCACTATCTGGTTTTTCTTGATAAAAGACTTAGCTTGATTGGCAAAACGTTTTCTTTCTCGAATTCATCGATATTCTTTCTGAAGTATTGGCTATGGATATAGATTGCTATCTTGCTGCCAACACCTTTATAAAATTCATATCCATGCCCCCCAAGAAAGATATTATAATCACATTTGATTCCCATCTCACGTAATTCATTTACCAGTTTATCGTTCTCCCTTAGATAACTGTCTCCCCTGCTTTCTACAAGATTTATTCTCATAGTCTTCTTGAAATAATCCTTGTTTTTGACAAGATCATCTTTGAAGAACCTCTTGAAATCTGGTATGTCCGCCTGAACTCCCCCAACTGAAGAAAAAAGATCCGGATAATGAAAACCATAATAAAATACCATTCCTCCTCCTAGACATACTCCATTTATAGATCTGAATTCCTTTGAGGATAGTATTCTATATTTTTTTTCAACGAATTCGATAAGTTCCTCCAGCAAATATCTATTGTATTTCTCAGGTAATCCTGCATATGTGTAAGGACAAATCATTATTAAGTCTTCAAGTTTCTCTTTTTTCAGCAATTCAGAATATTTATTCAAATCTTCCTGTTTCATCATTCTTCTAACACTTGATGCAGTCAAAGAATCCTTTTGCATCCATATTAATGCTTCTTCCAGATTGCAGTCTTTTATCCAGTATAAGCTGCTGGGATGAGGACCTGCCAATGACTCTGACAATCCTCCCAATAATATTATGCAAGGATAATACTTATATACATTTCCATAATAAGATGGAGGAAGCACGATATAAACTGGCTGAAGGGAGTTCATGTATTTGCTTTTTATTTCATTATATTCAACGTAGTACATTAGTGATTTGTTGTCTTCAAAAATTTTGTTAGTATATCTCTTTTCACCCTTTTGAAAAGGCTTAACTGCAAAAACAGTTAAAAAGATGATTGTGAATAATTTAATTAACATCTGCGTAATTCTGCTCAGAAGTCAATCTCTTTGATTTTCTTGCCTTTCTCGAAAAATATTTGTCTGGATTTTTTCCCTTTTGTATTATAATAAATCCATCCACCCTCTTTTTTGCTCTTCATGAAAGATCCTTCTATAACCTTTATACCTTTATGATTAAAATAAATCCATTTACCTTCCTTGTTTCCCTGTATATAACTGCCATGCTGAGCTAGCTGCCCACCTTTGTGATACATCTTGAATTCTCCATCCCTGACACTATACATTCCCTTTTCTTTATCAGAAATTATTTTGTAACTGCATTGCCATAATTTTGCTTCGGAAGGATAATAAACAGACCATACACCTGTTCTCAAATCATTATCATAGTCACCTTCAACTTGTACATGACCATTTTCATGATAGTATTTCCAGTGACCGCATTTGAAACCATTATTATAACTTCCCTGAAACCTGATCTGACCAGTTTCGAAGTAATCAGTATATACTCCTGTCAATAAACCGTCTCTGTATTCACCTTCCCATGCAACCTTCTCATTGTCAAAGAACCCCTTCCATTCACCATCCCTCTTTCCCCCTATACATCTTCCTGATGCAATTCTTTTTTGGGGAAGATCGGTTTCTTTTGCAGATACTATATCTTCAAAACCATAAATTGTCCATATTCCTTCTGCCTCTCCACCCTCCTCTGAACCTCTAGCTATATATACAATCTGTCTTCCAATATATGCCTTGAGAATGAACTCACCATTTTCGAAACCAGATTTTATTGAAGTAATCTCCGGATCCTCAAAGATGTCAGGTGGTGTATTGCTTATCAATAATATAATCATTAAGTAAACAAGCATGAGGGTATATTTCTTATATATTGATTATATGTCAATAATTGAAATTTCTAAAAAAGAATTGCCGAAGCAAATTCCTTGTAAACTTGACAAAAAAGACGAATTTCTAGTCTCTGGATAGACAATTATGTTTGATTCATTATCTGAAAGACTTAATGATATTTTCAAGCGACTCAGAGGTCAAGGTAAACTTACTGAAGCTAATATTAAGGATGCCTTGCGTGAAGTCCGTCTTGCATTGCTTGAAGCTGATGTAAATTTCAAAGTTGCAAAGGATTTCATAAATGAAGTCCAGGAAAAAGCGATAGGAGAAGAGGTTTTAAAAAGCCTTTCACCAGGACAACAAGTAATAAAAATTGTCTTTGATGAGCTTGTAAAAATCCTTGGACAACACACTTCATTACTGGAAATAAAGAATAAACCTGAAATAATAATGCTTTGCGGTTTGCAGGGTTCTGGCAAAACCACTCTGGCAGCAAAACTGGCTCATTTTTTCAGAAGAAGGAAACCTCTTATTGCTGCATGTGATGTATACAGACCTGCTGCAATAGAGCAATTGAAAGTGCTGGGAAAACAAATCCAGATAGACGTATATTCAATCGATAATTGCAAGGATCCAATCCTGATTTCAAAGGAAGCTTTGCAGGCTGCGGAAGAAGAAGATTATGGAGTATTGATTATAGATACTGCCGGAAGACTTCATATAGATGAAGAAATGATGAATGAGCTTGAGAATCTCAAGGCAATAATAAAACCAACTGAGATACTTTTCGTGATTGACAGCATGATTGGTCAAGATGCAGTAAATGTAGCGAGCGAATTCAATAACAGACTTGAATTCAGTGGAATTGTACTCACCAAGCTTGATGGAGACGCAAGAGGTGGTGCAGCTCTGTCAGTCTCAAGAATAACAGGTAAACCAATAAAATTCGTATCTATAGGCGAGAAACCAAAGGATCTGGAGATCTTTCATCCCGACAGAATGGCACAGAGAATACTAGGTATGGGAGATATTCTCACTCTAGTAGAGAAAGCTCAGGAAACAATAGATAAGGAAGAGGCAGAAAAACTGAGGCTCAAGTTTCTCAAGAATCAATTCACATTAGACGATTTTCTCTCACAAATACAGAAAATGAAGAAAATGGGACCGCTAGAGAATTTATTAGGAATGATACCTGGCTTCAACAAGAATGTGCTTGATCAAATTGACTTCAATCCGGACCAGATAAAATATGTTGAAGCTATAATTTACAGTATGACAAAACTTGAAAGGGAAAGCCCTCATATAATAAATGGATCCAGACGAAAAAGAATTGCTGCAGGAAGTGGGACAAATGTTTCTGAAATAAACAGGTTATTGAAGGAATTCGCCCAGATGCAGAAAATGATGAGGCAGCTTACATCCGGGAAACTTGGAAAAATGAAGAAGATGTTCTTTTAAAATAAGGAGAAATATGGCATTATCAATCAGATTAAGAAGACAGGGAAAAAGAGTACAACCTTTTTACAGAGTTGTTGTAGCGGATCAGAGAAATAAAAGTGATGGTCGCTTTATTGAGATTCTGGGATATTACAATCCCATTTCGAAGGGAAAGTACGAAGTCAAATTCGAAGATGAGCGATGCATATACTGGTTAAGTCAAGGAGCCAATCCAACAGAAACAGTACATTCTCTCATGAAGAATAGCGGTTTATGGAAAAAATGGATTGAAACAAAGCAAAAACCGAATCAGTGAAAATTAGTTGGAATTCATACAGATAGGAAAACTGGGACGCACTTTCGGTCTGGAAGGTGCATTAAGGTTATGTCCCGAGACTGATTTTCCAGAGAGGTTTAATTCACTGAAACAAGTTTACCTTAACAAAAATCACCCTCCATATTTAATCAGGGAATTGAAACAAAATGGGGATAAATTCTTGATTTCATTTGAAAATTATGATTCCCCTGAAAAATCCCAGGAATTAGTAAATTCACCTGTCCTTGTACCTCTGGAAGAAAGAATTCCACTTCCCGAAGGGGAGCATTATTTATTCGAATATGAAGGAATGAAGGTTTCTGATATGAATGGTAAATCATACGGTTTCATAAAAGAAGCGATTGAAATGACAACGTGTACAACTTTCATAATTTTCAATGAATCAAGGGAATTCTGGCTTCCGTATATTGATGTAGCTGTTATCAAGGAGGATTTTGAAACAAACAACATGTTTATCAATCCACTATATCTTGTTGAGCAAGAATAATATGCTTACCTGAATAGATTCCGTTTATGAAGATTTTACTTTTTACTCCAATAAAACCAAGGAGGGCAATATTCAGTCTTTTTGCCCCTCTTGGATTAGGTTACCTGGCAACCTCATTGAGAAGAAAAGGTCATGAAGTCAAGATAGTTGATTGTTGTAAGGAGTTTACGACAATTGATAAACTTAAGCTGCTGATAAAAGATGAAAAACCAGATATAACAGGAATTCAATTATTCACTCCTGATATTCTAACTGGAAAGCAAATGGTATCAGCTATCAAGGAAGTAAATCCTGTGATAATTACAGGAGTAGGAGGACCTCATGTATCAGGAAGGGAGCTGGATATTTTCAAGGATATCCCTGAAGCAGATTATGCTTTCGCAGGTGAAGCTGAAATTGGATTCTCGAATTATACTGATTTTCTAGTCAACAAGGGTCTTATAGACAAATGCCATGGATTATTACTGAAAGACTACAACGGAAAACCTTTAATGATAGACAAGGTTTTTCATGAAAATCTTGATGAACTTGGTTTTCCTTCATGGGATTTGATGGATCCAAGAACATATCCTGTTGCACCACCCAATGTTTATTTCAAAGCTTCTCCATTTGCACCAATAATAACTACTAGAGGCTGTCCTTATGGTTGTAATTTCTGCCAGAGTTATTTGATTGCAGGGAGAAAAATAAGGAAGCGTAGCATTGAACATATAAAAGAGGAAATAGATCTCTTGATGAACAAATATTGTGTGAAAGAGATTTTTATAGTGGATGACAATTTTACTTATCTGAAGGAGCATGTTATCAATTTCTGCGAAATGCTTCTTTCGAATAATATCAAAATTCACTGGTCTCCATGGAATGGTATCAGACTGGATACTCTTGATGAAGAAATACTCAGGTTAATGATTAAATCAGGTTGTTATATGATCAAGGTAGGCATAGAAAGCGGTTCCCCCAGAATACTAAAGGCAATGAACAAGCATCTGACACTGGAAGTTGTGAGAGAAAAACTTGAACTGGTTCGAAAAGCAGGCATGGAGGTTTTCGGCTTTTTTATTCTTGGTTATCCAGGTGAAACAACAGAAGATTTAAGGAAAACTTATGATTTCGCTCTTTCTCTTCCATTGACAGGAGCTAATTTTGCTAACTACCAGCCTTTACCTGGAACACCTGTTTATAAGGAATTGATCCTGAATAACAAGATTGATCCATTCGACTGGGATCCTGCGAAAGGGACTTTTGCAGATATCAATTTTGTTCCAGATGGCATGACAAAAGAAGAACTCAAGGCATGGCAGAGAAAGATGCTGATAAGTTTCTATTTCAGACCTAAAACATTTGGAAGAATTATTTATCGTGTTATTCAGAGCAGGAATTACAAACACCTGTTTTATAAGACCTGGGCATATATTTTCAGAAAATAAGTTATAATAACATCTCATTAAATCAATATTACCTTTTAAATCTTTATAAATCAACATAACATTGTTAGATTCTCCTTGACAAAAAACTATATGTTTTTATGCTTGTTTACATTAGAATTGATTAGGGGAAATATATAAAGAAAGTTTTATGAGTAACATTAAGGAGGTTATGAAATGAAACAGATGATAGCACTGATCACTTTGCTTTCGTTAGTAAGTGCAGTCAGTTTGTTTGCATTTGATCCAATGTATGACAATTTTGAAGTAATCATGTACAAAAAGAACACAATTCGCTTCAATGCATATTTAGACTATGCAATGGCAAGCGCAGCTTTTGACTCCAGTGGAACAAAAACTGACTACTCAAACGATGGTAAATCATCATGCATAAGAATTCCTGTTGGCATTACTTATTCAGTTTCACCGGCAATTGAGGCAGGCTTAATTGCACAGTTTGTCTCCAAGTCTATGGAAATGACCGTAAATAATACTACTACTGATTACAGTGGTTCAGGAATTGGTGATACCTGGTTATTTGCCAAATTCATGCTTATGCCTGATCCAACAGTCAATGTAAGAGTGGCAGGTAAATTACCAACCGGTCCATGGCATGATTATTATGAAGGAACAGCAGCTAATGATGAGCTTCCAGTAGGCGATGGTCAGATTGATCTGGAATTAGGTCTTAATGGACGTTTCCCAATTACAGCCGGCAGAGGCAGCGATCCAAGAGATGACGATGTTATAGCAGCAGAATATTCACTGGGTTTCAGATACAGATTAAATCGCAGTTATTCTTATGAAATTGCTGGAACAACTACTGATGTAGAAGAGACTCCTGGCAATCAACTTCTCTATTCATTAGGCCCCAAAATTCTCATCTCTCCGGGCAAATTCTGGGGTTTCTTGAGACTTGCCGGGTATTTCGGAATTGGTGATCCTGAAACAAAGACAACAACCAACGGAACAAGCAACACAGTCAAGGGTGATCCTTCATCAATTATGTATATTCAACCAGGCTTCGAATTCAAGGCTGGCGTAGGTTTCTATGTAAATGGATTCCTTCAGTATCCTATAATGGGCAAGTACCATGAAGCAGATATGAATATACTGTTTGGTGGAATTGGAATGAAATTCGGACACTAATAAAACAAACAGATTACAATTAAAAAGCCCTGATAGCAGGGCTTTTTTTATCTATAAAGTTTCTTTATCCCGCCCCATGAAGTTTTCTTGATATTAGTTCTGAATGGTATTGCTCCCATATCTGTACCATTTTCACCTGCTCCAATACATGGAGAATTTGATTTCAATCTGAAGTCTTTGTTTGCAGCGTTCTCGAACAATGGATCTTCGTAGATTTCACCTGTTCCTGGATAAGGAGCAAACTGCTCCCATGTCTGTCCTCAGCCTCCGCAATTCTTTGCATATTTCCAGTCATACGTTGAGAAGATATTGTTATATGATATCAAGGGATCAGGCATCTCTACTCTGCAGGCTACTGCAATCCCGAATCTTCCGGTTTTCATTATGATATTATTCTTGATAATAGTTCCCTCGATAGCTTCATAAAAAAACAGGCAATCATATGATGTATTATAAAAGGTATTATTGATTATGGAAGCAGAACCAGTAGTTATACTTATTGGCTGGCCTCCAATAAAAATTGTATGATCAATATCAAGCTGACCACCATTCATATAAAGCACATCATTTGTCTGCATTTCAACGATAGCAGCATTGCCTATTATTTTAATCTTCTTGTCAGTGAAATATCCTCCCCCAGTATAAATCTGACCTTTCTTGAGTTCAACCCAGTGATTATATCCGTTTTTTGCAGGACTTTTCAGTATTGCTTCCTCTAAAGTCTCTGCTGACAAAAACATATTGAGAAGCAAGACAGCAATAAAAGGCAGTATCTTCATGCAGACTCCTTTGATAAAGTAATGATTACTTATAATACTAAACTAAAATCCTGATTTGTCAAGTAAGAAATAAACTAAGGTATAATATCCCCCTAAAAACTAATCCAGTGTTTTTGTATACTCTTTAAGGAGAGCCAGAGAATCTTTTTCCATTGATTGTATTTCTTTCAATTTCCTTATTTTTTCTTCTTTATCCATTTCCTTGTTACTGACTTCAAGCATTATATCAGAAATCATCCTGTAATTATCAGACAGTCTTCTGGCAATCCCTGGATCTCCTATACTATCCTTGATTAGCCTTTCAAGAAAATTACCTGCCATTTTTCTGCATTCAGACCAGACTACTGAATTCCACCAGCTTCCATGAGATGCTCCATGATCATTTGAAACTGCAGAAATCCAGTTATCATAAGCTTTTAATCCGGTTGCATATCTCGGAGGTGAAAAATCATCCTTGCTTTCAAGAAGCTTCACTGCATGTGCCAAGCTCTCTTTTATAGCCAGTTTCCTGTCTTTTGGCTCGCATTTCCTGAATGAGAAAAATGCAACATGAAGTTCTTTTCCAAATTCATCCCATGTCGCATAAGTCAGTTTTTGGGGAGTTGTGCAAACACAATCTGACCATGGTTGTGATAGAAGCAAGCCTGTTTCATCATATCCATAAATAATCTGATTATCCATATTAACAACATAGCAGGGGTTGTTGCTTTCAATGTGCTCTCTTATAGTCTTCTCTATATTGTTTCTTTCCTCTGTTGTATTATCTGCTGAAAAGAAACCAAGAAAAGTTGCCTCGATACCTGTATTCTTTAGTAATTCATAAAACCATTCATCATTCCATACATAAGGTCCACTTGGACAGAGAATATCATGAATATTAACCAGGAAAGCATGGGCTGACAAACCGAACATTTCCTCATCTGAAAATGGAAGCTCATAATAACTTGAGATTCCTGTTATAACTCCCATAAGTGAAGTATTATAAGGTTTCTGGGATATCATTTCCAGTTTCATAGCTCCTCCTTTATAAATTTGTTACTCATTTATGCTTTTAAAATATTCTGTCAATGTCTTATTAAAACACCTTGACTAAAGACCTGCCATACTAATCTCTTTCAATATGCCATTTATCAAAGCCAGTATAATTATACCAGCATTCAATGAGGAAAAAACAATTTCAAGCACTCTTGAAGCACTTCTAAGGCAGACTATTGTTGATGAATTGGAATTAATAATAGTTGATGATGGTTCTAATGATAACACATGCGAGATAATCAAGAAATATCCTCAATTCAGGTACTTTTACCAGGAAAATGCCGGACCTGCAAAAGCAAGAAATAAGGGTACAGAAATTGCTTCTTCAGATATAATTCTATTTACTGATGCAGATTGCATTCCAAAGGAAAACTGGGCTGAAAAAATGCTGGAAACATTCAACGATCCAGAAGTTGTTGCTTGTGCTGGAAGATATACATGTAAACAGAAAGAAATAATAGCAAGATATGTTCAACTTGAATATGAAGAAAGATACAGAAGAATGATCTCTGAGATGAAAAATAAAGGAAAAATAGATTTCATTTCTACATATTCAGCCGGTTTCAGGAGAGAAACTTTTCTTCTTTTTGAAGGTTTCAATACTAAATACCCAAATGCAGCTGTGGAAGATCATGAGTTAAGTTTCAGAATGTATAACAAGGGATTGAAAATGGTTTTTCAGCCTGAAGCTTCTATTGAACATGAACATCCTGTATCACTAATATCATAT
Organism: Candidatus Coatesiibacteriota bacterium; assembly: GCA_016927185.1. Taxonomy (GTDB): domain Bacteria; phylum JAFGND01; class JAFGND01; order JAFGND01; family JAFGND01; genus JAFGND01. The sequence continues at coordinate 83,940 of JAFGND010000006.1, forward strand.
ATAAAAAGAAAAATCAATGTTTCTTACTGGAAGTATTTGGTGCTTAAATCCCATCCTGATAAAATAAAAAATGACAGCAACACTCCACAGGAGCTTAAAATCCAGATAGGTTTAGTTGGCTTGTTTTCATTCTTGTTTATTTCCAGTTTCATAGTTTTCTTATTTTCAAAAACCTATGGTCTTTTTATTAATTCAATGTCATTTTTCTTCCTGTTCATGCATATAGTTCTTTCATTACCTTTTTACAAAAGGAGTCTTTCAATAGATAAAAAAGCTGCATTATATATCCCTTATATGGATTTAGTTAGGAGTTTCTCTTTTCTTTATGGTTTCATCAGAGCTTTACTTAGATTTAAATAAATCAAGCCTTTTGGGCAGAGCTTATCTATGACTACAAAACCTTCTAATCTTCAAAAATTCGGAATCTTCTTTTTCAAGACAATAGGAACTTCCATTTTGAGAGCATGGGGGCATACACTTCGAATAGAGGGAGTGGAAAACAAACCTGCAGAAAGATGCATTTTCGTTTTCTGGCATGATAGCTTGCTTTTCATACCTTTTTTTCTTAGAAAAACAAAGGCTGTCACTCTTGTCTCCAGACACTATGATGGTGAGCTGATTGCAATAGTACTTCAAAAGTTTGGTTACAGGAACATAAGAGGCAGCGATACAGAAGGTGGTTCCCAGGCCTTGAAGGAGATGCTTGAAAACATAAAAGATGGTTATTCTGTGCTAATAACACCTGATGGACCGAAAGGTCCAGTAAATATTATTAAAAAAGGTATAATTTATCTATCATTGAAATCTGGTATACCTCTGGTTTTTGTGAAAATCGAATATGGAAAGCAACTTAGAATGAAAACATGGGACAGGCTGATAGTACCTTTTCCATTTACCAAATGCAAGATGAAATTCCTGAAACCGTATTTTGTTAACAAGGAAAAAACAATTGAAGAGAATCTTCAGGAATTCAGTACTTATGTCTGCTAAACAATGACTTGTATCTTTTCAACTTGCGGTCTACCCATTGAGATCTTTCGTCTTTATTCCTGAACATTATTCTTGAAATATTACCGAGTAAATCCTTCAACTCAGGATAGTCATCATGAAAAATCTCAAGGTAAAAAGCAATTAACAGTGTCTCTATTTTTTGCTTATCGTAATATATTTCATCCTGAATTCGTTTCAAATTGGATGTATCTAATCCTTCATTTCTCAATACGTCCCCTATTAATGAAATGGCAGATTTTTCATCACTCATGTTTTCAAGAAATAAATCCATCAGGAATTCTTTTCTAATGCTTCTCTCTTTTTCCGACAAATATCTTCTTTTTGATAAAACTTCATCTGTTAAATTCCCCAGCGTACCTTCTATATCTATTTCATCAAGATAATCAATTCTGCTGGCATTCTCATTCTCTATTTCCTTACACAGCTTGTTATCATCTATATTATCATCAATACTTATCAGATAGATATCGTTCATATATCTTATCTTAAGTACTGCATCGCTGATATTAATGTGATTCCCTCTTTCAACCCTCATACTTGCTGAACCTGTCTTTATTCGGTAATAATCATATATTTCTGTTATTAATCTTGATATGTTCTCTATTCTCCTTCCTTTCAGATGAAGGCATAAATCTTCATAGAAATCATCCTTATCCATGTCCATGTTGACTATATCAGGAATGGATTCTTCAACTTTTGTCATATTGAAGAAATCCCTTTTTTGATTATAATCAAAGATATCATTTCTTTTTAGTTCCATCTTCAAATATGACAAGATATTATCTTGAGCATCATGATATTTCGCAGTTCCCTCGTTATTCCTTTTTTCAAAATAGTAACTTTGCTTCAGATGAGTCCCTAGACAAGCTTCAATTTCCCTTCTCTCTTTATCTTTATCATTCATATCAACTATTTTTGAAATGCATTTGTTTACAATATCATTTTCTATTATTGTTTCATAAGTTCCACTACATACAGATTTCATTAACATATAATCAATCTCATTAGCTCTGCCTGAGTATTTCTGGCTTATAAAACTGCAGCAGAAATAGCAAAATCTTATTGAAAGTTCTGTTTCAGCTTCCACTGATCCTTCCTGATATTTTATCAACAGATCTTTCCAGCTTAAATTCCGGTTTTTGTTTAGAGGGGAGTTAAGGAAAATCAAGCATGTATTCTTGCCTTCCTGATTACAAAATTTGCATAATAGCATAACTATCCCAGATGTTTTGCCGGATCTGAAGATGCTGATTTAACAAATATCGAAAAAGGAGAAATAACACATAAAACTATTGTGCCAGCTATTATCAGCAATGCTGCCAGTGGAGAGAATGTAAATAGATATAGAGGCTTGAAAGGAAAACTTGGTAATGCAGCAAGCAAATATTTCTGTGCTATCAATGAAAAAACCAATCCTGATAGAATGCCTGCAATACTTCCAGCAAGACCAAGCAGTGCTGATTCTAAAACAAAAAGACTGATTATATCTTTTATGCTTGCCCCTAAAGATCTGAACAGAGCAACTTCTCTCTTCCTTTCGTTAACAATCAATCTGAAAATATTAACCAGGTTGATGAGAGAAAGAAACAGGAAAAGCAATCCCAGAATAAGCAATATGCCTATCATTACTCTTGTAAGAGTTGTCAATCTTCTTGAGAGCTCCAGATTTGATTCAACTCTGTATCCTGTATCTTTAATCCTGCTAACAACTTCATCAACATATTCTGGTTTTGTTACTTCCAGAATCAAAGCTGAATAATTATTATCCTTCATCCCGAACATCTTGTTCCATTTCAGGACATATTCCAAAGGTACACTTGCTCCAAAAATAGTTGAAATATTCGAAAACCCTATGATTACTCCTTTGACATTCAGAGGACTGTAATCCTCTGCTCTTCTGAGAGAATTCTTCCCTAAATCCAGAAATAATTCCCTGCCTATTATATCTTTCTCTGTCAATCTGGGAAGGTTATTTGCAGATGCAAATGCTTCATTGTAGATTTCCAGCAAAGTTGAAGAAGCAACAACTGGTACTGGTTTACCTGGTTCATACTTGAATTTATCTTCCCAATCCTGTCCACTTGCCAGATATTCACTATCATAACCAACTATTATTGCATCGCTGCCGTAATAGCTTTTAATCAGTTTGCCATAAACATGTACAGGAAATGCTGCATCTGCTTGCTTATAGACCTTTTTTATTTCTTTCCAGCTTTCATATTCCTTTACTTTGTTATTATTGAGACCGCTGGATTTACTGGATGAAAAACTCACTCCCATCAGATCCAGTGGTTTTGACCTTACAATTATTTGATTAGAAGGCAATCTCGATAGTATCTTTTCAATAACATAACTTCTTATTCCTAGACCAAGACTCAATAGGAGAAAAAGAAGTGAAGTTGCTATGAAAATGCTCCAAAGAGCACCAATGAATCTTTTTCTTTCTCTCTTGAAATCCCGTTTCACCAGATATAAAAGACTTGTATTATCCATCTATGTCCCTTAATCCATCCTCAGATAATTCAAGCTTTCTGTCTGCTTTTCCAGCAATATTTTTGTCATGAGTGACCATTAAAAGCAATCTTCCTGATTTAGAAGTTTCATCCTTCTGCCATGCATGGAGAATATTCAGTATTTTTTCGGTACTATCACTATCCAGGTTTCCGGTTGGTTCATCAGCAAGCAGTATTTGAGGGTTATTCAACAATGCCCTTGCAATAGCTGTTCTTTGCCTTTCACCTCCGCTTAAGCTGTCTGGATATCTATCCACCAAATCCTCTATTTTCAACTCCCTGACAAGCATATCAAGTCTTTCCAGTGCGGCTTCCTTGCCAGCAGCTTTCCTTGAAAACAGATGAGGAATAAGAATGTTTTCCTTGACTGTCAATGTATCTATCAAATGAAAATGCTGGAATATGAATCCAACTGTTGTATTTCTGTAATTAGACAAGCTGATGTCATTCTCTTTGTCAAGGTTTTTGCCTAATACAACTACTTCTCCACTTTCCGGTTTAAGCAAGCCTCCAATAAGATACAAGAAAGTTGATTTGCCAATTCCACTTCTGCCAACTAGTGAACATATGCATGATTCTTTAATTTCAAGATTGAGATTTGAAAATATCCTGTTTGCGGAATAAGAAAAATTAATCCCCTTAAGTTCTATCATGCTATTCAAGATCATACCTTGTCTATTATTGTAAAGGATTTTTTATCAGAAATTCTTTTTATTAGTAATTGCAATGAACATTTTTTCTTGCCAAAAAGCAAATAGTTTAAAATGTCACTCCCTGATGCTAAATAGAAAGATCTCTGCTTTCAAGAATGACTTGAAGATGAAATTCAACATTTTTGTTTCTATGCCAAAAATGATTTTCTTTGTAGTGACTAACAGATGCAATATGAAATGTATAATGTGTGATGTAGGGAGAGAAAACCGGGAAAGTCAGTTTTATAAGAATCTTGCTGGAGAAAATGAAAAGCAGGATCTGGATCTGGATAGAGCAAAAACTTTTATAGAGAGTCTTGGTGAATTCAAGCCGGTCACAGTCATTTGTGCAAGCGAACCTTTATTATACAAGAATTTACATGAACTTATAAAAATGCTGAAAAAACAAGATCTCAGGGTTGAGATGCTGACTAATGGTTTCTTGTTGTACAGACATGCAGAGAATATCTTGAATGATGGACTTGATATGATACATATTTCAATAGATGGAATAAAGGAAATCCATGATTCTATAAGAAGAGTTGAAGGTTGTTATGAAAAGATAATTGAAGGCTTGAACGAATTGATAAAACTGAAAAATGAAATGAATTCGAAAATAGAAATTGATATATCCTTTACTATTACTCATTTGAACTATTTGCATATAAAGCAATTTTATGATATTGCAAAAGACTGGAATGTTGACAGATATACGTTCTTTTATCCTGATTTTGTTACAGCAGATATGGCAGCAAAGCATAACTCTATATTCGGTAATCTAGAAAATGGTATATACAAGGCTTCTGAAAGCAATTTCACAATTGACGATTTGAAAGAGATAGATACTGATATGCTTTATCAACAGGTAAGTTTTATCCACAACAAGCATAAAGTCCATATATTACCCAATATTCATGAAAAGAAAGATATAGAGATATATTTCAAGCATCATGACAGATTCCTGGGAAGAAAATTCTGCACAGTTCCATGGAATACAATGATGATCTTGCCAAATGGAAATGTTGTTCCTGAAAGCAGATGTTTTCACGTAAATCTAGGAAATATATATGAGCAGAATATTAGAGAAATCTGGTTTGGAAGTAAATACAAGGACTTGAGAAAATTATTTTACAAGCATAAATCTTTTCCTATTTGCACTAGATGTTGTGCAATATATGATTTTAGAATTTTGTGATATGTTAAGTTTGAAGCAGAGATCAGAGATAGTAATTGTAGCAATAACAGCTCTTTTTCTATCTATTATCTATCTCTGGGAAATTCCCAAACTGTCTTATAACTCTTTGTTTATGAATCCAGATTCAGATACTGTCCTGTATACTTTAGACTGGCAAGCATACAGCATTATCTATGAACCTGGAAATTTCTTTCATATTCCCATGGGCTATCCGAAGAAATACAATCTGGCTAGACAGGATCAGTTCTTCGGAGCATTGTTACTGTATTTGCCTATAAGATATCTGACTGATAATCCAGTATTTGCGCTGAATTTAACAACAATTTTATTGTTCACCTTATGTCTTTTGTGCACGTATTTGTATGCTAGACACTTGAGATTCAATCCTTTAATCTCATTTGGTGTATCAATGGTTTATGCGTTTTATTCCTTTCATGCAACAAACATACCTAGAACACAACTGCATACAATCTACTTCTTACCACTGTCTTTGCTTTCAATGGAAATTTTCCTGGAAAAAAATAAAAGGATCTTCTTGTTTGTTTCAGGAATCTTGTATGGTATGCAGATAATATCTTGCTGGTATTATGGATTCTTTTTAGCACCCTTTATTATATTATATTTGTTTATAAGGGAGAAACAGGAAAAAAACAAGATAGGCAAGATACTAAAGGATTTCCTTTTGTTCAGCTTGTCTGTTTTCATAATCACTGCTCCATTTGCATATCCATACTACTTGAATTACAAGCAAACACCTATTTTCTATATAAATCTTGATAAGGCTATAGAACGAAGCTTGAGTCTCAGGGATTTGTTTAATCCAAGCCCCTTTCTGAAAACCTTTAGCTTATATAGCAAGATTTTAAAACCAAAGATACCTTTTGAAGAACATACTGCATATATAGGTTTTATGCCATATTTGCTGCTCCTTATTATCTTGCCTTTATTTATAAGTCTATGGAAGAAAAACGAAATAGATAGAGATTTAAGGAAATTTGTTTTCCTGTTTCTATTTCTATTGATCATTTCCTTCGTAATCGCATCTGGACCTGGCAAAATATGGAATAATCAATTTATTCCCCTGCCCTACTATTTTCTATACAAATTCATACCTGGATATAAAAGTATAAGATCTCCTGGAAGAGCCAACATAATGCTTGTTTTTTGCATTCTCTTTCTGATAGGTATTGTTTCAGAAGTATGCTTCAGGAAGATGAAACTGAAGCATAAAACAAAATTTATAATCTCCATATTAATACTGTTCATATCTTTCTATGAGATATTACCAATGAAATTCAAATTACTGAGACATCCACTGGAAAAAGAACTACCTGGAGTATACAAGACTTTAAAAAACTCGAATAATGAAATTGTATTACTTGATTTATACCCATATTCTCATAAAATAACCATACCTGATCCTAAAACAAACAATTTAACTAACAGAGTCTCAATGAAACCTTCCAAATGTCTTTATTTCGCGGTTTTTCACAGGAAAAAACTGGTTAACATGTATACAGCATATCCAGATAGTGATTATATTGAAATAGAGAAAGCTGTTGATGACTTCCCTTCCGCTTTATCATTAAAGGAAATAATCAAGAGGAAATATATCACTCATGTTATAATTCATACCGAAAATCTGGGTTATGAGGAAGACAAGATATTCCTTTCTGATAAAGCCAGGAAAGAATTAATAAAATTCGTAGAAGATAATCCGGAATTAAAACTGCTTGGAATATATGATAGCAAAGACTATCTGATACAAATAATAAGATAGGTTATAATATTTTCTCTGTAATTTTGAAATGTAATTTGACTAAACTGGAAAGGATCTCTCTTCCTTTCTGTAAATTGATTTCCTTTGCAATCTGAACAGTCTCACTGCTGCTTCCCAATGGTATTTTTCTCCCCAGATTCTCACCCAATTTCTCACATTCAATCAAAAATCTTGCCCTGGCTAGAATACTTGCTGCTGCAACTGCCAGATTGTCTTCTCCTTTTGTTCTTATCCTTATTTCAATCCGCGATGATATTTTTCTCAATGCTTTTGAAATCGTTTTTTCATCGGTAAACTGGTCAGAGAGAACTGCTTCCAGTGTTGATTTTTTCAAAGCGTCTTCCAGGACTTTGCTATGAGCCCAGGCAAGAAGATCATTAAGATTCTTTCCAGATGCTGAGAACTTCTCGTATAGTTTGTTATAAGTTGAAGGCAAGAAAACCTTGATAATACATTTCTCCAAGAATTCCTTCATCAAGATTGATGAGATCTCAATTATCTGCTTATCAATCAATAATTTACTATCCTTTATTCCCATATCAATCAGCCTGTTTCTATAGTCTTCGTTATAAATAAAACCAGCAACCACAAGAGGTCCGAAATAGTCTCCCTTGCCAGCTTCATCAATTCCCAGATAACATGCATAAGGTACTTTCCATTCATTTTGAGCTTCATTGGGTATAGCTGCAGTGATAACTGACTTGAATATCTCCTGGTTTTTCTTATTATTGCCTGGCAGATACTGAATACTCAATCCCCTGTTTTTTGTATGATAAGTATTTATCCTGTATACTTCATTCTCTTTTGAAAAAAATACCTGGAAGCCATAAGGAATTGCTTTTGATTTACAGATATAAAAACCTTGCTTTTCCAGACTTGTTTTTATCGATAACAATATGTTTCTAAGAGGATTGTCAAGTTTATTGATTTGCTTCATGAATTCATTTATTGTTTCCTTGAAAGGAATACCCTTGCTGATTGCTTCACTTACTAGCGTAGAGATAACAAATGCAGCATGATTGTTACCTTTCTGACTTATTTTCATGGAGAATTTTTGCTTGATTGTGCTAAACAATACGTTACCTGAACCTAATCCTTCAGGCGTATGGATAATGAAGCTTATGCCTGAATTTATTACAGTTGGTTCCAGAAACCAATTGGGATACATATGGGCTAGTTCTACCTGAATATAATCATAAATACTCTGAAAAATGGGATTCATATCGTCCATAGTCAGCCTTGTTAATAAGGAATCATCTCAACAAAACCTTCTCCAGATACCTTTATGCCTTCGAATTGTCCCTTACATTTTATACTGCCTTCATAAAAGACTCTTTCTTTTGGAGTATAAATTTCCTGGTTAATGAAATCTGTTTCAATATCCAATTCTATCGCTGGAGATTTACATTTCAAATTCCATAAGACTGGATATGTTATTTTTGAATCAGGTGAAGACCAGTTCTTTAGTTCATTCAGTTCAAATTCCTGTGAATTCACAATTTTTCCATCTTTATAATACAAGGACAGATATTTATTTATTATCTTTCCCTTCATATTGAAAGCTTTGTAAAATACTATATCACTTCCATTATCCAATCTTATCCCAAACCAGTGCCAGAGATGATCCATCGAGAAATTTCCCCATTGATGATCAAACCAGGCAAGTCCTTTTACTTTGGTTTTCACCCCGTCATTAATCATTTCCCCATCTACTTCAAGTCTGGTAAAAGAGTAATAGTGGTTGCTGCCAACAGTAAAAGGGACCTGACCATTTCCCCCAATGAGAAATACTGGCTTTGTTGACCTGAAATTAAGATTCCATGTTAACTGAGGATTTTTCACTTCAGAAATGAAACCGTCTTTATTTACGCTTTTGAAAACATCAGTATCTGACAGAATCCATTTCAGGTTTAGATCCTTATCTGAACTTATCAATTTCCCCTTCTGGAAAAAATATCTGAAACTCTTCTTGTCAGCATTATAAAGTGTCTGAATTCTGAAATGATTATTGAAATAGGCTACTATACCTGTCAGTTTCTGATTATCTTCCGTTTTCAAGTGGAAATTATAATACCACCATTCTACGACATATTTGCTATGAATTCCATGATCTTTTGGAAATGTTATTTTATAATCTACATTAATCTTCCTGCTGCAGCTTGTTAGCAGAAGAAATAGTAACAGGTAAAACTTGTTCACTCGCCAAAAATTGTATTGATTAGTGTTTCTGTCAAGCATAGCAAATCTCTTGACTTTTTTTGTTACTTAAACAGCTTCAGATAAAATTCACAAGGAGACATTTTATGAAATTCAGAATTATTATACTTCTTCTTTTGGTATCATTTTCATTGAAGGTTTTTGCAGAAGAGAGTTCTGAAGATAAAACAAAAGATATCAGACTGCTTCTGGAACTGACTGGTGCAGAAGAAAATTCCAAACAGGCGATCCAGAATCTGATAAACATTATGAAAAAAACAGCACCAGCAATATCTGATGAATACTGGAAGAACTTCATGAAAAACCTGAAAACTGATGTTATGATAAATCTTCTTGTTCCAGTTTATGACAAGTATTTCACTCATGAAGATATAAAGGGGATGATTGAATTCTATAAAACTCCCCTTGGCAAGAAGATAGTTTCTGTCCAGCCAAGCCTTACAAAAGATGCTATGGAAATAGGCCAGAAGTGGGGAATTCAGATAAGTCAACAAATAATGAAAGACATCCAGGAAAAAAATAAGAGGGAGGAATGATGAAGACTCTTCTGATTATCATAATAGCATTAACCTGCAATTTGCTTTTTTCAGAAGCTGCAACAATTAGGCAGATAAAAGAAGCGATAGTGAAAAAGAATGCGAAATGGAATGCAGAAAACAACCTGATTTTTTCTCAACCCTTTGAAATAAGAAAACTTATGTGCGGAACTAAACTACCTGAAAAACTTCCGCCAGTCCAGGTTGAAGTAAGTTATGAGAACTTATCGCAACCTGACAATTTCAGATGGGATAATTATGGAGGGTATAACTGGCTTACTCCTGTAAGAAATCAAAGCAGCTGTGGCTCTTGCTGGGCATTTGCAGCAGTTGGTGTTTTTGAGGGACAGGAAAAGATAACAAATGGTAATCCATTTTATGAATTCGATTTTAGTGAACAGTATCTCGTATCAACTTGCTGTAATGCTGGGGATTGTGGAGGTGGAGACCATGGATCCGCTCTCGCTTTCATAGTAAATCCAGGAATACCTGATGAAGCATGTTTTCCTTATAAAGCCAAGAATGCTGATTGTTCGGAACGATGCAGCGATTGGCAAAGCAGAATGAAAAAAGCTGCATCAAGCTATAATATTGCCAGTATTACAGTCCCGCCTTTGAAAGAAGCATTAAGAAAGGGACCAGTTGCAGTTTCTTTCATGGTTTATGAAGATTTCCAGGCATATAAAGGTGGTGTTTATGAATATACTTATGGTTCTTTCCTTGGAGGTCATGCAGTAGTATTAGCAGGATGGGATGACGCATTCCAATGCTGGGTATGCAAGAATTCCTGGGGTGCTTCCTGGGGGGAAAAAGGCTATTTCAGAATAAAATACGGGAATTGTGGCATTGGCCTTCTTTTCAATTATGCTTGCACAGTTAACAAGGATGAAAAATCCCTCAGGGTTGATATACCTAATGGTGGTGAATACTGGAAAGCAGGAAGTTCAGAAATCATAAAATGGACACCAACTGGAGAAGTGAGAAATGTTGATATTCTGTTTACGACAGATGCTGGTTTGAATTGGCAGAATATTGCAACATCAGAATCTAATGATGGTGAGTTCAGCTGGATGATACCTGATGATACACCAAGAACTACTATTGCAAAAGTGAAAGTTGTTGAAAGCAATACTTATGAAACGCAAGACCAAAGCGACAATTACTTCACAATCGAAGAAAAAGAGAATTCATTTTTAGATTTTGCTAAAGGTAAATTCCTGCCAGATTATGGAATAAAATTTATTTCAAGAATGCCTGTAAAAGACAAAGCAATCTGGGAAATCAATCTTCCAAGAAATACTAATGTCGCTGTGCAGATTTTCGATGTAAATGGTAAATTCCTTGAGGAACAGACTTTCACTCTGTCTTTAGGCAAAGGTAATTATACATGGAATCCTGCTAAATCTGGAGTCTTTATTGTAGTATTCAAGACAAACAAAACAATAATTTCTCAAAAAATAGTCGTTATAAAATGAGGAAAGGTTCCTGCAAAAAACCTTTCTTAAATCCAGATAAGTTTTAATGATATAGTTTTCTGTCTATGGAAGTTTCATTCAACACTTTTTTTCTTCAAGAACATCTGTAGCTTTTCCTTTTGGCTTGCTTCTCTTGAAAAACTTGAAGAAAATCTTTGCATAATCCATATTTCTGGTTAATTCACCAGGATGTTTTATTGTCCACCATATTTGATGAGCTATATATTCAGGTCTCAGATAAAATGCCTTTCTTGCACTATGACAAAAGGAAACCATTTCCTCATTTGGCAAATCAGGATAACTTAAATGTGTCCTGTAATATCCTTCCCTGTCTATCCAGTCTCTGTAGTCATGAGTTTTCAGATAACCTTCTTTCCTTGCCCATTCATAAAACTCAGTTCCTGGATATAACATTACCGGGAAAAACTGGGCAGTATCTGTGTTAAGCTTGATGGCAAAATCCAGTGTTTCTTTCATGGTTTCTCTTGTTTCTCCTGGTAAACCTATCATATAACATCCCCTGACAAGTATACCATGCTTTTTTGTATATTGAACAAATTTATAAGCTTTCTCTAATTTAAGAGATTTTTTCATTCTATCAAGAATATCCTGGTTTCCACTCTCGAACCCTACACAGAGAAGCCTGCACCCTGCCTTCTTTAAAATACTTATAGTTTCTTCGTCTGCATCTGCTCTCGCATTGGCAGAAAAAGAAAACTTGAAGTTCCTTCTCAGTATTTCTTCGCAGATTTTTATTGTATGAGATTTCAATGCAATGAAAGTGTCATCTTCGAACATAATGTCTCTCAGGAAAAAATTGTTCCATGCCCAGATTATTTCATCTACAATCGCCTCTGGATCTCTCAGTCTGACTTTATGTCCTGCGAATGTCTGGGGATAAACGCATTGAATGCATTGAAAAGGACATCCTCTTGTAGTGATTAAAGTGAGTATTGGATGTCTGGAATGTGCATATCTGTAATCTGAGTGTACAAGATGCTTTTTATACTGATATGATACAAACGGGAATTTTTCAAGGTTGGTTTCTAACTCCCTGTCTTCATTATGCATAATTTTGCCTTCTGAATTTCTGTATGTCAGTCCCTTTACTGTCGAGATATCACCTTTATCTTCAAGTACTTGTGCCAGTTCAGCAACAGTCAATTCATATTCAAATCTCAATATACCATCAAGAGTATTGTCTATATTCATTGTCTCTTCAGGAACTGCTGTAACATGAGTTCCTACAAGAACAGAATATAAATCAGGTTTAACTGCTTTTAATCTCCTTACTACATCAATATCATTATAAACAGAGGGTGTGCTGCTTTCGACAACCAGCAAATCCGGTTTCCATTCTTGTACTACTTTTAATGGTACATCAATCTCCTGATGTCTTGCTGGGCAATCCAGTACTTTCACCTCATGTCCATTTTTCTCGGCATAACCAGCTGCATAACATAAATATAGAGGATAATATTGAGTTCCGCCCGGATTTACTCCAGGACTTCTTTGAGGTCTGCAATAGTTCTTGAAAAATGGAGGATTTAGAAAAAGGATTCGCATTTATACTCCTTTTGCTTGTTTTTTTTACAATAGCTTGATTTATAAGCATTTGTGTCAATGAGATTTAAAATAAAGGACGAAAATATTGCATAATTAATGACTTGTTTCGAAAATAAACAGCATAGACGACAAAAAAATGAGAAGAAAACAGGTTACTTCTGCATAGCTTCTTCCCTGATCTTCTCTCCCCTTTGGTTAAAATATAACCATGTTCCTTTCATGATGTCCGACTTGTATTCTCCTTCAGTAGCGATAACTCCGCTTCTATACCATTCTGTCCATTTGCCTTCCTTCAGGCCAGCTAAATAGTTTGCTTCAATATGCTTGTTTCCATTTTGAAAATATAATGTTGAATAACCATCACGCTTTCCTTCTGAATACTTTTCTTCAATTAATACTGAGCCATTTTCATAATTTACTACCCAATGTCCCTCTTTTTTTCCATTCTTGTATAGACCTCCGCCCCATAATTTTCCATTCTTGTGAAAATATACCCATCTACCTTCTTTCAATCCATTCTCCATTCTTCCATGGGCTCTCTTTTGCCCACTACTCCATTTATCTTCACAATCACCATGCTGTTTAGCATCTCTTGTTGAGACTTCCCTTTTCCATGAATTGCTGTTCTTCTGCTCTTTTTCTATATCAAAAATATCAACTGGGTTTTCAGTCTTTTCCACTTCAGCATAATAATAAGTTTCAGCAAATACAAGAGAATTAAGGATAAACAGGAAAAATAGAAATATTAATTTATTCAAAGTACTCCTCCTTGTTGTATCAAACAATTTGCTAGATAAGTAAGCAAATTTCCTCTCTAAAATCAAAAACAAAGGTAAAACTAGTTTTCAATATTGATTATATTTACTTTACCATATTTTGCAAGATGTGATTCCAGTTCCTTTGGTCCCACAACAACAATAAGTAATTTATTGGTATTTATCAAGTCACCTGCAACTGCCTTGACTTCATCCGGTTTTACTTTCATAAAAGCCTCAAGATCCATTTCATCTTCGTTTTCCGGTCTTTTAAAAAATTCCCTTATCATTTCTTGCTTTAAAACTGACATAGAATTCTCATACCTGAAAGCCCATTGATTCTGCATTTTCTCCTTGAAAACTGACATTGTTGTATCAGATGGCGTATTAAGCTGCATATCATTAATCACTTTTATCATTGCATCTATTGCATTTATAACACTGGAAGGTTTTGTATAACAAACAGTCCTGAATAGACCTTTGTCTATTCCTTCGCCAATTCCACCCCATACAGCATATGCATATCCAAGTTCATTTCTTACTACCTGTATAAGTACGCTTGCAAATCCATCATATCCGAAAATCTGATTAAACATCGATATCTGGATTTTCTTATCAGACCATCTCTTCACGCCAAAATGCCCCATCACTATAGATGCCTGCTCTACTTCCTTTGGCAGAAGATATATTCCTGCTGGATAATCTTCTCTTACTTTCTCTATCTGTGGAAAATCTGGAGGACTTTCATTCCATGAATCAAACAGTTTTTCTACTTCCCGGGAAACCTCTTCAGCATTGAAATCACCAGCAATGGCAATATACATATTGCCAGGCGTTACCCATTTTTTATGCCAGCTAACGAGATCCTCTCTGGAGAGGCTCTTGAAATCATCCTCAGTTGGTTTCCATCCCCATATAGTGTCTTTTCCATACATCAACTTATTGAATGCAACATGAGCCAGCCAGCTGGGTCTGTCTCTGTTTCTTATTATAGATTCTATCTGCTGTTTCTTGAAAATGTCAAATCTTTTTTCATCAAATCGCGGTTTCAACAATATTTCTTTAAAAAAGATCAAAAGCTGGGTTCTATGTTCAATTAAGCAATTCCCGTCAAAACCACATAGCTCGCTGTCACCCCAAAATCTTATTCCTGCTGCATTTCTTTCAAACCAGTCTTCAATAATCTCTGGGGATTGTGATTCAGTACCACCTATTTCCATCATTTTCATGCTCGCTGAAGGTATATGTCCTTTTCTATAGGGGAGATATAAATATCCTGCCTTGAAAAAACCGGAAAACTCGAAAATAGGCAAGGTATGATCTTCATAAATAAACAACTTGATTCCATTTGGAAGCACCTTCTTTATGAATTTCAATTTTCTGACAGGCTTCAAGGGTGTTGATTTCAGATCCTTCGGGTCGTAAACTTTAGCGTTGGAGAGGCTTGTAATTAAGAATAGCAAAAAAACGAGTATAAAGTTCCTCATTTCATTTCTCTCCTTTCTGAGGATGTGGTCTGCTCTTTTCCAGTAAGTCCTTGTTGACTTTTACTGGCTTCCTGTTCTTATCCTGGCGGAGATAACCTACTATCCTGTTCTCTGCTGTAAAATACTTTTTTGCAATTCGCTTTATATCTTCAGGAGTTATCTTTTCGTAGTAGTTTAATTTCTCCCTGTCATAATTCCAGTTTCCAGTGTTTATTTGTGATAAAGCAAGACTCATTGCTAGCCAGGTATTATCCTTCCACTTCCAGACCATTGAAGCTTTTATCAAAGTCAAAACTTTTTTAAGTTCATCTGCTGATACCGATTCGCTCTTAAGCTTTTCCAGTTCAGAATATATTTCTCTTTCAAGCATTTCCAGATCCACTTCCTGAAATGGAATAGCTTCTATTGTAAAAAGCCCAGGTCCTCTTGGCCCTGGATCACCGGTATCTGCATATACTCCTGTAGCCAGCTTTTTATCCAAAACCAGATTCCTGTAAAGTCTTGAGGTTTTGCCGTTTGCAAGAATATCTGAAATGATGCTTAAAACATATGCTTCCTCATTCCCCTCAGGAGTATACCTGGGTTCGGATGGCATATGATATGAAATAACTAACGTTGGATTATTCCAGTGCCAGACTGTTACCTTTCTTTCTCCCTCCTGAGGCAGCTCTCCACTCCATACGGGAGGAATTTGCTTGCCCTTTTTCCATCTCCCGAAATACTTTTCGGCCAGGCTTTTCACCTCACCGACATCTACATCTCCAACTATCGCAGCAACTGCATTATTGGGAATATAATAAATACTGAAGTATTCCCATACCTTCTTTAGTGTATATGTTCTTATATCACCATAAAAACCTATTACTGGATAACGCTGAGGATGCTGAAGAAACGAAACTCCTAATACAGCATTGTAGAGTTTATTGTCTCCATGGTTTTGTCCCGTTCTATATTCTTCTGTAACAACATCTCTTTCCTGATAAAATTCCCTGAAAGATGGATTTATGAATCTTTCTGATTCCATCAAGAACCAAAGTTCAAGCTTATTTGATGGCAAAGAAATATAATAAGTCGTGTTCGACTTGCTTGTCCATGCATTTTTCTCTATTTCACCAGCTCTTGAATATATCATATCCCATTCTCTATCAATAATTAATTTTTTCTCTTCATTTTGTAAATCCTTCAGTTTTTTTTCAAGCTCCTCTTTCCTGTTCAATGCTTCCTTTGATGTCTGCCCAAACAAAGAGGCAAGCTCTCTTCCTATTGTTTCTATATCATCTATAATCCTCTTTTCCTTTTTCCAGTTCATTGTTCCTATAACAGGAGTTCCCTTGAACATCATGTGTTCTATCATATGGCTTATTCCAGTTATACCAAGATGCTCATCAACTCCACCCACCTTAAAGACTATAACTCCTGAGAATATGGGAATTTCAGGTCTTGGAACAACAATAAATGTCATCCCATTATCCAGAGTGAAGATATTGATATTTTTATCAACATCCTGC
>JAFGND010000037.1 GCA_016927185.1 Candidatus Coatesiibacteriota bacterium
TGTAATTATTTAGAATAATTATTTTTTCCCTTGACAAAATCATAAAATATTCGTATATTATATGTGAACGTTCCAAGTATCCATTTCCGAAAATATGTTTCGAAATGATTGATACAGATAAGCTCCTTTATATGAAAATATATGAATGATTAATTAATAAGGAAAGCCCCTGTTTCCATAACCAGGGAGTCTGTCTTGAAAGAGGCAGATTTCCCTGAAATGGAATAGAAAATATTATCTGATTTTCACAATCCTCTTGCATTCCATGCCGCTCTTCACTATATAAACTCCCTCTCTCCATTTACTTGTGTCAAGAGAATGTTTGCCTTTTCCCAACTTTATAATAAGCTGACCTGTAAGGGAATAGATTGCTCCTGATGATGGCAGGGAAACTGACAGGCGGGTGGAGAAGGGGTTGGGATATGCGGAGATAGAAAGATCAGGTAGTTTTGCGCTAGATTTATCTTTCCTGAAATCCTGATAACTGTCTGTCTCGAGTGCATATAGATATGTATCACAGCTCCCGAAATATAGTAATCCATTAAAAAGAGCTGGTGAAGAACGGACATAATTGCCTGTAATATATTTCCAGCTGAGAGTGCCATCTGTTATATTTACTGCATACAGGTTGAAATCCTGACTGCCTGCATAAACTATATTATTATATGCAAGTGGTGATGATCTGAATGAATCTATTGCCTGGAAACTCCATATGAAAGATCCATCTGAAGAATTCAGGGAATAGAGATCTATTCCTCCAGCCATATAGAGGATATTATCAAGAATGAAAGGAGTAGTCCAGACATACTTGCTTGCCTGATATTTCCATTTAAGTGAACCATCAGATACATTCAAGGCATAGAGATAACTGTCCATGCTTCCAAAATATACAACGCTGTTTTCTACAACTGGTGATGAATATATATAGTAATCTGTTTTGAATGTCCATTTCAATGCTCCATCAGTTTCATTAAGAGAATATAAATTGAAATCATCACTGCCAATATACAGGGATCCATCTGCCATGCAGGGACTGGAATATGTAATTGCTGCATTAGCCTTATATCTCCATCTAAGCGCACTATCTTCTATATCAACAGAATAAATATAGGTATCATGGCTTCCAAAGAAGATATATCCATTTGACAGGGAGGGAGAAGAATCAATTTTTCCATCAGTTTTATATCTCCATTTCAATGTCCCATCTGTGCAATTCAATGAATATAAATATGTATCATTGCTTCCTATATAAAGGCTTGCATCTGCTACAAGAGGTGAAGAATCTATTCCACCACCTGTTTTGTACTTCCATTTCAAAGTCCCGTCATAAGCATTTAGTGCATAAACATATGTATCATTGCTTCCGAAATAGACTTCACTTTCATTAATGAATGGGGATGAATAATCAATAGTTCCTTCAGTCTTATATCGCCACTTCAGCTCACCAGGAGCAGAAAAAAGAACTGATAATGAGAAAAGAATGATTGATGCAGTAACAAGAACTCTCATGAAAACCTCCTTGATTGCTTCTACAAAACCTTGTAAAAACGTTGTTCCTGTTGAATAAATAATATGTCAAGAAGTAAAACACGGAAACCTCAATCTAGCCATAGACATGATGAGCTGAATTATGAGGAAATGATAGTAAAGGAGAGAAGAAATCAGAGACTAAAATGAGTAAAAGCTATTTGCTGAATTACTGTAGATAAATCACTTTCAGTGAAGCCTTCTTTTTATCCAACTTAATTCCTTGAATAGCATATCTTTTCATTTCTTGCTATCTGAAATTATCTGAGATTTTCCAAGTCTATTTTATTTATATCTTGACATAAAACACGTTCTTTTGAAAGCACAAAACATGATTTTAAAGTTAGGAACTGCCTTTCCCAATTGCTTCTGTTGAAGAAGAATATTTTTTGTTTGGGAAGGCTAATTGAATTAGCCTTTTTTGTTTTATTAATTATTGAAAGGAGAAAAAAATGGAAAACCAAATTCAACGAAAAATGATTGTAAGACTAGATATGTTTGGTAGCATTGTAAATGGATTTAATGAAGGCAGGTATTTAAAAATTCTGTATCGAAGGAAGGAAAAACCATGGAAACGAAACAAAAAAATAGCACTCGCCTTTTAATATCCTGGCTACTATCTTATCTCAAGAACTACAAGAGACTTGCAGTCAGTATTGTACTGCTCTATCTTGCAGTCCTGGCATTCGAACTTGCTCTCCCAAGAATTCTTGGTATCATAATTGATAAAATCCAGAGTTCAACTACTAATATTGACAGATATGTTTTAACTGGATCAATTATTTACTTTGGATTGACTATTCTTAAAAGCATTTCAGAATTCGGAAGGGGAATACTCAATACAAAGCTGAACCAGCTTATAATTGCAAACCTGAGAGTTGACTTGTTCAAGAAAGTTGCTTATATGCCATTTTCTTTTCATGACAAGACAAGCTCAGGAGAGCTTATTACAAGAGGCTGCCGTGATGTAGAGAAAATCGCAGCTTTTTATTCCCAGGTCATGCTAGTTGGTGGCGAGGCAGTACTTCTGCTTCTGGGAACTGCAGTAATGCTTGTTTATCTTCAACCATTATTGAGTATTGCAGCATTGTTAAGCATTTGCCCATCGATAGTAGCAATTGTGATATTCACAGGTAAATTACGTCCGTTATGGAGAAAAGTGGATGATACATATGATTCCGTGACAAATGTTGTTCAGGAAAATGTATCTGGTGTAAGAGTTGTGAAAGCATTTAATGCACAAAATCGTGAGGAGGTAAAATTTGAGTTTAGAATTAATAATTTTGTAAACGAATTGATAAAGGCAGTTGACTACTGGACAAAATTTATAATGCTGCCTGGAACATTATTCAATGTATCAATTCCGGTAGTATTTCTTGCTGGATGTTATTTAAATTCAAAAGGTTATCTGACTGTGGGTTCTATAACAACAGCAATATTGTATCTAACGAATATCTCAAGAAGGATGAGGATCATTGAACACTTGATAGATGTATTCCAGACAAGTGTTGCAAGTGCAGACAGGATTTATGAAATATTGACAAGAGAAGTTGATATAAAGAATTCCGAAAAAGCAGGTTCTTTCCCATCTAAACCTGAGATATGCATAAAGGATCTTACATTCGGTTATGAAAAGGAAAAGCCTGTACTGAAAAATCTCAACATAAGTATACCTTATGGTAACAATATTGCCCTTTTCGGGAAAACCGGAGTTGGAAAAAGCACACTAATAAAGCTTCTTTCCAGATTCTATGCACCTGATTCAGGAAGCATAAAGGTGAATGGTATAGATCTCGAAAATATTGATTTGCATGAACTCCGAAGGAAAATCAACATTGTATTCCAGGAAGCTTTCCTTTTCAATTCAACCATATCTGAAAACATAAGCTTCGGATTGCCTGATGCATCATGCGAGACAATAAAAGAGGCAGCAGATGCAGCTTCTGCACATGATTTCATCGAGGAACTGAAAGACAAATATGACACTATAATCGGTGAACGAGGTATATCGCTTTCAGGAGGACAGAAGCAAAGGATATCTCTGGCAAGAGCATTCATAATGAAACCACCTGTTCTCGTGCTTGATGATACCACATCGGCAGTAGATAGCATAACAGAAAAAGAGATTAGAGATGCTATAAACAGGATATCTAGAGGAAGGACGACAATAATAATAAGCCAGAGGATAACAAGTGTACAGAATTGTGACATGATTTATGTGCTTGATAAGCAAAATGGTCATGCTGCAGGAATTGTTCAGATGGGAAAACATGAGGATCTCATAAGTATTCCTGGAGTATATCAGGAAGTGTATTTTGATCAAATTCTTGATGCAGCAGACAAGAAGGAGGCTTGATATGAGTATTGATATTGAACTTGAAGAACAGTTTGCAAGAACAAGCCTTAAAAGATCAACTTTGAAAAGGGTTTTGAAATTCATGCTTCCCTACAAAGCGCCAATAATTTTGAGTCTTGTAATGGAACTGCTATATGTAGGAGCAGAAATTCTCCCTCCTCATTTGATAAAGATGGGAATTGATAAGTACTTGCCAGACGGGAATTTCAATATGATTTTCATACTGGCACTGATATACCTTCTGAGCATATTGACTTTATGGTCAATTGCTTATATACAAATAAAACTTGTTGTAAAAGCTGGCTTCAGTTTTCTTACTGATTTAAGAAAAGCCTTGTTTCACAAGCTTCAGGAGTTATCACTTTCCTATTTTGACAAGACAAAGGAAGGCAGAATTATCTCAAGGATAGACAGGGATGTAGAGAATCTTGAAGAACCTCTCATCTGGGGTCCTTTCAGCATTGTGAATAGCTTTTTCAGCATTTTACTAGTTAGCTATATTATGGTAAACTACAGTTTGAAACTAAGCCTTGCAACACTTGCTGTGCTGCCTCCACTCCTTGTAGCAACCGAAATCTTCAGAAGAAAAGGACTGGAAGCATTCAGGAAAGTCAAGGAAGGTTTATCAATAATAACTGCCGAATATGCTGAGTCAATTAATGGAGTCAGGGTAATCCAGGCTTATGCTATGGAAAAGCAAAGGATTGCAAGATTCCAGGGTGTTAATGATCTCTACATAAAACAGGTCCTGGATGTAAGCAGACTGCAGAACACATATCTTCCCATTACAACTGCACTTTATGGTGCTGCAATTGCAATAATTCTATTCTATGGAGCATATCTAGTATCCATAAAGGAGATAGGTATAGGTGTACTTACTGCCTTCATACTTTATCTCGGGCAGTTCTTTGGTCCAATCAGATGGCTTTCATCACTTTACAGTGAACTGCTGTCTGCGTCAGCTGCCCTGGAGAGAATTTTCCTGTTACTTGATACAAGCCCGGATATCAAAGACAGGGAAGGAGTTACGGAATTACCAAGGATAAAGGGAGATGTCTCCTTCGAGAATGTGTACTTCAATTATGACAGGGAGCAGGAAGAACCATGGACACTTGCAGATTTCAATCTCTTGGTTAGATCCGGGGAACAGATAGCCATTGTCGGTCCAACAGGTGCAGGTAAAACCACTATTATCAATCTGTTATCGCATTTTTATGAACCTCAGAAAGGATCCATAAAAATCGATGGCTTTAATTTGCAGGATATCTCCCTTTCAAGCCTTAGAAAACAGCTTGGAATAGTCCTTCAGGATAATTTCCTTTTCTCCGGGACAGTAATGGATAACCTTAAATACAGCAGACCGGATGTTGCAGATGAGGAAGTAATAAAGGCTGCAAAAGCTTTGGGCAGTCATGACATAATAAGCGGACTTTCAGATGGATATAATACTAAAGTTTCCGGCAGAGGAGAAGGACTATCACTTGGTGAAAAGCAGTTGATATGCTTTACCAGGATATTTCTTGCCAATCCGAGAATACTTATTCTGGATGAAGCTACAAGTGCTGTTGATACAATTACTGAACGTATTGTACAGGAGGCATTCAATAAACTGATTGCAGGAAGGACTTCATTTATTATTGCTCACAGACTGAGTACTATAAGGAATGCAGACAGAATAATAGTGATTGAAAAAGATGATGCAGGTAATGGTTATCTGCTAGAGGAAGGAACTCATGAAGAGCTTATAAGAACAGATAGCAAGTATGCAAGTCTTTACAAGGATTATATAAGAGCTAATTGAGATTATTCATAGAAACAAGGATGGGAAACAACCCGTCCTTGTTTGAAATGAGTTCTTATTATGAAATGAATGTTTTCAAATCTTGTTTTTGTTTCTTTTCTCTTTATCCTTATCAAAAAGATACTTTCCTACTGCAAAAAGAACAGCCAATAAAGCCATTATCCACATGGATGATTTCCTGGTTAATATATCCATAACTTTTTTGTTTCTTATGAAAGACAGTATTCTCTCAGTAAGTCCAACCATTACTATTAAAACCACATATTTATTGATTTTGTAGGAAGCAATTCTTAAACCATCTTTTACTCCATTTTCATCATCCTTGCCTATCTTCTTCACGATCCAGAATTTTCCAGCACTTTTGTCTCCAGACATGTTCTTCCTGGCTTTTTCGAAAAAACGTTTTCTTGATCTTTGGATATAATAATAAGCCAGAAAAATATCAAAAGCTATTACTATCCCGAAATATTTGTCATAGTTTGTTTTCCTGAAAGGACTCATATGGTTTATTAAATATGTCGAAATTAATAGAGACAAGATAATAAGGGCAACTATAATTATGAATACAGTATATTCTGATTTTATTTCCTGCATCTCTTCTTCTGATTTATTATCATCAGATCCAGAGAGGTCCTTGAATAACCAATCCCATTTGCTACTTTTTTTCTTCTGGGTCATTAATCAATTCTTTTTATTCATTTCATTGATATAAAGTTATAACACAAGCTAAACTTCTTGTTGCATATGTTTTGCATTTCTTTATGAAATCACTCATAATCTGACAAATAGTTTATACTACTTAGGTATTTTTTTAGTATTCATTTGTCAAGAAGATTAATCTGAATTTGAAGTTCATTCTTTAAATAATCATTAATCTGTTGGTAAGAATCCATTATTATTTTTTACTATTTATGTTTGTTGATATCAATGGAAGACAATTAAATGGTATTAGATAAGATGAAAGTACTCATGACGAGTTTATAAGAACAGACAGCAAGTATGCAAGTCTTTACAGGAATCAATTAGACCTAATTGATTATAGAAGAAAAGATAGGGGGGCAGCAAATAAACAGCCCCTATTGATCTTCATCCAAATCAACTGAGATGAATTCTTCTATCTTTGTTTTTATTTCATCCCTGATTTTTCTGAAAAAATTCAACCTTTCTTTTGAAAATCCAGCTTTTTTAGCTGGATCTTCAAAATACCAATGCAGTTTTCTTGCTGACTTACTGAAAAAAACAGGACAATTAAGGGAAGATTCTTCACATACAGTAATAATATAATCGAAATCCTTCCCGTAAAACTCCTCAATGGATTTACTTCTCTTATTTGAAATATCTATTCCTGATTCTCTCATAACTTCTATTGCATAAGCATTAACAGAAGTTGCCTGACTTCCTGCACTGTATACTTCAAATGAATCAGAAGCAAGACTATCCAGAAAACCTTCTGCGATCTGTGATCTGCATGAATTCTCCTTGCAAAGAAACAAGACTCTTTTTTTCATTAGTTTTACTCCTTTATAAACCAATTTTTTGTCTTGATACAGATTTTAACAAGCAGCAGCATTACAGGAACTTCTATGAGAACTCCAACAACTGTCGCGAGTGCTGCCCCTGAAGAAAGACCGAAAAGCATTGTAGCTGTTGCCTTTGCCACTTCAAAATGATTTGATGCACCAATCATAGCTGATGGGGCTGCATCCTTATTAACATTTAATGAAAGACTATCAAGATATTTAGCAAAATTCGGGGCTATCTTGCCAAGAATTATCCCGGTTATTATGCATACAAATACCTATAATGTCAGGTATTTCTCGAAAATGCTTAATCCTTTTGCCTCTTTCTTGATACAGCTTTCAGAAACCATGTCACCTCCTATTTTCTTTGTGCTGGTTCTACATTAAATTCTACCAGTTTTTTTGTTATTTCTTCATAAGACCAGAATCCCTGATGCGACTCAAGTATCTTTCCTTTGGGGTCTACAATGAATTGAGTAGGGATTAACCTGATTCCGGCAGACTGGCAAAGACCTTTGTTTTCACTTTTCCTGACATCAATGAAAGTCACATCCATTACTCCTGCATACTTTACTTTCAAGGAATCCATTACTGGAACCATCTGCTTGCAGGGAATACATGTTTCAGCACCAAAATCAATGAATTGGTATTTACCAGTAGCCTTGAATACAGTGGCTTCAGAACCATCCTTGTTTTCGCTTGTCTTGTCCTCTGTCTTCTGATCCATTGTTTTTGAGCCACCGCAACTGCAATCCGACAAATTAAAAGCGACAAGTAGCAAAGTCAATAAAAAATTAATCATCTTCATTTCCCTCACCTTTATTTTACTAAGTTTGAATAAATGAAATAAATACCCGCAATTATTATCAGGACACCTGACACTTTCCTGAACGCATTTGCAGCTTTCATATAATGCTTTTGATTTAACCAGCTTTCTACCAGCCCAGTGGAAGTACCTGCTACAAGTAGCGGAAGAATATGTCCCAGAGTAAATCCAAGCATCAGGAATAAACCATATAAAATCTCCTTCTGTATCGTTATCAAGGCAAGAACTGGAGCAACAAATGCAAAAGTGCAAGGACCTGATACTACACCATAACTCAATCCAAAGAATAATGCCCCTATATAACCTTTTCTTGAAGTAAGATTAGTGTTCCATGTGGGAAGATTAAATGGAAGAATATCAAGAAGATATATTCCCAGTATCATCAGAATTGTTCCGATAATTATTGGAATTAAACTGCCAACATCACCTGCTATTCTACCAATCGATGAAGTTATCAATCCCAGGCTGAATATGGTCAGAAATATGCCAATACAGAATGTTAGAGATAATTTGAATGCAAAAGGTGTCTCCCTGCTTTCACTCATTGAACTTCCAACAAATCCTATTATCAAAGGAAGGCTGGCAAGATGACATGGAGAGAATATTACTGATAATATTCCCCAGATAAACAATCCTCCAAAAGCCATTGCAGGACTTGCACTTATCCAGATATTCATATTGTTAAGGAATTCTGTCATATCAAGACTTTATCAATTTCAGCATTTCATCTACAGATAAAACCTTTCCACTTGCCTTCACTACTCCATCAATAATCAGAGCCGGAGTAAACGCTACTCCAAAAGACATTATCTGAGAAAGGTTTTCTATTTTTTCCACATTGATATCTGTCCTTCCTGACTTTTCCACTGCTTCCTGTACATTGGAATACATTTTCTTGCATTTGGGGCATCCTGGACCCAGCACCAATATTGTCATTACATCTCCTTTCTAAGGGAAAAAAAATCCAAAAATCAAACCGCTTATTGTTGAAAAAACCACTACGAGTATAATATAAACGAATGTTTTCCTGAAACCCATAATCGAATTTATTACTAACATACTTGGAAGGGATAATGCAGGTCCTGAAAGCAGAAGTGAAAGTGCAGGACCCTTACCCATGCCTGCGCCCATAAGTCCTTGCAATATAGGAATTTCTGTCAATGTTGCAAAATACATGAATGCCCCTAATATTGACGCAAGAAAATTAGATAAAATTGAATTTCCCCCTACAAGAGAAGAAATCCATTTCGAAGATATCATTGCTTCATGTCCAGGTCTTCCAAGCAGAAAGCCAGCAACCAGTACACCTCCAAACAGGAGAGGAAAAATCTGGATTGCAAAGTCCATTGTTACATCTATCCAGTCTCTTAATTCGCTTCTCGAAAACCATTTATATAAAACCATAGCAAGCATCAATATAGAAGCGATTGCAATATACCATCTTAATTTCCATATCGATGTATATATTCCTTCAACTGGTTGAATATCAATAATTTGTGATCTTGATATTCTCTCGATCTTATCAACAGCAGAAGTTTTCAAGTTTATGTCTTGCGTAATATGTTTTATTTCATAGACTTCTTTATCCTGGTTTATCAAAAGCGCCTGAAAGGTGTTTCCTGACAAGTCTTTGATATTCATCGTTTTTTGAGGAGCGAAATTTGCGAATACAAGAAAGATAATCATGGATGCAAAAAAGATTACTTCCTGCACAAGACTTCTTTTGGGTTTTTCTATTTCTATTTCAGCAAAACCTTCTTTCTTGATTCTCTCCCTGTCTTCCTTTCCGAAAATAAGGGACATGCTTAATCCGATTATTACTGAAAAAACAACAGCACCTGCAGCTCTCGCAATTCCCAACTCCAGCCCCAGAATCCTTGCAGTAAGTATAATAGCCAGTACATTTATTGCAGGTCCTGAATACAAAAATGCTGTTGCAGGACCAATCCCTGCTCCTCTTGTGTAAATTCCTGCAAACAAAGGCATGACAGTACAAGAGCAAACTGCAAGGATGGTTCCACTGATTGATGCGACACCATAGGAAAGTATCCTGTTTGCATTTACACCGAAATATTTAAGAACGGAAGCTTGTGATACGAAGAGGGATATGCCACCTGCAATGAAAAAAGCGGGAACCAGGCATAGCAGCACATGATCTCTTGCATATTCCTGAAGCATAAGCAGGGCTTCAAGCAAAGATTTTTGAAAAAGATTTCCACCTAATGGAAGAAAATACGCAGCAATAAAGACTGCAAGCATGAGCAGCAGCTTGTATTTTCTCTGCATTTCCTACTCTTCAGATTCCTTGTTCTTTATTGCTTCAAGAGCGCAATCAATGAAATCAAGCATGCAAGGGATTTTCAGATGGTAGATTATCTTTTTGCCTTCCCTTCTGTCTTCAATTATTCCTGCATCACGCATCTGGGAGAGATGCCTGCTGATTGTCGAGATATCAGAACCGATATCTCCCTGAATGTGATCAATGCAGTCTGGATTATCCTTGATGAGACATTGAAGTTCACATACGCATAAATCGCCTTTCTTGAGGATATCAAGTAGTTGAAGCCTTCCTGGATGAGCAATTGCCTTAATCACTCTTGCAAGCTTCTTGTAGTTCTTTTTTGGTTTTTTCATTTTCATGTTTGCAAAATTGTGCAAATGATAAAATCTTGTCAAGGGATTTTAAAGGCAACTTAAAAATATCAGGAAAATTGTGCTTGACTTAAATGAATTTAAAAAAGACAAGTCTATTAAATCAAAGAAAAACTAAAAGAAAGGTATATCATGTATAAATTGATGCTTGTAATTTTCATGATGGCTTCTTCAAGTCTTTTCTGCTGGGAGAAGACATTCGGCACAACAGGATATGATGCTGCAAATTGCGTAATAGAGACAACGGATCACGGTTATGCAATGTGCGGTTATATTTCCGGCTCCTATCTTGCAGACATCTATCTCGTAAAAACAGATGCAAACGGCAACAAGTTGTTCGAGAAAACCTATGCATATACAATGCATGAGGATTGCGGAAACTTCATTCAGGAAACTGCTGATCTGGGTTTCATAATCTGCGGATATACTGGTAATGCAAAAGCTCTCTTCTATATCAGCCTCATCAAGACTGATTCTTCTGGAAACCTTACATGGAGCAGGCAATTGGGAAGGAATTACAATGACTACTGCTACGGGAATTGCGTCAGGGAGTTGAGTGATGGTTACATAATTTGTGGAAAGATAACGCAGATTTATACGGAAAGTTATGTTTACCTTGTAAAGACCGATCTTCAGGGTAATACTATCTGGTCGAAAGTTTTTGACAAGGGAAGCAATGCTGTTGGCAATTCAATACAGCTTACTAATGATGGAGGTTTCATTATATGCGGAACCGGTTATAACAGTTCAACTAACAGTAATGATATTTACCTAATAAAAACCGACTCATCAGGCAACAAGATCTGGGACTATTGCTATGGAGGCAACGGTATCAATGATGCAGGCTTTGGAGTTCAGCAGACATCAGATAATGGTTATATTATTTGTGGATGTACTGATTCCAGTACAAAAGTGAGGGATGCAGCAATAATAAAAGTCAACTCAAGCGGGGCATATGTCTGGGGTAGTCTTATCGGTGGAAATGACCTTGATGAAGCTCATTCCATCCAGATTGCGAGTGACGGATATGTATTATGCGGGATTACGAAATCTTATGGTGCAGGAGCAACTGATGTATATCTTTTCAAGACTGATTTTTCAGGAAATCTCAGATGGCAAAAGACTTATGGAGGAAGCAATGAAGATTATGGTTATTATTCTGAGATTACCTATGACAATAGATATATAATGGCAGGAGTAACTTATTCATATGGTTCGGGTTATGCTGATTGTTATCTAGTGAAACATGATGAACAGACAGGTTTTACAGATTACAAGTCAAATTTTAAACTCCCAATGCAATCCTTCACTGCCAATCCTAACCCCTTCTCATCCCGCTTGTCTCTCTCCCTCCCATCATCAGGAGCAGTCTATTCTCTTACTGGTCAGCTAATCATGAACCTTCCCAAAGGCAAACACTCTGTTGACACAAGCAAATGGAGAGAAGGTGTTTATATTGTGAAGAGCGGGAAGGAAACAAAAAGGATAGTGAAGATTAGGTAAGGAGACAGATAGCAATAGTAAAGGAGCATAGAATGCGTATCTTTATAATGATTTTAGTAGGGTTTTCATTACTTTGGGGAGAACATTTCTGGTCAGATTGGAGAAGCAATTATAGACAGGATGGATTATCTCCATTAATAGGTCCCAGGGATCCTAATTTTCTATGGGAATATGAATTTGGAACTGTTGGAAAAGAAAGTAAAAAGAATAATTTAGCTAATCCTTATTATTCACCAGGTGCTACAGCTGTAATCTCATCAGATAGTACAGTATATGCTTTTAGTAATGAATGTCTGATGGCAATAAAGGATGATCAAGTGTTATGGAGAGAAACATTTAATAGTGATATGGATATGAATATAGTAATAGACAGTGAAGGGATATTATATTTTCCAGTAATCAATTCAAATCATCGATTAGTAGCATTTGACCCAAAGGCTAGAATAATCTTGTGGTATTCAGAACAGAGCTGGGGAACAGGAACAAGGAATGTTACTTTAGGACCAGATAGTATCCTCTATGTTACATTCTATGATACAAGTTTCAGGGCAATAA
>JAFGND010000007.1 GCA_016927185.1 Candidatus Coatesiibacteriota bacterium
GCAAGGAGATATTAGAGAACTCTGTTTAAACATAGTGCAGGAATGATTTTCCTGCACTTTTTATGGCATGCAATTTGCTAATTTTCTATCAGGAGGAAAAACATGGAAAAGAACTTCTATGAAGTTTTGGGCGTCAAACCTGACGTAAATGAAAAGGATCTGAAGAGAATTTACAGGGATCTTGCAAAAACATGCCATCCTGACAGATGCAAAGGTAATAAAGAGATGGAAGAAAGATTCAAACTGATTTCAGAAGCTTATTCAGTGTTAAGCGACAAGGAGCAGAGAAAGCATTATGATGAATATCTGAAAATGAGGAGAATGGGATTCAATGGCGGCTTCCAGGAATACAAAACTTATCTTGAACAAGGTGGAAGACCATTCAATGGAAATGAATCAAATGCTTATTTTGGTGGAGGAAATCCTTTTTATGGTGCCAATAATTTCAGGTCTTCACAAGGACAGGGAAGCGTATTCAATATAGAAGATATATTAGGGGGTGACATTTTTTCCAGTTTGCTGGGTGGAAAAGGACAAAAACGTCAGAAAAGAAACCAGATGGTCTTCAGAATGGACATACCTTTCTTGATTGCTGCAAAAGGTGGAGATATAAATTTCAATCTTCCGGAACCATTCAACCAGGAAGTAAAACTGAAGGTTCCTGCTGGAATTCTTGATGGAACTAAAATCAGACTCAAGAACAAGGGACTTGAACAGGTTCAGATAGAATTCTATTCAACTCCCCATCCCATTTTTATAAGAGATGGATATGATATCAGAAGTTCTGTTTATATAGACCTTTTCACTGCCTTACTTGGAGGCAAACAGAATGTCCAGACTATTTGGGGTAGTGCAAATCTAAACATACCAGAGGGAACTGAACCTGGAACTGTTCTCAGATTGAAGGGAATGGGAGTGAAACCTGTAAACAGACAGGCTGGAGATCATCTCGCAGAAATTAATGTAAGATTTCCCAAGAATCTTACTGAAAAGCAGAAAGAGATTCTGAGAAGCATTCAACAAGGTGGTTAAAACTGAATTCCTTGAATGAAATAAGATTTTTCAGAAACATGTTTATCTTGACATTTAGGTCATCAAAAACAGACGAGTTTACTTATGAAAAAGTATTCAAGCCCTGTTATAATATCTGAGAATGTCATGGAGAAAGTGACTCTTGCCTGTGAAGACCACAGCTATTATGTGAGGGCTACCTATCCTTGCTATGATCAGTTCATAGGCGTTGGGAAAGCCGATGCGAATTGCTATAAGCTAAACAGTTAGTCCGATTTTTTCAAGGGAATCCAGCACACTTTTCTTTACATTTTCCTCGCTGAAATCTTCAAGATGACCTGTTACTTTTGCTATCGGGATATTATTTTCCATAAGGAATTCCAGAGATTCAATTGTTTTTTCATAATATTCATTCAATCTTCTGCGAATTTTCTCTTCCATGTCATCTGCTCTCAGAACGACTTCAGCACCATCATTATAGCAGAATTTGCCATTCAGGGGAGGTTTGTAATCTATGTGATAAACAGTCTTGCATACTGGGCATATTCTCCTGCCAATTGTTCTCGAGATTATCCTCTCATCATCATTCTCCACAAGCAGAAGGAAACTAATGCTTGTCTTCATTTCACTGCAAAGATCAAGCAAGAACCTGCATTGAGATTTGGTTCTTGGATAACCATCAAGAACAAACATGCATGCATTTCCCTGCAAGAAATAATGCTTGAATACTGAATTAGTAATGTCATCTGGAACAAAAAGCCCTTGATAGCTATACCATTTGCTTCTCAATCCAAGCAGAAGTTCGTCCTTTTCAACTTCCTTGAAATCAGCTCCATGAAGTATTTTCATTGCTTCTTCATCATCAAGAATAGTTTTTTCAGCATATTCTGTTATATCCTTTTCTATTCCAAGTTCATTGAAAGCTTTTATGCATGATCTGAACAGGTCTCCAGTAGAGAGCTGTTTCAGATTAAACAGATCCTTCAGAACGTCAATTCTTGGCTGCTTACCAGCACCTGATTTGCCCGTGACAATTACATTGCAAATATCCATATTCACCTTCTTTTGTTCTTGTTTATCTCGAATTTTCATAGAAATTTGGCAATATCTTTTTGCACTAAAGAGTATTGACTTAGTTTTGCTTATATGAATATTCAAGCAAGAATATGATAGAAAACTTTATGAAAGGGATTTTCATTCTGGCAGGTTTTGCCTTGTTTTTCTCTGGATGGAGGCTGTATCCTTTCCTTATATATGGAATAAGCATATATACATTATGGTCATTGCTTGGCAAGTTTTCTTTTCTAAATATATCAACATGGTTAAAGGTTTTGATATCCTTTATAGGTGGATCAATTTTGTCTTTGATGCTTGCTTTTTTCAACAAGATAGCATCATTCACTATTGGTTTTCTGACTGGTTTTATATTGTTTCCATCTTTGAATTTGATTCAACCTGAAACATTTTTTTTCTGGATTATCAGAATAATACTATCAATAATATTGGGGATATTGTTACTCAGGAATTTAAAGTACTTCGTAATGGGCTTGACAGGTTTTTGGGGCAGTTATTTATTGCTCTCACCATTTGGATATGAGAAACATTCATATATTCTCTTTATTTTATCAGCAATCAGCTTCATTTTTCAGTTTACCTGGAAGCGAATCAGGGATAGGAAAAAGAAAATTGCTGAATAGGATTTTATGCATATTTTCTGCAATACTGACAGGGATAATCACCTTCCTTTATCCTTATCATATCTCTTTGGTATTGCTGGCAATCCTGTGCATCTATCTCTTATATCATAAACCTGTCTATTTCCTTTATCTATCTTTCATATTGTTTCCTCTTGAGGAAGTAAAATATGGAGGTTTCAGTTTTTCAAAATATGGTGGGGTTCTTTTTCTGACTGCATACATTATATTCAAGATAAGAAGCAGGGAAAGATTCCTTGAAATACCATCTTCAATAATTTTGACACTATCACTTTTCATTGCATTCACAATGTTCTCTCTTCAATTAAGTTACAATCTTGACTATTCTGCCATAGGCTTCATAAGACTTCTTATAATGGCAGGTTTTGCAATTGCAACAGCTGATATATTATCTCGAACAAGGGACTTCAAGGGAGTTGCCCTGTCATGGTTTATTCCAGCTATATTCTGGGCTGCATTGGGAGTATTCCAGTCAAAAACCGGAAATACCATTGCAAGTCTGGGATTTGATCCAAACTGGGAAACTTTTATTGAGATAGAAGATAGCTTGAGGGCATCAGGTCCTTTCAGCCATCCTAATTATTTTGCATTATATCTTCTGGTTGCATTTGCATCAGGCATTTATTTATCAGTTTTTTTGAAAACCAAACTTAAGTATATAATTCTTCTTGGTTTAATAGTGATTCTTGCTGGTATATATTACAGTATGGCAAGAAGTGTTTTCTATGGAATGGCAGTTTTCCTTGTCCTCTGGCTATATAGAAAAATCTGGCCTTTGCTTCTTATCGGAGTTATAATAGGA
Organism: Candidatus Coatesiibacteriota bacterium; assembly: GCA_016927185.1. Classification (GTDB taxonomy): domain Bacteria; phylum JAFGND01; class JAFGND01; order JAFGND01; family JAFGND01; genus JAFGND01. Next base: position 3,529 of record JAFGND010000007.1, read on the forward strand.
TATACAATAATCATGACTTTGGATATTGATGAAGCCTACAGTGGAGAAAAACCCAGAGGATATTCAAGAGTTTCAAGAAAAGCAGCATTGATTTCAGGTTTCAATATGATAAAGTCCAATCCAATAAGAGGAGTTGGCTGGCTTTCATTCAAGGATTATTATCTCAAATATTCATCAGCCAAGTCTAGATTACTCCGCTGGGGAACGATAATGGGACATAACATGTTTCTTGAAACAGCTTCTGAAAGCGGAATTCCTGCATTATTGTCACTAATAGTCTTGTTAGGGCTTATTTTCCATTATTCAGGAAAAGCGTCTTTTGAAAACTGGTTATGGGCATCATTATTAGCAGGGATACTCGTTTTCGGGCTTTTCAATCCTCTCATTCTGAAGAAAACCTTCTGGATACCGATGGCACTTGCAATAAGATCAGGATTAAAAAAGGAGAACAATACTTATGCTTTTTGTTGAAAAGGAAACCTTCAAGAATTTCGCTGTCCCTGATGAATATTTCTCATTACTTCTGGAGGATTGTGAGAATTATCTAATCAAGGAGTTCCCATTCAAGATTTGTGATATTGAAGTCAATCTCCTGTCCATATGGGGAACTGAATCGCATAAGTTACTGAAGGATACGTATTCATCATACTGCATGAAACAGAAATCTCCTGCCTGTTTTCCTTTATATATTCATATAGACAGGGAGTTAAAAATAAAGCATGAGGATTTCCAGAGCATTTGTGAATTCTCAGATGAAAGTGTTTTCTATTATGTCAGATGGGATTTCATATTAAAGCTTGATCTGAAGGAGGAAATTGGTCAGCTTGTTATTTGCCAGCAGAATCTTGAAGAAAAGGGTGAAGCTGATAATCTAGCAGTATTCAATGAGATAATAGACAAAATAATGCATCTTCTTTACAGCCTGATAATAATCAAGAATAAAGGTTTCTTGATAAAAGGTTGTGGGCTTGTTCACGCTAATCAGGGAATTCTGGTATTGAATGCAGACAAGAATCTATCGAAGAACTTTGCTCAGCATGAAAACATTATGCTGTTTTCAAAAAACCTGCTTGGTGTCAGATTGATAGAAGATTCTCATTATCTTTTCAGCACTCCCTTCGGTCTCATGTCAGCTAGTGATACTCATTCATACAGTAAATTACCATTGACCTATATTTATTACAACAAGCCGGATAATGCGGAAGATGATTTGCCTCCATTCGAAAGGCTTTTGAAGAATGTATATTTCATTTCCCAGTCAAGGTCTTTCAAGGAGATGGTTTTGGAGAATGTAATCAGCTGCTGCAATGAAGTTACTTTTACGGACAATCTCTCTGAAACTCCCTTGATAGATTTATTTTAAAATGAAGTTCATTGTAAACCTGGGAGATTTCCTTTTCAAGTATAGAAGCTATACTCCGATCATTCCCTTGATAATAATGCTTGCCTTCTGTAAATATAATGTTTCAGCATTCATTATCGGAATATTTGTCTCTCTGGCAGGGCAAATACTGAGATTATGGGCATTAAGTTATGCAGGTGGTGCAACAAGAACTGTTTCAATGGGAGCACCAGAGCTTATTACAGGAGGACCTTTTGGGCATGTCAGAAATCCCCTTTATCAAGGAAATCTTCTCCTGACGACAGGCATACTTATATCTTCCAATACTCTTTTCCCTTATTATCTGATAGCAGGAATTTTTCTTTTTTTTATACAGTATATGTCAATAATCCTGAAGGAGGAATCCTTTCTTGCAAGCCAGTTCAAGGAGGAATTTGTTACCTATTCAAAGGCAGTACCAAGATGGGGCTGGAATTTCAGGAATTTCAATATTTCAAAAAAACCAATAATAAAAGGTGTTTTTGAACTTACAAAAATTGAAAGAAGAAGCCTTCAGTCATTGATTATTGTTTATCTGCTTTTTGCTATTATCTTCTTCATGCAGGGCAAGGATTATTGGTGGAGATGAAATCCAGGAAAGAAAATACTTCCTTTTCCACCTTTTCATAACCAAGCTTTCTAATGTTGCCCTCTGGAGATTCTATTGCGAAGCTTTTTCCTGAAGGAGGTAGCCATTCATCAGGACTTACATCACCATACAATGTCAAGGTAGGCTTTCCTAAAGCAGAAGCAATATGATATGTTGCAGTATCTGTTCCAATCAAGCAACTTGAATTAAAAAGTATTCCCATCAATTCCCTTATATTTGTCTTTGGAATGAAATTACCCCTGCCATGAAGATGTGTTTGCAGGCGATCTCTCAAGGCTTCCTCTTTAGGTCCCCATACTATCAGGGGCTTATTCCCTGTCTTCATTTCAATGGAAATTATCAATCTTGCAAATAATGAAATAGCCCATCTTCTCCGTATATCCCTGTGAAGAGGATGTATGGCAACAGGGTTTTCACAATCAGCAACTTCTTTTATTATACTTGCTCCTTTTTTCTTCTCTTCATCAGATATTTCCAGAAGAGGTAACCAGACTGGAGTTTCAAGATTGAATGCCTTCAAGACAGAAGAATATTTTTCCCATTGCTGACCCTTTTCAATTGCCTCTGTTTTTATGTTATACAAGAAGCTTGTTCTGGAGCCTCTTATCAATGGATGATCTGCCCCAATTGTAACCTTGCATAATAAACAGGCAAGAATATCGCTAGTGAGAGAATGAGAAACTGTATTCATAACTATCCCAACATCAAAGCGCTTCCTGAAAAGAAAACTGTTACTGCCCCATTTGCATGGGTGGGTATGAAAGGCTAATACTTCCTTGAAAAGCGGATTTTCATGCATGATATCTTTTGTATATGGTCTGGCAAGCAAATAGAACTCTGCATCAGGAAAATTGTCATTAAGTGATTTAATTGTCGGTAATATCTGTATCAGATCTCCTATCTGATCATGCTGCTTTATTATAAGTATTTTCCTGACATCTTTTAATTGTTTTGATTTCTGACTGAGAAGATACTCAAGTACTTTAACTAATATCTCTTTAGAGTTCATTTAGCGAGTTTGTTCTTGAATCTTTCAAACTCGCTGTATATGCAACCACAATAATTCTGCCTGTAAAGATCCATTCTCTTGCTTTCCTCAATGCCCCATTTCCAGTATTCCCTCCAGTCTTCATAATGGAAACTTATTTCAAGTTCATCAGAAATTCGCTCTGCAATAGATTTTATCAGGTCGTGTTTCTGGTACTTGCTGTAGAGGAGGGTTGTTGAGAAAGAGCTGAAGCCCTTATTTTTAGCAGTCAATGCAGTATATCTTATACGAACAGAATAGCAATATGAACATCTTTGTTCAACATCCGAGACAGTGTTTCTCAGGAAATCAAGATAATCATGACTGCTTTCTTCACAAACATGGAAATCAAGAATTCGAGAAGCTTCTCTTAAAGTATTACGCCGCTTCAGGAATTCCATCAATGGATGTATATTTGGATTGAAAAAAAATCCTGTTACATTAATTTCCTTAGCCCTCAGGTCACTCAATGGACCTAGCAGGCATGGGGCACAACAAACATGCAAGAAAACTTCTTTTTTCTTGTCACTCATTTTCTTCAGGCTTGAGGATTGCTATATGAGGAAGATTCCTGTAATACCCATTAAAATCGAGTCCATATCCTACAACAAAATGATTTGGTATGAAAAATCCGCTGTAATCAACATGAACATCTATCTCCCTCTCAACATCTTTTATGAGAAGAGAACAGATTTTTATGGATTTTGGCTCCCTGTACAATAGATGCTTGTATAAATAATCCAGCGTTAAGCCTGTATCAAGAATGTCTTCAAGAATTATTATGTCCTTGCCTTTAATCTCATTCTTGATGTCATAAAGAAGCCTTATTGTTCCCTTGCTTTTAATGCCCTGATAGCTCTCAACTGCCATAAACTCTATTGTATGAGGAATTGTAAGCTTTCTTATGAGATCTGCAAGGAAAATAACCCCACCTTTCAGTATAGTTACAAAAATTGGAGTAGTGTTTTCGTAATCCTTTGAAATCTCTCTGGCAAGTTGTGAAACCTTCTCATTTATCTGGCTTGCTGAAATAAGCACATCTGTTATCTTGTAACCAGTTATATTAACCACATCGTTACTCCTTACTTTATATTAAGAACACAGCGGAAGCCTGTTTCATTGTTGTATCTGGATGGAGACATCTTCTCCCTTACAAATGATTTGCACATTCCTGGATGGGAAAACCAGCTTCCTCCCCTTATAACCTTCATTTCTCCCCTTGATGGACCTGTGGGATTCTTTTCCTCCATGTTTTTATATGCATCTGCTGCATACCAGTCTGAAGTCCATTCCCAGACATTTCCAGCCATTTCATGCACTCCATATGAAGAAGCACCGTTCTTGAATGCATCAACTGGATTGGTGAAGTCAAAACCATCTGAATTATCAATATATGGTTGTTTTCCAAGTCCGGTATTCATTTTTCCATTTTCATAACTGTTTCCCCATGGGTATTCAAAACTACCTGCTCCTCTTGCAGCTTTTTCACATTGGGCTTCAGTTGGAAGTTCGCATCCTGCCCATTTTGCATATTCATGTGCATCATTGAAGGAAACATGGACAACAGGATGGTTCAGTATATCCTTTATGGAAGAAAATTCTCCTGCTGGATGAGCCCAGTTTGCTCCATCCAGTTTTTTCGCTTCCTTTCCATCATATACATAAGCATATCCGTTTTTCTCGGCAGTTGTTTTATATCCTGTTTCATTTATGAATTTGGCAAATTGCTTATTTGTTACTGGATATAAATAAATATAGAAATCTGATACAAAAAAGATTTTTCCCTGTTTCATGAAGTCATCTCCGAAATTGTCAGGAAGTTTTATTGAAAGATTCTTTACTAATTCATTTTTCAGGGCATCTATCTGTTCCCTGGTTCCCCCTAATTCTAATTTCCCTTCATTAACAAGTACCATCTCGGCACCATCTTTTTCATTTGTTCTTCTTGCTTCCCTAGAAAGCTTCTTTTGAGTCCTTGCTGCACAGGAAAACAGCATAATCATTAAAAACAGGCAACAGGTTTTTTCTAATATCTTGTTTTTCATAAGAAGAATTCGCTTCAAAACATATAAAATCTTGCAAGAAAAAATTTTTCTAGTATGATACTTTTTTCACTTGACATTAATATCTTCTAAAAATAGATATTGCTTAAGTTAGTATTTTGCATTTAATCTGTTAAGGAGAAACTGAATTCAGGGACTCAGGCACGACTTAAAGTATTGATAGAAAAGAATTTAGGAATTATTTTACAAGAAGTTTTAACTCTATAATCTCAGGAAGGAGGTTCTAATGAAGAAGGCTATCTTGGTTCTATTTTTACTAAGCCTATTTTCAACTTTAGCCTACGCTGAAATAAGAACTGTTCAGGGAGAAATATTTGGTTATTATGGCTGACCCTATTGCCCAAGTGCAGTTAAGGCACTTAGATTATTGTGGCAGGAAAAAGGTTATGATTTAACTCCAATAGCCTGGTGGCGCAATTATTCAGGAAACTATTATAGCCAGCGTTCTAGCTATTATGCAGTTTCTGGAGTTCCTACAGCAGTATTTGATGGATTAGGTAAAGTAGTTGGTGGAGGTTCAGATACTAATAATGTTAGTGGTGTTCTCAACAGATACAGGCAAGAATATGACAAACGCAAGGCAATCAGCTCTCCACTTTGGATAACTATTATTCCTGAATGGATAACGAAGAATGTAAAAGGACAGGCAAGAATAAGTGTTACAGTTAGAGAAACAGTTACAACAACTAATAACAAGATCTGGGTAGTTATTCTTGAAAAGAATGCTGGAGGAACATATAAACTTTTCCATTGCGGAAGGGAAAGAATTCTCTATGAGGATTTCACCTTGACTCAAGTAGGACAATCCCAGAATTACAAGGTTGAGTTTGATGTGCAATCAGGCTGGAATCCAGATAATCTGGCAATAGCAGTTTTCGTTCAAAGTGACGCGAATAAGGAAGTAATCCAGTCAGGTTGGTATGACCAGTTCTCACAAGCAAATATCAAACAGGCAACCTGGGGTGGGATAAAGAGACTTTATAAATAAGTAACAGGGAGATATTTTTTAATATCTCCTGCTTATTTTAGTATTACATTAACATTAAAGGAGGTGATAAAATGAGAATATTTATGGCTTTAATATTGTTGTATGGTTTTGCATTTGCAGCACCTGAAATTGGTGATCCTGCTCCAGATTGGACACTTCCAAATCTTGACAATAACCAGAATTACCACCTTTATGATTATATGGGAAAAGTAGTATGGATTAACTGGTTCTGGACAGGCTGACCATCTTGCCGCTCGGAGTTACCGAGTCTCAATACTCTTGCAGGAGAATACAAGCAATCAAAACCATTATGTGAATTCTTTGTTATCTGTTCATTTGACGCAGCAAATAATTGCAAAAGTTACAGGGATCAGAATCCAAACTTGATTTTCGTGTCTGATTATCCATCAAGAGCAGTTTATATAGCTTACAGACATGGTTCAACAAACTATGTTCCAATGAATTACTGCCTGAGAAAGGACTTGACAGTTCACTATTATGCATTTGGATATAATCAAAATACTGCCAGACAGAAATTCGAGGAAGCATACGAATATACCAAAATCAAGAAAACCACATGGGGTGGCATAAAATCAATGTATAGATAAAACTTAAGCTGCATTTTGAAGAATGCAGCTTTAATATCTTAAAAATTTCCTTGACTAAAACTTGTTTATTAAAATATGTGAATTCAGTTCAATTGACGCGGGGTGGAGCAGTCCGGTAGCTCGTTGGGCTCATAACCCAAAGGTCGTAGGTTCAAATCCTGCC
>JAFGND010000038.1 GCA_016927185.1 Candidatus Coatesiibacteriota bacterium
GCTCCATCTGAGTTATTCAATGCATGAAGATATTTATCATCACTTCCTATATAAACAACTCCATCTGAAACACAAGGAGAGGAGCCAATACCACTACCTGTTTGATATCTCCATTTAGGAGTTCCTGATGAGCAATTTATCGCATATAGATAATGATCATGACTTCCGACATAAACAACTCCATCTGAGACACAAGGTGAGGATGAAACATTATCACCTGTCTTATATCTCCATATTAAATCCCCAGGTGCTGAAAAAAGGATAACTGGCATAAAAATAAGTGAAAGAGCAATTCTGAGTATCATACGAACTCTCCCTTCTTTTATAATCAAGAATTAAAAGCAATATTCTGATGTCAACAAAAAATAAACGCTATATTGATCTTGACAAAATTCAAGATGCTTTTCATAAAAGGTGAAAAAACAAGATAAAAGAATTACAGAGATTTTGTTTGAAATGGAGGAAGATATGAAAAAACCATTCCTTATTATCAATTTTCTATCGATTTTCTCATTGTTAATTCTTGCTCTATCCTGCGGAGATGAAACAACTGATGACGGGAATGGAACAGGAACAGGAACTGGAACAGGAGATGAATTATCAATAACAGTTACTAATCCACCTGCTGAAGGAGCATTTGCAGACAGCTATTTTACAATAAAATGGACATACACAAGGAAATCTGTAACTTTCCCTAAAGTGAGTCTCTATTATGATTCTGATACCCATTCTGGTGGGGAAATAGCAATAGCAGAAAACATACCAGCTTCTGCAGAATCGCTTGTGTGGGAAACATATGACATGCCTGAAGATAATGATTATTACATTCTCGCAGTAATAGATGATTCTGAGACATGTTCAGTAAGCAGAAAGCCTTTCAATGAGAAGTCTGTCCATACTTATTATACAAGGAAAAATCATGATTCGAGTAAAAGCATGGAAAAAGCTCAGGATTATTCAGATGGAACTGTCAGAATTGATCATAGTTCATTTGGATGCCGTCAGGAATTCTATCATGGTGGTGAAGTTAACTCAGTAGTCTTCTCGCCTGATGAGAAAAATGCTTTATCAGGAGGTTCCGATAATGCAATCAGATACTTCAGAATATCAGATGGACAATGCCTGGGAATATGTAAAGGCCATACCGAAAGAGTGAGATCAGTAAAATTCATGCCTGATGGACAGTATTTCATGTCTGGAAGCGATGATGAAACATTGAAATACTGGAAGTTATCTGATAGCACATGTTACAGAACATTGAGAGGTCATTATTGTCAGGTAAACTCAATCTGCATTACAAAAGATGGTCAGTATGTTTTATCAGGCAGCATTGACACATTTCTCAAATACTGGAGAATATCAGATGGCTCTTGCATAAGGACATTCACTGGTCACAAGGGTGGAATTCTGTCAGTAGATATCTCACCTGATTCCCAGTATGCCTTGTCCGGTGGTTATGACTTTTCAATCAAATACTGGAAAATATCAGATGGAAGCTGTATCAGAACGTTAAACGGGCACAGCTATTATGTTTTCTCAGTTGCATTCTCCCCGGACGGTCAATATGCAGTGTCAGGGAGCTGGGATAATACTATCAAGTACTGGAGAATATCTGATGGAACATGCTTGAAAACAGTTGATCTTAAAACAAGGATAAATTCAGTATGCTTTACGACTGATGGAGAATTTGCATTAGCAGGTGACTATAATGGAGCTCTAAGATATATAAGAATATCTGATGGAGAATGCTTGAAAACAATGAAGAAACATGGTAGTGCTGTAACATCCGTTTGTATCTCCTCAGATGGTCTGTATGCACTGTCAGGAAGCTGGGATAAGTATATCTATTACTGGAGATTATATTGAAAGGAGCTGAAATGCTTAAGGCGGGATCTAAATTATGCACAATACTTGTTTTTGCAATGCTGATACTTCTTTCCTGCGGGGATGAAAGCAGTGATGAAGGAAATGGTACTGGAACAGGGACTGGAACAGGAGATGAATTATCAATAAAAGTCACGGATCCTCCTTCATATGGTTCATATTCAGACGATTATTATACAATAAGATGGACTTATAAAAGTCGAGAAGGGACTTTTCCTTTGGTAACACTATATTACGATACTGATACGATTTCAGGAGGTGAAATAAAGATAGCTGAAAATATTGCGGCATACGATTCTGCATATGTATGGAATACAATCAATTTGCCAAGCTTCACATCATATTATATTCTTGCAGTCATAAATGATGACAAGACTTCTTCTAAGGAAAAATCAGGTATCAATAGAACAAAGAAAAGGAATCACTCATCTTATAGAAGTAATTACAGTTTAATGCAAACAAACCTGAATCCAGATTGCATAGGTGAAAGAATGGCTGCGAATTATGATTATTCAGATGGAACTGTTACTATTAACCATTGCTGCCTGATAAAAACCTTGACTGGACATAATGGAGCAGTATATTCTGTCTGCATTTCTTCAGATGGCAGGAATGCCCTGTCAGGGAGTGATGATACAACACTCAAGTATTGGGATTTATCAAATGGAGCATGTCTGAAGACTTTCTATGGACATAGTTCCATTGTTTATTCTGCCTGCATGTCCAGGGATTGTCAGTATGCCTTGTCAGGAGGCTGGGATAAGACAGTCAAATACTGGCGAATATCTGATGGAACTTGCTTGAGATCTTTTACAGGACATAACGATGCTGTTTATTCAGTCTCCATTTCCCCTGACGGTCAGTATGCATTATCTGGAAGCGCTGACAATACAATAAAGTACTGGAAAGTATCTGACGGAACCTGCATCAGAACACTGACAGGTCATAATAGTTATGTAAATTCAATCTGTATATCTCCTGATGGAAAGTATGCATTGTCAGGAAGTGATGACCAGAATATAAAATACTGGCGATTGTCAGATGGGATTTGCATAAGAACAATTATACTGGCAGGTATAGTCAATTCAGTCTGTTTCTCTCCTGATGGAAAGTATGCATTGTCAGGTGGAAGTTCTTGCAAATACTGGCGATTGTCAGATGGGAAATGCATGAGGACTTTTGAATACTACTATACAGTTATTAACTCAGTCTCAATATCACCAGAAGGTAAACATGCCTTGTCAGCAGAAGAGGATAATAATTTTTTTCGAATCTCGGATGGCGTCATGTTGAATGTATTTGGTGCTTGTGGTTATTCTTTCAAATATAATTCCATATGTTTTTCTCCTGATGGTCAGTATGCATTGACTGGATGCACTAGCAAGGAAATGGAATACTGGAGGCTCTATTAATTCAAGTCATTAAAGAAGGTTGTACAATTATTTGATTGCATATCTGTTTTGGTGACTTTATTTTGCGGTGATGAAAACATTGATGAAGGGATGAGGAAGCTGAAATGAAGGGAATTTGTTATCTGAATCTGATTTATTAACACTATTTTCTTTCCATATATTTCATAATGAAGTTATTTATATTTAGGGCATTTTACATGGATTTGGTAAAAATTCCTTAATAAAGGAGAAAACTAGTTGACATAAATCCTTATCAGGAATGCTCATGTTTGGAAATTAATGGGGATTAAATGAACAAGCTATATTATGGTGATTGCCTTGATGTCTTGAGGGATCATATTCCTGATGAGTCAATAGATTTGATATATATTGACCCACCTTTTAATTCAAAGAGGAATTACAATGTCATATATGATGGAGCAATGGCACAAGCAGAGGCTTTCAAGGACACATGGAGTTTAACCAATCTTCAGGAAGAGAAAACCCTTATTTTCAAGAAAGAACCACAGAGATATCAAGCACTGCATAATGTTATAGACAGTTTTGAAAAGATGCTAATAAATTCAGAACCATCTTTACTTGGATATTTGATAAATATGTCAATAAGGCTTGTTGAGCTGCGTAGAGTTTTAAAAGATACTGGAAGCATATATTTACATTGTGATCCTACTGCAAGTCATTATCTTAAGATACTTATGGATGAGATATTTGGCAGGAAGAATTTCAGGAATGAGATAGTTTGGTGCTATAAAACAAGACAATTTTCTAAAAAATATTGGAATAGAAAACATGATGATATTTTATTCTATTCAAAAAGCAAGAAATATCCCTTCTATTATAAAAGAGTGTTAAATCCTCTATCTGAAAGTACAATTAAAAAATATAAATTAATAGATGAAACAGGAAGAAGATACAGATTGGAAGGTAGGGGAATTCAGGGAAGTCCTATCAGATCACAAAAGGATGTAAATGAAAAATGGGAAAAAACAAATCCAGAATTAACAATAAGAGACTATTTAAAAGATGGATATCCTCCTGAAGATTATTGGAACATTAATATAATAAATCAAGCTGCAAAAGAACGTTTAGGATATGCCACCCAGAAACCTCTAGAATTACTTGAAAGAATAATCAATGCAAGCTGTCCAGAAAAAGGTATTGTCCTTGATGCTTTCTGTGGATGCGGGACTACTGTTGCAGCTGCAAAGAAATTGAACAGGCATTTCATAGGAGTGGATATAACTTATCTTGCAATAGATTTGATAAAGAAAAGGTTGATTGACACTTTCTACAAGGATGAGAAGAAATTCAATAAGGATGTCGAAATTTTCGGAATTCCAAAGGATCTGGAAGGTGCAAGAGTATTAGCAAAAGAGACAAAGAATGACAGGGTAAGAAAGGAATTCGAAAAATGGGCAGTATTCAAGGCTAATGGCATATACACAGAGAAAAAAGGTGCTGACTATGGTCTTGATGGATACCTGTTCTTATGGGATGCTGGAGAAACCAAAATAAAGGGAGTTATTCAGGTAAAGAGCGGGAAAGTCGGGGTTCATCAGATAAGAGATTTCAGTCACACAATAGACAGGGAAGGAGCCAGTTTCGGTTTCTTCATAACTTTGGAAGAACCAACGAAAAATATGTTTGAAGAGATAAACAAGCTTCCCAAAGTCATTTCAAAAATGGGAAGGGGATTTGATAAAATCTATATAATAACTGTTCAGGATTTGCTTGATGAGAAACTGCCATCCTTGCCTTTTGGAAGAATGGTAAAGAAGGCAGAAAGAATAAAGCAGGAAGAAGATAATAATATAGATATGTTTGAATAAATATCAAAGGATTTATTTCTCTTTACTTACTTGAACCTTCTAGCCAGTTCTGCAACATGTTTCCCCTGAAACCTAGCTCCTGCTAGCTCTCTGGCTGTTGGTTGCCTCTCTCCTCTTCCACCAGCAATAGTTGATGCACCATAAGGACTGCATCCCATAACCTCGTCCGTAATCCCTTGTTCCTCAAACGAATACGGTAGCCCGGCAATCAGCATCCCGTGATGAAGAAGAGTTGTATGAAAACTCAAGATAGTAGACTCCTGACCACCATGCTGTGTCCCTGTGCTTGTAAACACACTTCCAATCTTTCCTACAAGAGCACGTTTTGCCCAGAGACCTCCTGTAGAATCAAGAAACTGTCTCATCTGACCACACATATTGCCAAAACGTGTTGGGGTTCCGAAAATTATGGCATCAGCTTCACCTAATTCAGGCAAGGTGATTACAGGAATATGCTTCATTTCTTCCTGTGCTTTTGAAGCTCCCATCTTTTCAAGTATTGCTTCTGAAAGCGTTTCTGGAACTCGCCTGAGTAGCACTTCAGATCCTTCAACTTCAGAAGCACCTTCTGCAACTGACAATGCCATTTTGTAAACATGACCGAAAGTTGAATAGAATAGAATCAGGATTTTCATATAACTCCTTTATTTGAATTGAGTTAAGGGTTTCTTGAATCTGTCCTGTATACCTTTTACATACTTTTCATTCATTTCTATCATCGTGAAATGCCGCTTGAGTGCTTTTGCAACATAACCTGTTGTGCCGCTTCCTGCTACAGGATCAAGTACCAAGCCACCCTCATTTGATGAAGTAAGAATAATCCTTCTCAGAAGCTCCACTGGTTTCTGAGTAGAATGAAGCTTGTTGCCTTCTGCATCCTTGAGTCTTTCCTTTCCCCCGCAAATAGGTATTTCCCAGACATTTGCACCAATACTGCCTACTCCAAAGGTTTTTGCAAGTTCCCTTTTGAAAGTATATTTCTTTGCATTCTTGTCTTTTGTTGCCCAGATAAGCGTTTCTGTTGCATTTGTGAATCTTACTCCAAGCCAGTTTGGCATTGGATTTGTCTTCAGCCAGAGTACATCATTGAGAATCCAGAATCCAAGATCCTGCATGATTTTCCCGATCCTGAAAATGCTGTGATAAGTTGATATAACCCAAATGGTTGCATTCTCCTTCATCACTTTTTTTGTCTTGAAAAGAAGGTCTCTCATATATTCATCATAATCTTCGAATGATGCGAACTTGTCCCATTTATCATCAACAGCATCAACCTCAGTTTTCACATTCCATCTTTTCAGCTTTTTAGGTGGAAGTTGCAGGAAATAAGGAGGATCCATGAAAACCAGATCAAATGTTTCAGCAGGAGTTTTCTCAAGAACTTCTAAAGCATTCCCTTGTATTATTTTATCAATAATGCACTCACTGCAAAGTTCAGTATTTTTCATGAATTTCAAGACAAGCTCTTCATTTTCCATAAGTATTGCTTTCCTTGATAATATTTATCCTATCTTTTTTCAACAGTGAATTCCTCGTACTCTGATGTGATCTCAAAACCTATTGATTTATAACACTTTATAGCAGCATGATTATCCTGTTTTACATTCAATCCTATATGAGTGACATGCTTGAGTAGATTCTTGCAAAGCATTGCTGTAACTGAAGTTCCAAAACCCCTTGCCCTGTAATCAGGATGAGTTGTAATATTTCCGAGTGCAGCAACCTTGTAGTCCTTCGAGAAAACATGAACACCTGCAATGCTTTCAAGTTTTCCGTCCTTCTTAAGTCCATAATACATACCAGTTTGAAGCATCTTGAGTTCGAACCAGTTACCAGGATAGCTCGTGCTGTAAAGATCAAGAATTTCTTTTCTGTCATCCATATTCAATTGAATAACCTCATTACTTTCAATAGATTGCACGATTTCCTTGTTCACAAGAGACATCTTGTAATGTTTTCCATGAGATACAAGTTTGAATTTTTCAGAGAGAATATCATACAATCCAGTTGATATATGCATATAGAAGGCAGAGGGAAGAAAATTCTGTACTGACAACAGGAATTCCTTAGCTGAAAGACCTCCTGATGAAAGAAACAGGAATGTTGGAGTTGAAAGTCCTGTGAACAGAAGCGCAACTTCCTGTAATTTATCATTTTGCAGTATTCCGTACCAGCTCGTATATTTCCAGAAATAATCATCAAGATCCCCGATTTCATATATATGAAGGAATGTATCTTTTCTCAAGAATTTCTCTAGTGTGCTCTTATCGTGTAATGTTATGATTTCCATGAACTCTCTCCCAGTTTTCAATATCACCTTTCACTATATGAAAGACTAAATTAGCCTTTATATTTCTTATTCCCTTAAGTTCTTGATATTTATTAAAGTCCCTTATTCTCAGTTTTTCAAGAAGATGGTTGTATTCATAAAGGATCTGTCCGTCATTTACTGGAATTGCATCATGTAATTCATTGGCATGCAGAATTTTACTGAAATCAAATCCGAAATCTCTTCTTATTGATTCTTCATGTATTGTAACAAGATAAGAACCAATTGCTTGCAGTGGTTCACAATATTCCATGAATCGTGCAAGCTGAGGATGATTTCTGTAAGCTTTTGTCTTTCCAGAAATTACAGCCTGCGCAAGAAGCGATTCCCTCCACAGGGCTGTAAGTCCTTTTGTATCAAGATATTCAGGGCTTATTGACCAGAGCCTCATGAAAATGCTTTCTCGTATTTTATTAACAGGCAGCAAGTTACATCATTCATTTTCACCCTTGAAATCTGATACCTTGCAGGAAATTTCCAGAATATCTATCCTTATTATTGTAACTGTTTCAGACATTTCATCAGTGAATTCAAATACTTTCCCTGAAACGTGTTCAGTAATAAGGGAAAGGGCATGCTTTTTCTCTTCAGTATCATCAACAAAGAATGCCCTGCCGTTTGCAATAATGCTTTTATACTTGATGCTTCCCTTGCAAGGTACATCAGGGACCAGATAATCTTCCATTATGTCAAATTCTACACAGACAATGTTATTCTTTTTTAGAATATCGATTTTTTTCCCGACATGTGCACAATGGAAGTAAATGGAATTATTTTCATAACCGAAATTGACAGGAACAATGTATGGATGATTATCTTCTGACATCCCAATCCTGCAAACCATTGTTCCTGCAATTATTTCATCAATAATTTTCCTGTCAGTTATTTCCTTGTCTTTGCGTCTCATTTCTGCTCTACTTTCTGAATATACTTATGCATCAATTCCTTGAAACTCATATAATCATTCTTCTCCCTGAATGCTCGTTTAGGTATTATTGTGAAACTGTCCTTCCCGAAATACAGCATTATGAACTCATCATTTTCTTTTGCATTGGAGTAAAAATCCCATCTGATTTTGGATTGAATTCCTTCTGAAAAAGAATCAAATCCATCTTCATCAACCTTCATTGTCACTTCCTTGCTTATTCTTGGTTCCCTCTTGTAAAGCCTTTTCGGAAGAAATGCGTAAACATAGACATTGAGTGATAATGACAGGAGAGAGAGAATGATGCAGAGTAGCCAGATCATTGAATATCCCATTGCAAACCAGCATATAGAGCAGAAAACAATGAGTACAAGAGAAAAGAAGATATTAAGCTTGTAATTTTTTATTTTTGAGTAATGAAAAACAAAAGCTCTCTTGAATTCATCATAACTGAGCTTGTACGTAATTTCGATAATCATTTTCCCTCCATGTAATTTAATGAAAGCGTGCAATGAATGATTTTTCCCCGAAAGATAAGTCAAGCAAAAAGAAACTATAGCATTTTACTGATAAAGTCATCTCTATTATACTTCCTTTTTCCTTCAGAAATCCATTCCACAATTTCACTCCAGAAATACCTGCATCCTGAATTACTGTTTATTCCCATTTTGTAATAGGGAAGCCCTTTCTTGCGCATGAAAGAAAGGGTCTTGTTTGATATTTTCAATCTCTCTATGACTTCCCTGCTTGTCAGCATGATTTTGTCTTTTTTCCTTGTTTTATTGTTCATATTTGCTTATCCTGCCAGATGATTTAGACTTGCTTGAAAGCAGCAAGTTGCATGGAAAAATTCCTGGTGAAAGCGAAAAATAATCCCCTTTGTCTCTGGCAATAACAGTTTCTTCGGGATTTATGAGTATTTCATGAATTTTCTCTGCCTGCCTCGGAATTCCCTCTGTCACAACCAGCCCCTTTTTTCTTGCCATTTCCCTTATAATCTTGTCAATTCTGTAGGAAGGCATTTTGAGTACGCAAATTTCCCCGCCAGGGCTGTGCAGGAGAGTCCTTATCACGAATGTTGCGGCAGCCTCCATGTCAATGAAAAATCTTGTCATCTGCGGATTATATATGACTGCCTTCAGAAGACTGTTTTTATCCAGAAGCGAACCTCTTGATGCAATTATATTCCCGTATCTGCACACAGAAAACCTTGTCTTGCAGTTTCTTGATGCGGCAAGAAATAGCTTTTCAAGAAGCATTTTTGTAGCACCATAAGTATTGATAGGAGAAACTGCCTTGTCAGTGCTTATGCCAGTGCATGAAATTATTCCATTCTTTCTGCATGCCTCGATTATATTCATTGTTCCCAGGACATTAGTTCTTATAACCTCTTCTGGCTGTATTTCACCTGATTCAATTCTCTTGAGAGCTGCAGCATGAATAACATAATCAACACCATTAATTGCTTGTTCGAGCCTGTTTTCATCCCTGACATCTCCAAGATAGAAACGAATACTGCACTGTAGAAGTGATTGTCTCATTTCTGCCTGTTTCAATTCATCCCTGGAGAAAATCCTTACTTCAGATGCCCCCTGAAGAAGCAGAGTCTTTGCAATAGTCTGTCCCAATGATCCTGTTCCACCAGTTATCAGGAATTTGCTATTCTTTATCATTTTTTCCATTATTCTCCTTACAGGAAAGTGCCTGGCTGGCTCACCATCTGCATAAATAGGCACCATCCTCTTTCCTTATACCCTCATGTTCGCATGCTGATTTATCATAATAAATAGCAATACCGCAGAAGTCGCATCTGTAAAGTACATAAATGCTCTCATATGTTGCCGGGAGAAAAGGGTATCTTTTCAGTTCGAACCTCCCTCTGTTTCATTAGATATATAAGATGCAAGATCTTTCCATTTCTCTTTTGGAAGCTTGTTAAGTGATGCCACATTGAAGTTCTCCTTAAGAATCTTCAAAATTACATCAGGTTTCTGTTCATGGAACCTCTTGATGAGATCCCTGGTATCGTGACCTGTCTTCAAGACAGTTATGTATCTTCCTTTATGATAGGCAAGCAACAGGCGCATTTTCTTCCCTGGATAAAGATTCTTCAGTCCATAGAAATGCTCATCTGTAAAAGAGAATTTGTAGGGAATTTCAGGAAGATAAAAATATAACCTGTAGTTGAGTCTGCAAATACCTTTCTTCCGCTCTAAACAATAATATCTTGAGCAAAGAAACTGAGCCTCAAAGTTTTCCCTGGATTGAGCTGAAATCTCTGTTTCAGGAATAGTAGATGCACTATATGCAGGCAGAGAGAAATTACAGAATTTCTCGATTATAGGTAATTTGTCTGGAAGAATGATATCAATCTGCCTCCTGAAACGTGTTAATAAATCATCGAAACAATCAACCTCCTGATAGTCTTGTCCATCACTTGTTACTTCAAACTTGAACTGGTTGCTTGAGATAACAAGCCTGTAACTTTCATTCCTGTCCTGTGACATCATCTTTTCTCCTTTTTCTGGAAATCCTCATTGTTCCTCTTTTCGATGATCTGCGAACTGTCTCTATGAAGTCTTTTAAAGACAATCCGTAACCAATCGAGAGTCTTTTTGCAGTGTCTGGTTTGAGCCTGAAAGGATAACATCCTCTTTCAATCCTGCTGATGATCATTGAATTAACTCCAGTTGTTCTACTCAGCATTATGATCGTAATGCTCTTTACCATTCTGATTTCATGTAGCGAAAGCATACTTTCTCCTTCTTTTAGTGACTGAAAAAACCTTAAAATACGTGTTCGACAAGCTTGCCATTTCATCTCCTTTTTACTTTCTTACACAATATA
>JAFGND010000039.1 GCA_016927185.1 Candidatus Coatesiibacteriota bacterium
AGAGATGTATAAATAGAATTACCAATAGAATCATCAATTCTGTTCTAAGATGCAAAGCTAAACCAGCTAGAAAGCCTCCCATTATCTTGTCGTACTTACTTTCCTTCAATGAGTTGCTTACAAGAAAAAACACTGAGCCGAGAAACAGTCCAAGGAATAGCGTATATTCCCAGAACATGAAAATATAAGGTAGAACTGGAGATGAAATCAATAGTATCCATGCCAGGTTTTCATTTATTTTCATCTTTCTGCATATCAGACTAATGAAAACAATAAAATAAAACACTCCCAATAGATTAGGAATATAAAGCCCCTTATTCCCCATCAACCTATAGCATAAATAAGAGATATAAATGAATGCTGGAGGATATATGATTTCTGCAGTATTGTCTTTCTCTGCAAAGAAAAGTGGGGAGAAAGGATGAAAAGTAAAATCCTTATCAAGGTATTTTCCATTATAAATCATAGATATCTGCTTTTTACTCAAGGAATATATAGATAAATACTTTGCAGCTCCATCTATTACGAAAAAATTGGGATCGCTGTAAAGAACTGAAAAAGCAATAATAAAAGAAAAAGCAATCAATACTTTAAGCCATATACTTTTTAATATAACTGGCTGCTTCATTTTATTAAATAATGAATAGTATGAATTTTATTGGTTATTATGCAAATCTGTTGATACTTTCTTGAGAAGTTCAAGTATATTTTCAAGTTCAAAAGGTTTGAAGATATAACTTACTGCTCCTTCTTTCATTGCTTGTTCAAGAATGTCTTCTACTGGAAAGCCTGTCATTAAAACTACCTTGATATCATGATTGTCTTTTTTCAATTCTCTATATAAAACTAATCCATTTTCTTCAGGAAGAATTATATCTATTAAAGCTAGAGGAGGTTTTTCCTGCTTGTTAATATCTATTGCTTCTTTCAGTGTACTACAAAGCAAAACTTCGAAATTATTCAAATTAAGATATTCAACAAGGAATTCTCTTATCCCTTCTTCATCATCCACAACCAAAATTTTAATCTTTTTCATTTTGCATCACCTTGTATAGAGATTCAACAACTATTGGATCAAATATTTTCCTCTTTCCACTTTCAAATTGATTAATGATCTCCTCATTAGATAATGGAGCTCTATATGGTCTTTTTGATTTGAAAGCAATATAAGATTCAGAGACTCTAATGATTCTTGCTAATAATGATATTTCTTCACCTTTCAAATTATCAGGATAACCTGAGCCATCGAAATGTTCATGGTGTTGCCTTAAAACCATGAGTGTTTTCTTATCAAAATCTAGTTTTCTAAGAACTTCCTCTCCAATGATCGTATGTTTCTTGATCTCATTCCATTCTTTTTCAGTGAGTGTTCCCTTTTTGGTAAGAATCTCATGGTCTATTCCTAACATGCCAAGATCACAAAATTTGCTTGCTTTTTCCAGAACGAATAATTCTGAATCTGGAAGATGCATATCTCTACCAATTAGAAGAGAGATCTCTACAACTGAATTGGAATGACCCTTGGAGTATAATTTCCTTTTGTCAATTTCATCAACAACATCATTCAATGCGGTCATATAAACATCATGTTCTTTTGCATTTGTACTGCTTCTGTCAATATCAATCATTCTCTCATTGTTTACATATTCAGTAACTTCAATTGTATCAAGATTCCTTAATCTATGTGTCACATTTGCAATTCTTCTGCACTCAGAAACAATAAGCTCAAGTTTTCTAGTTATTTTAGGATCAGCATTGCTTAATAATAACTGCAATAGTTGAGCATTTCCAAGAATTGTTGCCAGGGGATTATTTATCTCATGATTTATGGCAACAGTAAGTTCTCCCACTGCAGCAAGTCGCTCTTTTTCTACAAGAGAAGCTTGTGTTGTTTGTAATACTGTATTAGACATTTCCAGTTCTGTGGTTTTTGCTTTTAAAGTAGATTGAAGCTCTGATATTTTTTTAAATAAACCTTTCAAATCATCTTCCACTTTATCTTCATCCAGATTTTCAAGATTTGTTGTCAGATGCTTTATCTTATCATTAAATTGCTGTTTACACCTTCTTAATATTATTAAAATGGCAACGAAACCAAGGCATAGTCCTACAATTAATCCAATAATAAACAAACTCATAGTATTAGTATTACTCCTGAGTAATGGCTTTAAAAACACTTAGAATGGCTGATCTCAATCTAGTTTCTTTGTTCAAACCTAATTATTACCAAGTTTTAATGACAAAATATATATGTCAACCCTTTAGTATTTCATGATCCTAAAACTGAAGAATTCCACAAATTTATACTTAGAATATAAATTCAGGGAATTCTATTCACATAAGGGTGTGATATTTTCATTATCTTCGAAATAGCAAATATTCAGTCTTTTAACAGCTTCTCCTTCATCAAGCCTTCCTACTGGGGTTTTATGAGGAGCATTAAGTATTTTTTCAGGATTTACTTCTGCTATTCTCAAGATTTCATTCATTATGCAGGCAAAACAATCAAGAGTTTCTTTTGTTTCTGTCTCAGTTGGTTCAATCATTATTGCTTCTTTAACAATAAGTGGAAAATAGATTGTTGGAGCATGAAAACCATAATCTAGTAATGCTTTAGCTAAATCAATAGTTTTTATTCCAACATTCTTCAAATTGCTTCCGTTTAATACAAATTCATGAAGTGTATCTGTTTCGTATGACAATTTGAAATTATCTTTCAACAAGGCTCTTAAATAATTGGAATTAAGAACAGCAGCTTCAGTAGCTTTTTTCAAACCATTACCACCTAACATTCTTATATAGCAATATGCTTTGATAATTACTCCAAAGTTTCCCCAGAAATTCATTACTGAACCAATTGAATTCTTGTTTTCAAAATCAAGATAATATGTATTATTTTCTTTCCTTACATTTGGAACAGGTAAGAAATCTGCTAATTTTTCATTTACGGCAACAGGTCCGGAACCTGGACCACCTCCTCCATGGGGTGTTGAAAATGTCTTATGCAGATTAATATGAAGCAAATCAAATCCAAGATCATAAGGTCTTGCATATCCTAATAAGGCATTGAGATTAGCTCCATCCATATATAATAAGGCATCAACTTTATTCAATATCTCTCTTATTGACGCAATATTGCTTTCGAAAATCCCTAATGTATTTGGATTTGTTAACATCAAAGCAGCAGTATCTTTGTCTACTAGCTTTTGTAGATGATTCAGGTCTATTCCACCTTTATCAGATGAGTTGACAGAGATTGGTTTAAATCCACCTAAAGCACAACTTGCGGGATTTGTCCCATGTGCACTATCTGGAATAAGGATTTTCTTTCTTTCCTCTCCTTTTCTATTAAAATAGGCTCTCATCAGAAGTACGCCGGTAAATTCTCCATGTGCACCAGCTGCGGGTTGCAGAGTTACAGATTTCATTCCAGTAATTTCTTTCAGGAATTCCTCAAGTTCATACATAATCATAAGAGGTAGCTGGATTAGTTCAGAAGGAAAATAAGGATGAACAGTTGAGAAGAGGGGATAATTAGCTGCTTTTTCATTATATCTTGGATTATATTTCATCGTACATGAACCAAGTGGATAGAATCCTTTATCTACGCTGTGATTGCAGGCAGAGAGGTTAGTAAAATGCCTAATTACTTCACCTTCTGTTAGTTCAGGAATTAATAAGTCTTCATTTCTTATCAGGTTTTGAGGAATAATACTATCTATCGAAGTATTATCTTCCCATTCTGGAAGAATATATCCCCTACAGTTTCTTTTTGATAATTCGAATATCAATTTCCTGTTCATCTTTTCTCCTTACTCTATAATTAATAAGCGAATTTCAAAGTCAAAGAATTATGTCAATAGAATATATTACTGATTGCCTTATTCAATTAGATTATTTTCTTTTTGATCTATATTAAGAATTAACTGAGTCTTTTACTTTTTTTAATAAGCCTAAATTATCAATATAAATGTATAGATCTGGTGAATCTACATCATCCATTGCTACAAGTATAGTTAATGATGAATCCTGATTTGAATAACTGATTTCATACGAAAAAACTGCTTCTTCATCAACTTTCAAATTCCTGCAAGTATTAATGAAATTCTCTATTTCATCATTTGAAAATCTCCCATGCAATATTTTTGAAATTATGTTGATAATCTTTTCCAGATCTTGAATATCAAGATTGACAGAATACTCAAAATACTTTGATTTCAAATCATTGTAAGTTTTCAATAACATTATGAAAAGTCTTGTTTCATAATTTAAATTGTCTTTTTGCAGGGAGTCTATCCATTTCCTGATTTGTTCCTTTCTATTCTCAATAGTAGTCAAGAAAAGCTCTTTTTCTGTATCTGAACTCTCTGAAATGAATTTGTCCTTTGTTATATCATCCCTGATATTCCATCTTTGCAGGAATGGTATTAAATCCTGTAAATGCAAAGGAACCTTATCCAAATCTATATTTGCTTTATGTTTGAACATAAATCCTTTTATTTTACCTATAATATAAAAAAGTATATTTAATGGTTTTAAATAAGCCATCTATCAATATCCTTATTTATTTGTAAATTAGTCTATCTGTATGTAGTTTTTTCAATAATGCTGAGGGAATAGCCATCATGTCACCAAATTCATCAAGTTTTATCAGTTGTGGTTTCTCATCTTTATAGAAAAAAACCCATGCTGTTCTATCCGGATAGTTCTTTGTCATAAATTTCTTGCTCTTTTCCTTTCCCAGATTTAAGATATATGGTGTATCATTTTTAAAGAAAGGATGAAATGGGGGCTTTCCTGCTCTCCAGCTTTTTTGCTCGACAGGCTTAACATAGTAGTACATGAAAATCACTGGATTTTCAAGGTTGATTTTTCTAATCAGGGAATATGGTTCATCAGATTTTATTAAAGTATTCTCTATCTTCATAAAACTGAAAATCCAAAACATTGTAAAAGCAACTATCAAATGGGCTAAAAAGAAAGATATTAAGAAATTCTTCCATTCTGATCTTGAAATTTTATTCTTTAAATATTTCCAGAATTTATGTAATCCCAATGACATTAACATAATAATGGGAATTATGCATTCCATATATAAGACTGGTCCAGTATCTGATGCTCCAGGCCAGAAGTAGAAAAACATGCAGATAAAAAATGCAACTATACTGAGAATAAGGAGAGCAGTCTTTTTATCAATGGATCTCATTATAAATAAAACTGGAGCAAAACCGAATGCACTCCCGTACAACCAGAAATTAAATCTGAACATGTTTTTAAGGATTGCTACGAAGCCTTTATAAGGAGTATGTTCCATTCCCCAGGCTTTCTTCCCAAATCCAAAAGGGTTAGTAGCTTCTGTTTTTCCCAGCCATGCTGCATGATAATTTGTTATAAATGGACTATCATTGACAATGTAGTTAAGAAGGAAGTAACTTCCAGTACCAATAATTGAACTTATAAATAAGCAGAGAAAGATTCTGTAGCTACCTTTTTTAATCAATGCAACTAGTGTATATATAAATAAAGGGAGGATTAAAAGCATGCTTACAGGGCCTCTTATATGAAACGAAATACCCCAGAAAATCCCGAAAAGAAAACTCCAAGTGAGTGAGTCATGTTTCAATACCTTTAAATCAGCATATATAGCAAGAAGAAGGAATAATATCGTTGTTGTATGAGACAGCAACAAAGATGATGTCATTATGAAGAAAGGGGATATAAAAAGCAGGATTGCAGATAATAATCCAATCCATTTATTAACTATTATAGTCATAATTCTGAATAATAAAAATACTGAAATAGCTGCTGCTATTGCATTAGTTATATAAGGTGTTCCCAACAGGAGACCAGCAAGAAGGAATAGACTATACCCAAAAGGATATTGACCAAACCATTTCCCATTATTTACCATAAAGACAGAACTATAATATTCTGAATCTTCAGGTGAACTCAGGAATAATTTCCCGCTTTTCATTATTTTTGCTTGAGTCAAATAGACTATTTCATCATCAAATAAATATCTATTCTTGTAAACAAAGTGGGATATAGATAATACTATAATAAAAGTTAATAGAATTATAATTAATATACATCTATTGAATTTTTTTCTATTTCTAAGGTATCTTAAAATATATAAATACGGATTTTTCAGAATTTTGAGAAAGGCAAAAGACAAAGAGATGATTGCTGGTATCCCGAAAATAATCTGGCATACATAAAATAGTATTTCTCTTTTTGTCATAAGATAAACATAATTCTGACCTTCAATTGAATGACCGTATCTATGCATAGAAGTGAAATTCTCGATCAAGGTTGAAAACAGGTAAAAACCTGCAACAAATGATATACTCCAGAGTATTAGTGCGGACGAAACAAAGTACTGGTATTTTCTACTCCCTCTGTCTCCAAACAAGTTTATTATACTTCTGTTATTCATTCTTTTCTCTGAAAGATAAAGCGGCACCTATTGCTCCTAATATCTGTGGTTCATCAGGTACCATTATTTCACAATTTAACTCTTTTCTAAGCATTTTTACCAGGATTTCATTCCTTGCACCTCCACCTGCAAAAACCACTGGTTTATTAATTTTCTCCTTACCCAGTAGATAAGATAACCTTAAAAGGATTGCATTATGGATGCCTCTCGATATTTCTGATAAAGGGATTCCACTTGAAATCAGGGAAACAATTTCAGATTCTGCGAACACAGCACAAGTACTGTTAATAGTAGCTGACTTTTCTGTTTTTTTTGACAGATTGATGAATTCTTGAAGAGACATTTCAAGACCATTAGCTATGAATTCAAGGAAACGACCTGTTCCTGCAGCACATTTATCATTTAATGCAAAAGAAGAAATTTTTCCTTGTTCATTCAGTCTTATGATTTTTGTATCCTGTCCTCCAAGATCTATAATTGTTCTAACATTATCATAAAGGAATAATGCACCTTTAGTGAAAGCAGATATTTCCGTTATTTTATCACAACCAAGTCTTTCAGATAACAAATCCCTACCATAACCTGTAATTGCATATTTTCCGCATGGGAAGTCCTTGAGCTTTTTTTTGAGATGATTCCATATATCAGGCTTATTCTCTGAGATATCAGTTTGTACTATCTTATTATCTAATATACAGATGATTTTTAAAGTTCTTGAGCCAGAGTCAATCCCAATAAAGAAGTCATTCATTACTTATAGATAACTGAGAATTATTTCTGATGCTATTTCTGCTCCATCAGTTTCTAGAACAGGATAAACATCTCTCATACTATGCAATTTTGCAATGTAATCTGGTATTTTCCCTTCAAAAAGATCTGATTGTTGTATATAGAGAGCTTTAAGATTGTTTTCAATACCATTTACGAGATGTTGATATTCTGGAAAGTCGCCTCTATCAGTATACAACATGGGAATTCTTCCAGCAATTGAATCTGCCACAATACCAAAACCTGGTTTGGTAATAATTATATCAGATGCATGAAGCAAGTCAGGAAAGTACAATCCCATTTTCTTAAGTTCATGATTTGTAATATTCCTAAAACCTGTGTTCAATTTGGGTTTCAAAGAAGAATAAATTATTTCATATTCATCAGATAAACCAGATATGGGGATCTTCCTCATTTCCCACTTACTAAACGAAAGCAAAATTATCTTCTTGGATAAAGGAATCCCAAGTCTGGTTTTTAGATCATTTTTACTCACTTGTGAAGTCCTTGCAACAAGAGGAATGTCTTTTATAACTCTATTGAAAGCAAAATCATCTTTTGAATAAAAAGGCAGTCTCAGAAATAAATCAGCACACGAATAGTATTCATGCATTCTTTCAGAGAGCTCCTTGAATAACTCAGAGAATTTAGCATAATAAGCATAAATCCAGCTCCACGTAAAATTTCCGATAAAGATGGACTTTATTCCAGCCATCTTTGCAATATGCAGTGGAAGTGCTGGGCAATCTGCTATAACAACGTCTATCATTTCTTTGTTCAGGAATTCCAGTTCATTTTTAACTAGTAATTTGTATTTCTTCTCGACTTTAATATTTGCATATAATGTTTTTCCAAGATTAAAAGACAAAGGAGTTTTCTGCTTCATTCCAGCATCAGTTCTGATTTTATAGTATTTAAAGTCAAATGTTAAACTTGTCGAAAAGAAATCTAATGGTAAGTCAGTTCTTATAAATATCTTGAGTTGGTTGTTCTTCTCAGTAAGGCATCTTAGTATTTCACATGTTCTCACAGCATGTCCTAGACCATGTCCAGATATATAACAAGCTATCGAAGGCATATAAAACTACGCATGTATTTGTATATTCTGTGTCAATAGAAAGTTTAAAATCAATTTAATTGTTGACCGTAATTCTAATCAATAGAAGAGATGCACCTTGTATTGTAATTAAATACTTATTTGTGGAGTAGAAGAATGGAGAATGTAAGAATTTTCAATGTAATACCATCATTGCCAGAAAGGCTTTCATCTTTAAGAAAAATTGCTTATAATACATGGTTTTCATGGCATCCTGAAACAATAAGATTGTTCAGGAGAATCAATCCAAAACTCTGGGAAAGCACTAATCATAATCCTGTGTTGCTATTAGGTCAAGTCAGCCAATCAAGATTAGAAGAGCTACTAAACGATGAAGGTTTCTTAAGAGAACTAGATGATATCAGTGAGGAATTTGACAGATATGTTAATAAAGAAGCTTCATACAATTTCAGGCTTGAAAGACCGATTGATGGCATAATCGCTTATTTTTCGATGGAGTATGGTTTATCAGATTGTTTGAATATCTATTCTGGAGGCTTAGGCATATTGAGCGGAGATCATATGAAATCAGCTTCAGATTTAGGTGTTCCAATAGTAGGTGTTGGGTTACTATACAGGCAAGGATATTTTACCCAATATCTTTCAGCAGATGGATGGCAACAAGAATTTTTTCCTGAAAATGATATTCCCAATCAACCTATCATGCAGGAAAAAGATAAAGACGGAAAACCTATTGAGATAAGCATAGAACTCAAGGAGAGTAGATTGAAAGCTTATGTTTGGAGAGTTCAAATAGGAAGTATCCCTCTTTATCTTCTTGATAGCTATCATCCAGAAAATCCTCAATCCCTTTGGGATATAACTGCCCAGCTATATGCAGGTGATAGAGAGATGAGATTGCAGCAGGAAATATTATTGGGTATAGGAGGAGTTAGAGCTTTTAAAGCACTTGGATATAATCTGGATGTAGTCCATATGAATGAAGGTCATAGTGCATTTGTTGTGCTTGAGAGAATAAGAACTTTGATGGTAGAAAATGGATTGAGTTACAAGGAAGCGAAGGAGCTTGTTTTTGCCACGACTTGTTTTACTACTCATACACCAATACCAGCTGGGAATGAGGTTTTCGATAGATGGCTTATAGAAGCATATTTTAATAGATATATAAACCAGCTTGGTATAAGCATGTGGGAGTTTTTAAGCTATGGAAGGATAAATCCAGCTAATGAAGCTGAACAATTCTGTATGACAGTATTAGCAATAAAGTTTTCTGCATACAAAAATGGTGTTTCACAACTACATGCAAAAATAAGCAGGCAGATGTGGAAAGACATCTGGCCTCATATCCCTCAAGATGACGTTCCAATAATAGGAATTACCAATGGCATTCATGTTCCTACATGGATAAGTAGTGATATGGCAAGCTTGTTCGATAGATATCTCGGGCCAAGATGGTCAGAAGATCCTGATAATCAAAGAGTCTGGGAGAGAGTGATTGATATACCAGATAGTGAATTATGGAGGACTCATGAAAGGAGAAGAGAAAGGCTAATAGCTTTTGCAAGAACCAGACTTGTTGAACAACTCAAGCAAAGAGGCTCAACAAGAACTGAGCAGAAACTAGCTGAAGGTGTTCTTAATCCAGAAGCATTAACTATTGGTTTTGCAAGAAGATTCATACCATATAAAAGAGGTGATTTAGTCTTTAGAGACATTGATAGACTTATTAAAATTTTGACTAATCAGGAGAAACCTGTTCAGATAATTTTCGCAGGCAAAGCTCACCCTAGAGATAATTATGGTAAACAGATAATAAAGAATATAATACAATATTCAAGAAAACCAGAGTTAAGAGACAGAGTTGTCTTTATAGAAAACTATGATATGAATGTTGCAAGATACATGGTTCAGGGAGTTGATATCTGGCTGAATAATCCAAGACGTCCCCAGGAAGCATGTGGAACAAGCGGAATGAAAGCAAGTGCAAATGGAGCAATTAATTTCAGTGTTCTTGATGGATGGTGGTGTGAAGCATATCAAACCAATCTGGGATGGGCTGTAGGTCAGGGAGAGGAATACCAGGATATTAATCTTCAGGATGATATAGAGAGTAATGCTATATATACTCTACTTGAAAAAGAAGTAATACCAATATTCTATGACAGAGGATCAGATCAGCTTCCAAGAAGATGGATACAAAGGATGAAAAGCGGTTTAAGAGCTATTGTACCTGTTTTCAATACACATAGAATGGTTGAGGATTATGTTGAAAGAGCCTATTATCAAGCAGCAATGAATCACAAGAGGCTTGTTAATAAAAAATATGCTGGCATAAGGGAGTTTACTAAATGGAAAGAGAATATCTCTAGAAAATGGCAGGATCTTAAAATTATTGAAGTAGAAAGCGATGGATTTAATGACAGGAGAATTGGTTCGAAAATAAAGATTTCGGTTAAAATAAATCTTGGAGACATACATCCTTCTGATATAAATGTTGATCTTTACTATGGTCATATTGATAGCGCAAGGTATTTCCTGGATCATAAAGAAGAGCATCTAGCATTTGAAGAACAAAAGGGAAACGAAGCTATTTTTTCAGGAGGATTGATTTGTGAGACTACAGGCAAGTTTGGTATTGTCATTAGAATTCTGCCTAATCATGAAAATCTTGTAGATTCTATCTCTTCTGGTCTGATACTCTGGGGATAATTTGGAAATAGTAAGTTTTGATAATAAAAACAGGAAGATGATAGAGAGATTTGTACAATTCCATTGGGAATTGTACAGGAACGATTCAAGATATATTCCTCAACTTGATGCTGAATTAGTTGGAAACAAGCTTTTTAAAATAAAAGGTCTTCTTACAAATGAACATCCTTTCAATAAAAAAGCTGATGTTCTTTATTTCATGGCAATTGAAGAAAACAAGGTAAAAGGCAGAATTGCAGCCTGTGACAACAAAGTTTTTAATTCAGCGCAGGAGAAACATACTATCTTCTTTGGTTTTTTCGAGTCCAAAAATGAAGAAAGAATAGCTCATGCTTTGCTTAATGAGGTGATAGAATGGGGTAAGAAAAGAGGTGCAGAGAGAGTTTTAGGTCCTGTTAATTTTGATACAACTGATAATATGGGCATGTTAATTGAAGGGTTTGACAGACATCATTATTTGATGACAGTATGGAATTTTCCATACTATCAAAATCTGGTTGAATCATTCAATTATAATGAAAAACGATTTACCAAGGCAATGGATTTATTGGCTCAGGAAATGCCTGTTCAAACACCTGATGGTTTGAAAGAAAAAAGAGAAAGATTAGGAAGGGTAGTAGAAGAAATCAAGAAAAGAAGAGATATAAGAATAGAAAGAATTACATTGGAT
Source organism: Candidatus Coatesiibacteriota bacterium (assembly GCA_016927185.1). Taxonomy (GTDB): domain Bacteria; phylum JAFGND01; class JAFGND01; order JAFGND01; family JAFGND01; genus JAFGND01. The sequence goes on from JAFGND010000039.1 coordinate 11,641, forward strand.
AATCTTGATGCTGCAGTTTCAATAATTATGGAGATATATAATTCAGCATGGGAAAAGAATTATGGATTTGCACCAATAACGAATGAAGATGCAGAGATGTTGAAAGCAAACCTTGAAGTTATTGTTAATCAGAGTGTCTTGCTTATAGCATATGTCAAAGATGAACCAGCTGCTTTTTTTGGTGCTTTGGCAGATATTAATGAAATGATAGAAAGAAAAGGGAATATTCTGGATTTGGAGATTTTAAGATTCTTACGCATATTATATAGAAGAAACAAAGTCAAACATATTAGACTTTTTGCATTTGGAATTGTTGATAAATTCAGGAAAATAGGTGTTGATACTGCAATATATTATGAAGGTTTCAGAATAGGACAAACCATGAAGAATTTTGAAAAATGCGAGATTTCATGGCTATTGGAAACTAATACTCTTGTAATAAGAGCTGGTGAATCAATGGGTGCAGAAATAACAAAAAAATGGCGTGTCTTTGAGTTAATTATATAGAGAAGGTGGTATTAATGAGTTTAATCTTATTGGTTTTATGCTTGTTCTTGAATAATATAAATACTGATATTAATTACAGGTTTCTACCTGACTGGGAAGCAAAAAATAAGGAATTTTGTGGAACAGGTGTTGCTTTAGCGGATATAAATGGAGATGGATGGGATGATTTGATAATAGCAAATGGAAATGATATGCTTGTCCAGACGATAACTATATACTATAATAATGGAAATGGTTCTTTTCCTGATTATCCAAGCTGGGAAAGTGATGATTCAAATTATCACGGTCATATAAGTGTAGGAGATATAAATGGAGACGGCTGGATTGACTTAGCAGCTTCTGTTTTCCTAGGAGAGAACAGGTTTGATAGTCCAGGCTGGGTAAAAATCTACTATAATCAACAAGGTGAATTATCTAAATATCCAGATTGGAGATCTTCTGAGACTTTTTTCAATTTTTCCTGTATCCTGGGAGATGTTAATCAGGACGGCAAACTTGATTTGGTAACTGCTTGTGGTGAAGGTTATTATCATGCATCTCAAAAGCATTATAACAGAATTTTTCTGAACAATGGATCAGGACTTAATACAACCTCTTCATGGCAGGATATAAATGGAGACAATTCAATGGATGTATTCTTTGTAGATATTGACAAGGACGGTGATCTGGATTTATTTGTTGCTAATGAAAAGGCTAGCGATAAGATATATTTCAATAATAATGGAACTCTCAATACTTCACCAGATTGGCAATCAACAGAATCAAACAGGGCAGCTAATAGTGTTTTCTGTGCTGATTTCAACAGGGATGGTTATATTGATGTTGCAGTTTCAGACAACAAGCAAACTACTCAGGGCGGTTATTTCAAACTTTATCTGAATACAAATGGAAGTCTTTCTAGAGATGTTCACTGGAAGAATAACATTATTGACTATGGAAGTTCGATTGCTTTAGTAGACGCTAATGGAGATGATTATCTTGATTATTTTGCAGGATCCTGGTGGGGCGAAGTAAAGATTTTTCTTAAGGAAGGAAATTCCTTTCATATTAATCCTGATTTCGAAAGTCTCACTAGCTCAGTAATTGAAGCATATTATTTTGGTGATGTTAACAAAGATGGATTGAGGGATACAACAGAGGTTTTTGTTTTACCTAATTCAACTTTCAGAGCTCTCTACCTTAGAAATAATTTCTGGCACAGAATAAATTCTTTAAAGAGAAATGGTATTGATTTCAAATCATATTGTTCAATGCCGGATCAAGGCTGGGTGAGTTTGGGCGGTAGTATAGCAGCTGGTGATACAATAGAAATCAACTATACATATTCTTCAAGACTCGATTTTGTTGTTAGTAACTGGGATTATGCTTCCAATAGTCCAGGTGATTATCTATTTCTTTTTTATGGAAGTTCAAATTTTAAGGATGAATTCAGCAAGAATAAGATTCCTTATAGAATAAGCTTTAATATATTTCCTAATCCAGCAGACTACTGGGTAAGCATGAAATTTAATGTACAGGAAGGTAATATAAAAGTATATGATATTTCAGGCAGGATGATAAATGAATGGAATATCAACAAAGAAAAGCAAATTTTCTGGAACCTTACTGATAAAAAAGGAATTGTGATTTCAAAAGGATTATATTTTGTTGTATTGAATACTGATGAAAAGACCGTAGTCAGGAAATTTGTTAAAAACTAGAGTTTTGCAGTATTTCATACTTTTTTATTTTATCAGAATTTTATTTATTAATTCAGCAATTGACTTACCTGATTCTCTCATCAATTTTCCAAACAGGAATCTGTCCGTAAAACAGCTTGCATCCATGTTGAAGAGCCCAAATCCCGAAGTAAGGCTAAATGCAGCTTCTACGATGTTATATTTTAGAAAACAAGGTACTGCTGAAGCTTTGTTTTCATTACTGAGCGATAAGAATCCTGAGACACAAGTACTAGCTGCAGATCTATTGTCAGAGATTATTGAGTGGAACGGAGATGAATCTTGTCTTAACCTGCTTTCTTCAAATGACTCAAGTAAAAAACTGCTTGGCTTGAGAATGATCGCAAAGAATCCACCATCAGATTGCTTACCCAGAGTAAAGGAAGCTCTCAACGATACTATCAAGGAAATAAAAATTGAAGCAATAGAAATTCTGGGAAGAATGAAAGATACTTATACTATAGTATATCTATTTTATTATTTGCAGGATTTAGATGAAGATTTGAAAAATGCTGCTATTAAATCAATATCAAGCAAAAAGGAATCAGTGGATTTATTAAGATTAATGCTTCAGGTAGATGATTGTGATTTAAACAAAACGGTTTTAAGCTGCTTTTCTGAATTAGACGAAAATGATATCCCATCAATTATTGCTGATTTGCTTTACTCTAATTCCATGGAAGTAAGAAATAACACTATAAAATGCCTTTTTTTTCATTCTTCTCAGAGTTCTCTGGATTATCTTAATTTTGCATTATTTGATGGTTATAACGAAAACAGAGCACTTGCTGTTGAAAGACTTCTGTTCGAAGATAACGTAAGATTCAGGGAGAATGCTTACATACTATCTCTTCAGGATGAGAGTCAGATTGTCCGATGGGCAGGATTAACATATATGGATGATAATGACGCACTTTTCAATAGAGAACTTCTTGTTAAAAGTATTTTTGATGAAGATCAAAATATAAGAAAAAAAGCTGCAATTAGATTATCAAGAGCTAGACTAAAGGTCTACAATGAATTCCAGAAATACATAAGTCCTGAAATAAAAGAATGGGATGGATTCTGGACATATGTAGCTATCAGAAAAGTACCCGAAACAAAGGATATTCTTGGAAGTATTTTAAAAAGAGAAGATTTATCTTATTTGCATATGAAGACAAGGAATATTTTAAACAATTGGACAAATTTAAATGAACAGAATTTTGATAATGGAAATGATGAGAAAGAGGATGATGAAGAAGCAGATTCCAAAACAATATCAAGAGGTAAAATAAAAAAGAAAGTAGTTAAAGGTGTTAAGAAATCAAGAATCAGAAAAAGAAGATAATCAGATCTTTGAGGTTCTTCTATAAGTTTTTCCTGCTTGTTCTATTATTAAACCTTTAAGTTCTAGTTCAAGCAGTTCAAGAGCAAGGGTATTTATATCTATTCCTGTCTTTTCAACTATATTATCTATATGCAATGAAGTATCAAGTGCAAGTATAATCTTTTCTTGAAGATTATTCAGATTTTCTAAAATTATGGGAATTTCCCTTTGGGGAGGAGTCGTTTCCTTTATATTTCTCAGTACTATCTTGTCATGTCTTCTTTCTCTTGATGGTATTGAGGTAATATGCTCCAGCTCCTTAAGTATTTCTTCACTGCTTGATACCTGATTAGCACCTGATTCAATCAATTTTGCAGATCCTCTAAAGGTTATTGAATCGGCATAACCCGGTATTACAAAAACTTCTCTTCCTTCATCTATGGCATGATTAGCTGTTATCAAGGCTCCGCTTTTTATTCCAGCTTCAACCACGACAACTCCCATGCTCAATCCTGCAATAATTCTGTTTCTTATTGGAAAGGTGCTTTGTGAAGGAGGAAAACCTGGGAGAAACTGAGATATAAGCAACCCTCTTTTTTCTAACTGGTTATAAATATCTCTGTTTTCAGGTGGATAAATAATATCAACACCGTTTCCAAGAACTGCAATTGCTGAACCATTATTTTCCAGTGCAGCAAGCAAAGCATACCTATCAATACCTTTAGCCATCCCTGAAACAATAGTAAAACCTTCAGCAGATATTTCTTTTGCCAGTTTGTAGGCAATTTCTCTGCCGAATTGAGTAGTGGAGCGAGAACCAACTATTGATATTTTAGGAGGTTTTAAAGTATCAATATTTCCTTTATAAAAAAGAAATGGAGGAGGATTATGGATTTCTTTTAGCCATTCAGGATAGTCCTCTGAATTAATATCAATAAATTCTATTCCTTTTTTCAACATCTGATTAGTTATCATGATTGCTTTATCAAGATACTTTTTTTCAGATATTGCTTCTTGAATATTAGAATTTACTCTTTTTAAGTTAGATAATTCGCAGGAAGATGCTTCATAGATTTTCTCAGGAGAACCAAATCTCTTCAATAGCAAATTGAATATTGCATTTCCTAATCCAGGGATAAGACCTAAAGATATCCAACAAGCTGCACTATTCAGAAGGTTGTTCTTCATCTCCTCCCTGATTTACTGTTTTGGGCATATAACCCATTTTAAGAAGGTAATTCCTGAAATGATATGCTCTTCCTCTTTTTATAACATATACCTGAGGTGTAAGTTTCTGGAAAATGTATTTGTCTATCTGTTCATCCTTTTCAAACTGGATAACAAGATTTGGAGCGTCTATATAAAACACAGTATTATCGTAAATCGCTAATTGGTCATATTTTCCAGCCCATTGCTCCAGCTGGTAGTTGATATTTTGAGGGACCTCTCCCTCAGAATGCTCAAGAAGGAATTTCTTTATATCGTCGAGATTAAGGCTAAGTTCTAACGCTTTATGAATTGAGTTAGATGTTAACTGATAATGAAGAACATAATCATCTTTAACAAATTCAGCAAGGCATTCAAGTATGAATCTGACTTTACTATCAATGTTTCTTTGAGCAATGATTTCTCCTGAAGCTTGAAGTACAAATTTTTTCGCAACAAGGTCTGAAATATCAAGGTGTCTTGCTATTCTTGCTGCAATTGGAGTAACCATGAATCCAAGTACCTGATCCCTGATCATAGCTAGATTAAGAAGTCCTAAATCCGAAAAGAACTGGAATATGAAATTAAGATCAGGAAGCTGTTCTTGAGTAGCATAGTGCTCAATTTCTCCTCTCAGACTCCTTGTTTCAAACCAGCGATCCGGAGGGAGACATCTGAAAACCTGTAAAGCAATATAAAAACTTCTTAATATTGATTTTGATGAAAAATGATGTATTAAGTAATTAAGAGCTGCCTGAACTCTTGAATAATATTCCTGTGAAAGCCATCTCTCGAAAATGTCTCTTGATACTTCCAAAACTCCTTTTCTCTCATACATAAATCCATACTCTATGCAGAAAGGAAGAAGTATATCAAGCGAGGTATTACTATGAAGAAGACTGCTTAATGATGCTTCCTCTTTCTTGTATATCTTACCAGAATGAGTAATCCTTGCTTTGTTGTGCTCAAGGAAATTTATCGTTCTAATAAGATCACATTCAAACTCGTTTATACCATAAACAACCTGAAACTGGCTTGGATCAAAGTCTTTTAGATTTCTTGCAACTTCTGCCTGGAACAAATTATAGAAAATTATCTCCATCTCCTCAGGTATCTCGAAATGCTGACTACCGCTTGTTGCTTTGAATATCAATCCCTTCTGTTTTAAACTTTCTATATGAGAATCAATTTGCTCCTGAGCAGTTCTGTCATGTCTGAAGAAACTATTTATCTCTGCTCTTACCGGTCTTGTAAAAAAGATATATTTGAGCAAAAAACGCTCTTTCAAGTTAAGATTTTTTACCTGCTCTCTTATTCTAGTTTCATCAGTAAGTATTTTCACCAAATACCTTATATAGCTCTTCTTGCTATTCAAATTACCAAGACTATATACCTGTGCCATTATTTCAATTTCTGATTGTGGCAACGCTTCCAGAAAAGTAGTTAAATTCATTTTTCCTATTCCGCCTGTAAATTTTTTCCTTTAAATTCTTCCATTACTTTTTTCAATACTTCTTCTTCTTTAAAAAGTTTTTCTTGATTTTCTTCATTCTGAAGAGCAATTTTTTTTGCAATGCCTTCTTCTGTCAATATAATTTTGTAATCTGTGTTCATAAAATTAGAGAATAATTGCTCTAGTTTTTGCTTTCCTGTTTCTAACAACCAGTTTTTATCATGAAATTCAATAATGTCAAGATGCAATTTCTTATTATTTATTGATACTAAATGCGTATGATCTAAAGAAACAGATAATCTTATATCTTTCTTTATTGTATTAAGAAATTCAAGCCATAATATCTTTTCTTCCCCTGGTTTTATTATTCTCTCTGTCTTTGTATTAATCTTGGGTTTTGAGATTTTTGGAGAAACAGGAAGATCATCTTGGATTATATTCTTTATAGTAATTTCAGGATTCTCCTTTATGATTTTTTTTTCTTCTGCTGGTAATCTTGGTCCTTCTGGTCTGTAACCTTTGTGGAGATAATCAAGAATATCCTGCAAATCAATTCCATCATCGAAATGAATTATCTGGGAAATAGTTGATTCTAAGATAAGTTGAGGTTGGGGAGAAATATTTATTGTTCCAAGGCAATTAGTGAGAATCTTGGCAGTTCTGAGCAAGCTTGTCAAAGAAACTTGATCAGCTATTTTTAAAAAATCGTTTGTAAGTTCATCTGATTTTATACCAATTTTTTGACCAATTATACTCTGAATTGTTTCCAGTATATTGAGGGTAATAATCTGAGGAGAAATCCCATTTTCAGCTAAGTTATCAAGTTCTTCCTTTGCTTTCAGTAAATTACGAGTGAATATTGAGTTAATAAGATTAAAGATCTTTTCATTTTGTATTAGTCCTAAAACAGAAATTACTATTTCAGCCGTTATTTTCTCAGAAGTTGATGAAGCAACTTGATCCAGAAGACTCTCAGCATCCCTTAACCCACCTTCTGCTTTCCTAGAGATAAGTTTTATAGCTTCTTCATCTATTTGAATATTTTCATGAATGCAGATTTCATTCAGTTTATTTGCCATTTCTTTAATAGGGATTTTCTTGAAATAAAACCTCTGACATCTACTGACAATAGTAGGAATTACTTTCTGTGCTTCAGTTGTCGCGAAAATGAAGTTGATGTATCTTGGAGGTTCTTCAAGGGTTTTTAAAAGAGCATTGAATGCTTCTTTAGTAAGCATATGGATCTCATCTATTATATAGATTTTTCTTCTTGAATTAGTTGGTGGATAATTTACTATTTCTTTCAATTTTCTAATGTCATCAATACCTCTATTGCTTGCTCCATCAATTTCTATTACATCAAGACTTCTTCCTTCAGTTATTTCTATGCAGTTTTGACAAATACCACATGGATCAGGAATAGGATGATCAGAGCTCAGACAATTGAGTGCTTTAGCAAGAATTCTAGCTGTAGAGGTTTTTCCTGTTCCCCTGGGGCCGCAGAAAAGATAGGCGCTGGCAATCCTGGATTGATGGATTGCATTTATTAGGGTATTGGAGATATGCTCTTGACCTACTAAATCTTTGAAAGTCTGAGGTCTCCATTTCCTTGATAGTATTAAATATGTCATTTTTTCCTTTATTAACCGTGCCCCCTGCTTCGATCTTTCCCTTGATCTAGTAAAGCTCCGTATGCGTTTCAGATTACCTGCGGCACATGTCGGTATCCACTTATCGCTGCTACCTTCCAGTCCTGACGAGGTTCGTAGCCCTTCATTGCGCAGGATCTTTCATACATACAGAGCCTTACTAGATCAAGGGAATTAAACCTCAACAGGGGATTTCAATCCCTTAAAGCGGATTTAGGGTTCAGGACACCGCTAACTTCCCATCTAGCACGGGCTATTTTTGGAGATAAGCGGATTTGAACCGCTGACCTCTGCCTTGCGAAAGCAGCGCTCTACCAACTGAGCTACATCCCCTATTTTTTTACGGAGAGCCAGGGATTCGAACCCTGGGTAGGAAATCCTACACATGATTTCCAATCATGCCCCTTAGACCACTCGGGAAGCTCTCCAATAAAACAATGGTAACCCAAAAAAACTATATCAAGCCTTAATAAATATGAATTTATGTCAAGTTTTTAGATTATCCTGAATAATATAGCCTCTATAAATGATAGAACAAATTGTGAGAGAGTGAAATCTAATTGTTATTCTGAAAAAACTCTGCAATCCTGCTGTTTGATTAAGCCTTTATTATGGAGCACTAATTGTGTTTAGTATCCTTTTTGCTATCTTCTCTGAAGTTACGAAATAAATTAACTATGGGGCTTCAGAATATCTTGATATTGACATTATTTGTTTTAATAGAGGAATTGTCCCTATATGAATTCATGGAGGTTTGCATGAAATATTGTTTATTGGTATTTCTACTATTTTCATTAAACCATCTTTCTTCAACGAGTGTAGATGAGATATTGAAAAACCACGAAGCATTTCTTGGGGGTAAATCAAAAATAGAAACTATAAGGACTATGGTAATAAAAGGTCGCATCAAACAAGGAGATGCAGAGGGTAAGTTCACTACCTGGTATGTTGCTCCTGATAAATTACGTTCTGAGATTAATATAATGGGGTTGAATTTGGGAAGTCTTTATATTGGCAAAAACTATTACAAAATAGAAAAATCAGTTCTAACAAAACTCCAGGGTTCAGATCTTGCTAAAGCTATCACTGAGATGACTTTGACTAATTATTCCTATTTAAGACCCAATGAAAATGGAATAAAGACAGAATTAGGAAAATCAGAGAAAATTGATAATAAGGATGCTTTTCCTATAAAAATGATTATAAAAGACGGGAAGGAAATTGTCTTATATTTTACTGAAGAAGGTGAACTGGTAAGATCATTCATGCCAAAAGCGGAGATGGGTTATGATGTCATTAATGATTTTACGGATTACAGGGAAGTAAATGGTCTAAAAGTCTCTTACAAGAGTGAAACAACTGTTTTACCAATGGGGATGAAGATTTCCACTGTTATTGATACAGTTGAAGTGAATACAGAAGTTAATGTTAATCTCTTTTCTGAGAACATCGAAAAAACAGAAATACCATTCCCTGAGAATAAGACAGAAATAGAAATTCCATTTAGAATGATTATTGGAGGGATTTATATAGAAGTAGTCATAAGTAATTCTGAGAAGGTATTTTTCTTGCTTGATAGCGGGGCAGCAAGTACAGTTATTGATCTTTCTTTAGCTGAAAAATTGAAACTGAAAAAACTAGGTGAAATTCCTATTGGGGGAGGAGGAGGTCACAAGAAAGGATATAGAGTTGATGTACCATCCATAAAATTGCAGGATTTAGATCTTGGAGAACAAAAGATAGTCGCAATGGATCTAGATGAACTGAGGAGGATTACAGGATCACCAATTATGGGAGTCATAGGTTATGATTTTTTAAAGGATTATCCCATAGAGATTAAATATTCTGAAAATAAAGTAGTAGTATTTAACCCCATGAATTTTAAATATAAAGGTAAAGGTATTTCATTACCAATAATCCAATCCAACAATCTTATTTTTATAGAAGCATCCCTTGATGACATTAATGGAAAATTTCTTATAGATACAGGCAATAACAGTAGTCTTCTTATGAATCAGAATTTTCATAAAAATTACATAGAGAAATATAAGAAGCTACCAGTCAATTATCCAACAGGTATAATAGGGATAGGAGGACAGGAGGGTTCTCTTGTTTTAACAAGGTTCAAGTATTTAAAAATTGGAAAATATTCTATAGATAAACCGCTAGGATTAATCTCAAAGCAAGGTTCAGAAAGTATTATTACAGCATCATCAGATTTTGTAGGTAATATTGGTTATGGAATTTTATCAAGATTTGACATCCTTTTCGATTACAAGTATAATCTCATTTATCTTGAACCAAATTCATCTTTTTCCAGGCCATTCATTGCTAGTCTTACAGGAATAATGCTTGATTTCACTAAAGGATCTGATTTGAAAATAAAGACCATTGTAAAATTGTCCTCTGCAGAGAAAGCAGGATTAAAAGAAGGGGATATAATAATCTCCATAAATGACCAGCTTATAAATAGCAGAAATGAGTTTCAACAGGAATTAGAAAAATATAAGTCAGGTGATGAAATTACGATAACTGTGAAAAGGGAAGGCAAGGAAGAAAAAATAAAGATTAAACTAAAAGATATACTTTAGTATGTCATTTCTTGACTATTTTTATTTCTAATTTGGATTTGGTTTTGATTTCATAATGGAGGTTTAGATGGTAAACAATGAATTGAATAATGAAGATAATGATATAGAAGAAGTACTTGAAGATAATAATGAAAATAAGGAAGAGGATGAAAATATTGAAGAAGAAGATCAAGAATCTTTAGAATCTCAATTCATTGATACGCTTAACAATGAAGAATTCAATGATATAAGAACAGATTTCCTTGAAGAACTAACCAAGACTACGAACTCCACTGAGATTGACAAGCAGCTTAATGAAAAGATAGGAAAAATGAGATTAAAAGAGGGTATAGACAGTAAAATGCTAGCTTTTAACTCAAGAATATCTCTTCAACAATCACTTCAACAGCAATTTAATGGTAATAATATTGCAAGATACTTATTCACGCTTGCAAGGATGCAGGGAAAGAACCTCGCTGATTTGTCCATAGAAGATATAGAAGAAATATTCAGAACAGCAAAAGAGGAAATTCCAAAAAATATCGCAAGAACAACTGATAGAATAATTGATACTGTATTGAAGCAGATGGAACAGGAATTAGAAAGAAAGAAGGAAATAGAGAGTTTAAGATCTGAAAATAAACGACTGCATGAAATACTGAAGAAATATGCAAACAGGATAAGACAATTGGAGAAGGATTTTCAGAATACAAAAACAAGGCACAAGAAATTAGAAGAAGACTATAGAAAAAATCAGATAGTCAAGGTATTTGAAGAGCTTATTCCTGTTTATGATCATTTCAAGTGTGCCTTAAATGAAATTAAAACAATTGAAGAAGATAGTGTAATAAAAGGATTTAAACTGATAGCTCAAGAATTCATGCAGGGTTTGAATAAGTTAGGGCTTGAGAAGATCGAAACAGTTGGCTCAATATGTGATTATAATAAGCATGAAATAATGATGGCAGTAGAAGACAATGAACACCTTGATAATGAGATTCTTGAAGAATTCAAACCAGGATATATTTTTGAAGGGAAAGTAATCAGACCAGCAGGAGTTAAAGTTGCTATTAGTAAATCAAGAAAGGAAAACAGTCCGGAAATAATCAATTCTGAAGACGATGAAGAAATTCAGATAATAGAGGAATAAGTAAATTCAGGAAGGAATATTATGAGCAATGAAATAATTCATAATTATGACAGGAATACAAAGAAAGCAGACGCTCTATTTTGTCCCTTAATTAAAGAAAAATGCTTGCAGGAAGATTGTATGTGGTGGGTAACTGATTGGATGGAGAATAAATCTGCATATCAGCACCATTGTGCTATTCCATTGATAGCAGAGGGATTGAATAATGAAGATTTATTGAAAAGTAAGTAGGTTTTTTGTGGAGAATTATGATTTTAAGAATATAGAAAAAAAGTGGCAGAAATACTGGAATGATAATAAGATCAATAAGACTTATGAAGATAAATCTTATCCCGAAAAAAAGAAACATTATATTTTGGATATGTTTCCTTATCCATCTGGTGATGGTTTACATGTAGGACATCCCAAAGGTTATGTAGCATCTGATATTATAACAAGACGGATGAGAATGATGGGTTATAATGTACTTCATCCCATGGGCTTTGATTCCTTTGGTCTTCCTGCAGAAAACCATGCTTTAAAAACTGGCATTCATCCAAGGATTATTACTGAAAAAAATATAGAGAGATTTAAGAGTCAAATTCAATCTATTGGATTGTCGTATGATTGGGATAGACTAGTGATAACATGTATTCCTGAATATTACAAGTGGACACAATGGATTTTTATCCAGATGTTTAAAGATGGACTTGCATATGAAGACGATGTTCCTATAAATTGGTGTCCTTCATGTAAAACAGGACTTTCAAATGAGGAGGTTAAGGAAGGCACATGTGATAGATGTTCTTATCCAGTCATTAAGCGCAAGATGAGACAATGGATGCTAAGGATAACCCAATATGCAGATAGATTATTGAATGGACTTGATAATCTGGATTGGCCTGAAGCAATTAAAATAATGCAGAGAAACTGGATAGGAAAAAGTGAAGGTGCAGAAATAGAGTTTTCCATGGTTGGACATACTGAAAAAATAAAAGTTTATACAACAAGACCAGATACTTTGTTTGGAGCAACTTACATAGTCCTTGCTCCAGAGCATCCATATATTGAAAAGATTACAGGTCCATCTCAATCAGTTGCTGTACAGGCTTATGTGTCAAATTCGATCAACAAAAATGAATTAGAAAGAACTGCACTAGCTAAAGAGAAAACTGGTGTTTTCACCGGAGCTTATGCAATAAATCCGGTTAATCAAGAGAAAATTCCAGTATGGATAGCTGACTATATAATGCTAAGTTATGGTACAGGAGCAATAATGGCTGTTCCCGCTCATGACGAAAGAGACTTCGAATTTGCCAAAAAATATGCTTTGCCTATAAGAGAAGTAGTAAGTCTAAATGGCATCCCATCTAGAAAAGCATTGAAATCAGCTTTTGTTGATAATGGAATTGCGGTGAATTCAGGTGATTATGACGGGCAGAAAACAGAGGAATTCAAGCATAATATAATAGCATGGCTTGAGGAAAATAATGTTGGTAAATCTGTTACCCATTGCAAATTAAGGGATTGGGTATTTTCCAGACAAAGATATTGGGGAGAACCAATCCCCCTTATACACTGTGAGAAATGCGGAGTTGTTGCAATTCCAGAAGAGGAACTTCCTCTCAAATTGCCTGATATTGATGTTTATCAACCTGCAGATACAGGAGAATCTCCTTTATCTTTGATTACCGACTGGGTAAAAACAAAATGTCCTGTATGCAAATCCGATGCAATAAGAGAGACAAACACTATGCCCCAATGGGCAGGTTCATGCTGGTATCATCTGCGTTATATTGATCCAAAGAATGAAAAAGCATTTGCTGATTATGAAAAGCTAAAATATTGGGGTTCAGTAGATTATTATATTGGAGGTGCAGAACATGCAGTATTGCATTTATTGTACGCAAGATTCTGGCATATGTTTCTATATGATAAGGGATTAGTACCTACAGAGGAACCTTACTTGAAACTGAGAAATCAGGGAATGGTTTTAGCTGAAGATGGAAGAAAGATGTCAAAATCATTCGGTAATGTTATTAATCCAGATGATGTAATTTCGGAGTATGGAGCAGATACATTAAGGCTATTCGAAATGTTTATGGGACCTCTTGATTCTACAATGCCATGGTCTACAAAGGGCATTGTTGGATTGTATAGATTTATAGAAAGAGTATGGAGATTGCTTTTCAAGGAAATCACTGATGAAGAAATCCCTGATGATTTAGAGAGGTTATTGCATAAAACTATAAAGGCTGTGGATAAGGGAATAGAAAGTCTTTCCTTCAATACTGCAATAAGTCAGATGATGGTATTTGTTAATGAAATTACAAACAGGGAAAGCATTCCAAAGAAATTAATGGAGGAGTTCATTCGTCTTCTTTCTCCTTTTGCACCTCATTTCTGTGAAGAAGCATGGGAGAAACTGGGAAACAAACCAAGTGTGTTGAGAGAGAAATGGCCTGAATATGATGAGTCTTTATGCAAGGATGAAGAATTGCTTATTGTTATTCAGATTAATAATAAAATAAGAGCTAAAATAATGATACCAGCCGATTCATCAGAAGAGGAAATAAAGAAATCTGCTCTTAGTAATTTAACTATACAAAACTGGATAAAGAACAGGAAGATTGAAAAAGTAGTAATTGTGCAAGGAAAACTTGTGAATATTGTTCTTTCAAGATAATTGAGGAGTGTTATTAGAAGACTTGTAAGTTGAATTGAAAATTCTTGACAAAAAAGGTTTATTAATAAAGCAGGAACGTAAATTTTAAGAAAAGAGGTATTTGTTTATGCGGAAGACATTGACTAAATTGATAGCAGTTCTGATTATTCTGATAATAATAGTTCTCTATTTGCCTTTCAGTATTCATTCCAAAATTCCATCATTTACATTGATTTTCTTTGGTTTATCAAAAGATATAGCAGGTATTCTGGATCCAGCTTATACAAAAGAAGTGAAAACATATGCAATTGATCAGGAAAGAGCTGGTTATCAGGAAAAACTTGATGATGTAAGCATGCAAATGACTAAAGCAAAAGAAAATCTCAAGAAATCTGAAGATGAACTATCGAAAACCAAAGGACTTCTTGCAGAAGAGAATAATGCCAAGGAAGATCCAAAGATAAAGAACTGGAAGAAGATTCATGAACAGAAGATCCAGAATTTGACAACTGATATAAAGAAAGCTGAAGTCAGAATAGAACAGAATAAGAAATCAATAGCAAGTCTCCAACCTGACGTAGATAAATACCAGAATTTTGTTAATGAAGCTAAGCAGAGATTTGATGAATTAAATAAAGTTACATTTGGAGATTCTATAGTTAACTGGATAGTTTTTATAGGAGTAGAACTTTGTGTTATCGGTTTTACGTTTATTCCTGGCTTCCTGCTATTTGCTATTGTTCATGCCCTGTTTAAAGATAATTTCTGGGGAGTACAATTTATTAAGTTCACAGTTGGGATTCCATTGATTGGATGGATAATGATGGACAGGATTAATAATGGGTTTTCAAATATAGGAAATTTTCTCATCGTTTGTTTGATAAGTGCTGTAGTTTTTGCTCCATTCTGGTACCTTGATAAATTGACAAAAGAATATGTCAATAATACCAAGAATGAGATAAAAAGAGATATCGATAAAGCTCTTGAAGCATTATAGATGCAAGAAAAGAAATCAGTTTTTCCAGTGCAGGCGACAAGATATTTGTCGCCTGTATTTTTTCTGATAATTTCTTTTAGCAGATTGTTTTCATGGGAACCATCTCTATATAATGAAGGGTTTTTTATAGGAACAATGCCTTCATTAGATATATGGTTAGAAAACTGGAAGTATTCATCTAATTTAAACCCAAGTCAATTCTCGACACTTTGTGAGGCAAGAATAACGAATTCATACTCATTGAATGCAGAAGGAGGCTATTTTTTCAAGAAAAAGCATGGAATACTTGTTAATCTGTCACAACTAAGAGGGAATCTTGTTGAATTATCTTTCAATGAGACCAAAAGATCTTTTGCCTTGAATAATATCAACATGGGATATAGAAGATATATAAGATTTGATAGAAAATCAGAAATATTTATAGATGCTTGCCTGGGATATTTCTATGGTCAATCTAGCACGAAAGTTGATTTACCTTCACTGGAAATTCAAGGTGGAAGCATTAATGTTTCAGTAGGATATTTAAAAAGAATAATAGATCCACTTTTTATTGGTGGCAAGATAGGCTTTGCATCCAGCATCTATAACACCAGAGCAGCAAGCATGATTGAAACAAAGAAATTCTCTGATTCAAATCATATTATTAGATTTTATCCTTTTATAGAGGCGAATTTTTGATGATTACTGAAGATAAAATTGCAATAAGAAATGCTTTATTGAAAGGTGAGATAGTTTGTTTGCCAACTGATACTTTTTATTCACTCTCAGTAATTTACGATAATCTCATTTCATTAACTAATCTCTCTGATCTCAAAAAAACAGAGAATCCTATTCTATTACTTCTCCCATCAATTGCACATTTAGAGCTGGTTTCATTTGAAGTCAATAATTTATGGTTAGGCTGGCTAGAGATGGTATGGCCTTCTGCAATAACATTTATTGTACCTGCAAGAAAACTATTATATCCTGTTATAACCAGAGGAACTGAAAAAGTAGGTGTAAGAGTCCCTCAAAATCCTGATTTACTTGATTTACTTCTTGAGCTAGATAAACCGGTTACTGGTACAAGTGCTAATCCAATTAATCTTGATCCTGCAAGAAATCCACAGGAAGCAGAGAAGTACTTTCCTGATTTGAAGATCTGGAAATTGAATAATTTTAATGAATCTAAAAAGCCAAGCACAATAATTGATCTTACCACAGAAAAACCAACTCTTTTAAGACAGGGAATTGTTGAAATAACAGACTTACCTCCATTTCCATTAGTTCCTTTCAATGAATATTAGATATGACATTTATTCTTCTTTTACTGATATCTTTATTAAGTCATGAAGATCTCCCCCTAAAAAGGGAGAGCATTCAAGTAAGGCAAGGAGTTATATTAACAAAAATCACTCTTGGAACAGATGAAAGCAATATTTATATGGTTTATGTCCCTTACAAGCGACTAAGTGAAGCAAGATCCAGTTTTTCCAGATTGAAAAAATACGGGAATGCAAAATTATCAAAACATTCTGGATTAAACTGTGTTGTAGTTGGAGAATTCAAAAGCAGAGAAAGCGCATTGAATTTAAAAGATAATCTGAGGAATAAAGGTTTTAAAGCAAAAGTATATTATTCGGGTTTTGATCCTGAAAATGCACAAGGTCCTTGGGAAATACGTATTCTTGAGCTTGATCCTATGGAAGTGGATCTTAGAATAGGAATAGCTAAAGGTAAAATAATTGGAACAGAGACAACAGGTAGTATTTGCCAGAGGAATCAGGCTTTAGCTGCTATTAATGCAGATTTTTTCAAACGAAATGGAGATCCATATTCAGCCGTAAAACATAAAGGGATATGGTATAGTGAACCAGACCCGAAATATGAATCTATAGGTTTTTATAAACAGAATGGTCGTCAGAAAGTAATAATGGGGAAATTAAGATTTGAGGGTTCTGTTTTGATAAGCGGAATCAGATTTCAAATTGCAGGAATAAACAGGGAAAGGAAGAAGGGAGAAGGCAAAAAGCTCATGTATTACAATTCCTTCTATGACAATTATATTACTATAGACGATGATGAGTGGGGCATTATTGTTTCAAGAGGCTTAATAAAGAGAGCGATAACTAGCAGAACAAAAGTAACTCTGGATAATTATGAGATACTATTAAAAGGAGTAGGGAAATCACCAATTGGTAAATCAAATATAGGTTTTCCATTAAATGTTAATCTTAATGCAATTTCAATTGATGGAAGACAAGGATTATGGCAAAACTGTTCTGAAATAGCTTCTGGTTCTCATGTTATTTTAAGATCAGGCCAGGTATTTGTACCAAACAGATTTCAAAGCGGTTTTATAACTAGAAGGCATCCAAGATCAGTTTTGGCAGTTAAGAAAGATGGAAAAATCCTCTTTGTTACTATTGACGGCAGGAAAGCAGGATATTCAGTAGGAATGACTCTCAAGGAAATTGCAAGAATGCTCAAGAAGATTGGAGCTGTGGAAGCTTTTAATTTCGATGGAGGTGGAAGTACAACTCTTTTTGTAGATGGCAAGGTTGTTAATTATACTTCTGATGGACATCAAAGACCTATTGCAACGGCGATTTTAGTTTTTTAGGAATTCACTTGACACAGTTCATGTAATATAAGTTGAATTAAGTTCAAGATTGGATTAAAAAATGGGATATTATAATAGAAAGACTTCAAGAAAAAGCAAGTACATAATAATCATTTTAATTATGGTCATAATAACAGGTATATTTTTCTCATTTATAAAGTGCTCAGCTAATAAAGGGAATCAAGGGGATTCGAAGAATCCTGTGAAGATAAATATGCAGCAAGCTGCAAAATTAATGACTTCCTCTATTGATACATCATCTCAGGCGGTTAAGGACGAGATAAATATCCTGGCCTTGGGACTTGATACAAGAGCAGGACAAACAAGAGAAACCTCAAGAGCAGATGCAATAATACTTATTACTGTATATCCAAGAAAGGCGAAATTTGAAATACTCGCTTTTGGCAGGGATATGGAAGTTGATACTGTTGATATTGTTGATAAACAAGGGAAACCAATAGTAAGATTATCTGAAGATGAGGAA
Organism: Candidatus Coatesiibacteriota bacterium; assembly: GCA_016927185.1. Classification (GTDB taxonomy): domain Bacteria; phylum JAFGND01; class JAFGND01; order JAFGND01; family JAFGND01; genus JAFGND01. The sequence goes on from JAFGND010000039.1 coordinate 29,930, forward strand.
GCAAGTGAGACTCCTGAAGAAGACAGCGATGAGAAAAATGAGAAAGTAGATAAGAAACCCCCTGATGAAACTAAAAAAGAAGATATAGCTGATGAAAAAACAGAAAAGAAAAAGGAGACAGTAAAGAAGAAAAAACCTGGAAGCAGAATGGATAAAATAGCTCATGTTTATCTAGAGTCAAGAGGTGGAAGGGAAAAACTGATAAAAGTAGTGGAAAAATTGTCTCATAAAAAAGTAGATTATTATGCTGAAGTAGGTTTTTCGCAGATAATTGGATTAATGAATTTTCTGGGATTGAATGGGGTGGATGCTCTAAAGTATCTTCGTCACAGGAAGAGCTCTTTAGCTCCAAACACGTATCAGAGAGCCATGAATCAAGCTACATTTATTCGCTATGCAGCTGTGAAATATTTCCCCAAAGCTGCAGGTTTTAAACGAACATTTGTTGTAAGTTCTTTCAGTTATCTTTCAACAAATATGAAACCTGAAGTGGCACTTGGATGTATATCTTTATTGGAAAAGAGGGGAGTAAAAAAAGAAAATTTTACTGTAAGCGTATTCAATTATAATGCAGGGATAAAGGATAATGAATACGATCCCAGCAAAGTTTCTGAATATCTTAGTGATTGGCAGAAAAAGCATGTTTCTACTACTTCTCAAAGTGATTTCAAAATAGCAGCAAGAATATTCAGAGCAATAAAAGACTATGAAGATTCAATAAATGAGATTAAAGAGCTGAGAACGCAGAAACCCAAAACCCCAAAAGATCGGAAAATATACTTAGTGAAACTTCAAACAGCCAGTTCCAAAAACAGGAATGCAGTCAAAAGAGCAAAGAATTTTTTTGAACAGCAATTATGGTGGCAAGAACCGGATAAAGTAAAACAGCAAGAAGCAAAGAAAGCATTGATTACTTTCATGGAAGACTATTACAAAAAACAGATAGAGATTTATAAGAAAGCATTAGAAAAAGCAAATTTAAGTAATAATAAGAAACTTGCACTAGAAAAGCAGAAAAAAAATAATGAAGAGGCATTGAAACAGTTATATATTTTTGTCAGGGGAGATACTGCAGACATTGAAAAAGTCATTCCTGCTCCACAAATAATTGTATTCAAGAAAAAATAGAGATGAAATTCTTCAGATACAGAAAGCCTTCAATTAATTCCTTATTGGGAATTACCCAGTTTAAAAGAAAGGTTTCTCATGCAACTGGTTTAGGGCTACTCAAACTCCTGACATCAAGATCAAGACAGAAGCAGTATATTTATCAGAAAATTGGATTATATAGCCCCAAGATAACACCATTCAGGCAAATAGCAAAAGGACGCATAAAAACACCTCTTGGTTGCGGATGCGTTTTAAACTTGATATTAAGGAGCTTGGGAATTTGCTGAGAAGACTATATTTGAAGAATTAAATATTCAATTCAACTTTTGTAGCTCCAATTCCTCCTTCTCTTCGCTCAGAAGAGTAGTATTTTTTCACATTGGGATTTCCTGAAAGATACAGATGAACTTCTTCCCTGAGTGCTCCAGTACCTTTACCATGAATTATCCTGACAACTTTTAACTGGTTTCTGATAGCCTCATCAATGAATTTATCTAATATAGAAACTATCTCATCTCTGTACATTCCTCTGATATCAATTTCCAGTTTAGGTTCTTTATCTTCTTCCTTGAAACTGAAGCTCTTTTCCTTGCTTTTTAAATTGTCTACTATCTCTATTTCATCAATATTGACTTTGGAGTAACAAGAACCTAATCTTACATTAACTTTGTTGTCTGGGAATATTTTTTCAATAATACCAGTTTGCTTGAGATTTGTTATATAGACAGTCTGCCCAACACTTATTTTCACATTATCTTTGTATTTCTTGCCGTTCTTTTCATCTTTAGGGAGATATTTCAGGAGTTTTTCTCTTGTTTCCTTGATGGTTTCTTTGCTTGCAGTACTTTGTTTTATTCTTGCCACTTCTTCTTCAATTAATCTTTTTGCTCCATAAATAAGATCTTGTGCTTGTTTTTTTGCATCATCCTTGATTTGTCTTATTTCTTTATCAATGTTCTTCAGTCTTTTTGAGGATTCTTCATTCATTGCTTTTGCCTGAGAGACTTGCCATTTTGCTTCCAATCTTTCCTTCTGAGCTTCTTCTACCTCAAATGACAATTTGTTGATAAGGTTAATCCAGATTAATTTCGATATATCAAGAAACTCTCTTGCTTTTTTCATTAACCAAGAAGGGATACCTATTCGTTCTGCTATTTCAAAGCCATACGATTTTCCTGGAATTCCCTCCCTTAATTTGTAAAGTGGCATAAGGTTTTCTTCACTGAAAGACATTGAAGCAGCAATAAAACCTTCTTCCTGGAGAGGAAGTGATTTCAAGAAATTCAAGTGAGTAGTTACAGCAGTAGTTATATGCTTGTTTCTTAACTCAATAAGCAAAGCTGCACCTATTGAAGCACCTTCATCAGGATCTGTTGATGTTCCAAGTTCGTCCAGCAAGACAAGCGAGAATTCATTAGCTTCATTTATTATTCTCTTAATATAATTAATATGAGCAGAATAAGTACTTATCTGATTTTCTATGCTCTGTTTATCTCCCATATCCACATATATTTTTTCAAAGAAGGGAATTTCGGTTCCAGCATTTGAAATAACAGGAAGGGCAGCTTTTAGCATTACTGCTGCAATTCCGATATTCTTCAAAACAACTGTCTTGCCTCCTGCATTTGGACCTGAAATAATTAAAACCGGATTTTCTCTTTTCCAGCTTATGTTCAAAGGAATTACTTCTGAAGAACTACCAATAAGGAGTGGATGTTTCATATCTGCTAGGCATATATTGCCATTCTCAGAGATAGATGGTATTATAGCTTTATATTCTGACATATATGTTGAAACAGATTGAAGATAATCCAGCTCCTTTATGATATCAAAGTTATATTCGATTTCCTTCAATACAGCTCTTATCTCATCACATAAAATGAGAATTATGCGTTTCATTTCTTCTTCCTCTTCCTCTTGAATCTGTCTCCATCTGTTATTTAGAGGAAGCAGGGATATAGGTTCTATATAGAAAGTCTGTCCAGTACCACTTTTCCCATGAAATAATCCCTGGTATTGTGAAGCATAATGACAGTCTACAGGCAGCACATATCTATTTTCTCTTATTGTTGGTTGAGCATCAGATAAGTATTTATTTGACTTGATTTCTTTCTGGATAAGGGAATGGATTTTTCCGAATATGCTTTTCTTTTCAAGCCTTATATTTCTTAACTCACTAGATGCATCATCTTTTATTTCCCCATTTTCATCGATAGTCTTGTTTATATGTTTTTCCAATTCCGGCATTCTTACCAGACAAGCAACGAAATCGAATACCAAAGGTGCTCTGTTTTTGTTTTTGCTATAAAAATCATATGTTTCATTAACAATAAGAAAGAATTTCTTGAGTTCCAGAATAAGAGATGTCTTCACAATCAAGCTCTTCTTGAATTCATTTATATCAAGATCTATATGATAAATGGAAACCTTCATTCCTTCAGAATAGAGTCTATAAACCTCATCAATCTTCTTATATTCTTTTCTTATGGATATAATATCATTCTGCCATTTATAATCAAATAGCTGATTTAGCCTTGAAAATCTTGATACATTTTTGATTATCTTGTCTAGTTCTAAGGAATTATATTCAGCAGATTCTAATGGGCAGGATTCATTCATTGCAGGGTTTAAGAATGGAAACTCCGAGAGGAGGGAGATTAATAGATATGTTTTGCTCTAAATTGTGCCATGATCCTCTTGCAGGAATAAGGAGATTTTTGTTTAGAACATCAGAACCCCAATACTTAAGGTTATCACTGTTAAAGATTTCCTTATAGGGAACATTAAAAGGGACACCAAATCTATAATCGTATCTTACAACTGGAGTAAAATTGCAGACAAATATCAGATGATCAGGTCTATATTTTGAATATCTTATGAAGATAATCACTGAGTTCTCATTGTCCATAAAGTCAATCCAGGAAAAGCCTTCAGGTTTAGAATCTAGTTCCCATAATGATTTTTCTTCCAGATATAAATGATTAAGGTCTTTTACGAAATTCTTCAATTTTATGTGACAATCATAATCAAGTAACAACCAATCTAGTTCAAACTTGAATGCCCATTCGATGTACTGACCAAATTCTCCTCCCATGAATACCAGCTTTTTTCCGGGATGACCAAACATATATGTATATAGTAATCTCAAATTGGCAAATTGCTGCCATTGGTCATTTGGCATCTTATTAAGAAGTGATCGTTTCCCATGAACAACTTCATCGTGACTTAAAGGCAAAATGAAATTCTCACTATGAGCATAAACTAGACTGAAAGCCAAAATACCATGTTTGAATTTCCTGTAAACTGGATCGGCTTTCATATAGTCAAGAATATCATTCATCCATCCCATATTCCATTTAAATCCAAAACCCAAACCTCCAAGATAAGTTGGATGAGTAACACCTGACCAACTTGTAGATTCTTCAGCCGCTGTAAAAATCCCTTTGAATCTCTCATAAATTATACGATTGAACTTCTGTATGAATTTAATTGATTCAATATTCTCTCTACCGCCATATTGATTAGGCAACCATTCTCCATTTTCGCGAGAATAGTCAAGATACAGCATTGAAGCGACTGCATCAACTCTAAGTCCATCTATATGATAATAATCAAGCCAGTAAATTGCATTAGCAATAAGGAAATTACTTACTTCATTTCTTCCGAAATTAAAAACCTTAGTACCCCAATCCTTATGCTCTCCTTTTCTTGGATCAGCATGTTCATAAAGATATGTACCATCGAAATAAGCTAAGCCATGGCTATCTTTTGGGAAGTGTGCTGGCACCCAGTCAAGTATGACACCTATATCATACTTATGGAATTTATCAACAAGATACATGAAATCCTTGGGAAATCCAAATCTTCTCGTAGGGGCATAGAAATTTGTGACTTGATATCCCCATGATGCATCTAGTGGATGTTCAGCTATTGGAAGTAGTTCAATATGGGTATATCCCATTTCCTTAATATAAGGTACTAAAATATCTGCAATAGTCCTATAATCAAGGAAATCATCCTCTCCTGAACCTGCTTTCTTCCATGAACCAAGATGTACTTCATAAATATTCAATGGTTTTTCCCAGATCTTGCTTTCTGCTCTCTTTTCCATCCAGTTCTGATCATTCCATCTGAAGCCTTTCAAATCATAGACAATATTAGCTGTTTTTGGTCTAAGCTCATTACAAAATGCAAAAGGATCTGATTTAATGTGAGGAACGCCAGATTTGTCTTTTACTTCATATTTATAAAGATCTCCCTCTTTAACTCCCGGAATGAATATTTCCCAAATTCCGCTTGGTCTGTGCCTCATTACATGTCTTCTGCCATCCCATTCATTAAAGCTTCCTATAACTGATACTCTTAGTGCATTTGGTGCCCATACGGCAAAGAAAACTCCTGTTATATCATTTATAGTCATTAGGTGACTGCCTAGTTTTTCATAGATATCGAGATGATTTCCTTCTGCATATAAGTGCAAATCATAATCCGAAAAAAACGGACCGAAACGGTATGGATCTTCTGCTTCCCAAATATTATCATCTTTGGAAATCAGGTATTTATATGGAAAAAAGGTTTTTCGATTGATAACAATTTCAAAAATACCTGCTGGATGAATCTTTGCCATTGTTCTCTGAAATTTACCGAATTTCAACTCTATTTTATTCGCATTTGGAACAAAAGTTCTTATAACAATATAATGCTTTTTATTTTTTTCGAAAAGATGCTGTCCCAGAATATCGAAAGGTGTATGATAATTTGAATTGGCAATTGCATCCAACTCAGCTGGGGATGGACTAAAATTCATATTCATTGTATTCAAAAACCTTATTTGCTATACTTTAGTCAAGTATTATATAAATAACTTGCAAAGCAATAAGTCAAATATAGCTGTGGCAAAGTTAATCAATATGTTAGTAGCTAAATATTACAGAACTTTAGAAAACAACTTAATTGAATGCAATCTCTGTCCAAGAAATTGCAAGATACCTGAAGGGCAGAGAGGTTTCTGCAACATTCGTATCAATAGCAACGGAATATTATACACTGAAGGTTATGGAAAGACAATTTCCGTATCAATGGATCCAATTGAAAAGAAACCTTTATATCATTTTTTCCCTGGAAGCAAAATATTGAGTATTGGACCGAATGGTTGTAATCTTGATTGTCAATGGTGTCAAAACTGGCAAATTTCGAGACGAACTGCAACAACTCAGTTTTACTCTCCAAATTCGATAATCAATCTTGCAGAAACCCATAATTCAATAGGAATAGCTTATACTTACTCGGAACCTATTATATGGTTTGAATACATAATAGATGTCTCTCAGCAGGCCAGAGCTTCTGGATTGAAGAATGTACTAGTTACTAATGGTTATATAAATGAAGAACCATTGAATTCGCTCCTTCCATATATTGATGCTATAAATCTGGATATAAAAAGCATGAATCCGGATTTTTATAAAAATATATGCAAGGGTAACCTTGAACCGGTTCTTAGAACTGCTTCACTTGCTTACAGGCATGGGATTCATCTTGAGATAACCAATCTGGTTATTCCTGGTTATAATTCAAAAGATGAGGAATTCCAGTTATTGGGAAGATGGATAAAAGAATACTTGAGTGTGGAAACAGTATTGCATTTATCAGCAT
>JAFGND010000040.1 GCA_016927185.1 Candidatus Coatesiibacteriota bacterium
ATTTTATTCATTGACAAAAGATTATGATTTTCAGAAATAAATATTTGAAGGAAAACAATCATGCAAATAATATTAAATATTATGGGAGGTTGAAATGAGTGCATTTTTAATACTTCTGATTGCTATAACTTATTTTTCACCTGCTATCACCTTGATTATTCCCAACGGAGGAGAGAAATGGAGAGTTGGTTCGACACAGAAAGTGAAATGGCAAGCAGATAGTCAGGATTTATGGTGGATTGGATATACTACCCAGGGTTACGGCAACTGGAAACAGATTGCATATGGTTACAACAGCAGCAGAGAATATGACTGGCTGATCCCAGACACTCCTTCAGATAACTGCCGAGTTGAGCTTATTGTAGATTGGTACTATTATACCTATTTTGATCAAAGTGATAATCCGTTCAGTATATACAAAGGATCATTAAATGTGACTTCCCCAAATGGAGGTGAGAGATGGGCAGCTGGATCAAGTCATGATATTACCTGGGAAACAACAGGTAATATTCCTTTTGTAAGACTTGCATATTCAACAAATGGAGGGCTTGTATGGCATGCCATTGCTTTCAACATTGATCCAAAGACATGTCTATATTCATGGCAGCTTCCAGATGTAAATTCAGATTATTGCTATGTAAAAATTGCTGATGATATAGACGAATACTATAACGATAGAAGTGATAATTATTTTACTATTTACAGTACAGGTTTTAATGCAAAAAATAATACAATTACTTTACCATCAAAGATTGATTTGACTGTCTCTCCCAATCCTGTGAGAAAAACCGCGAAAATATCCTTCTTTTTGCCCAAAACATCATCTGTAGATTTTTGCATTTATAATATGAAAGGAGAAAAAATACTAGTTGAAAATCCAGGGATTTTTCAGAAAGGGCTTAACGATTTCTATTTAAGGAATTTAAGTATTATTAGTGATGGCATATATTTGTTGCATATCAAGACTCCATATGCTTCAAATAGCTGCAGATTTATAAAACTTAAATGATCCGGGTTACTTTACATAAGGATTATTATGATTAGTACAAAAGAAATGAAATTGGAAACTGCTCCTGGATTTCAGATTGTAGATATTACCAGGAAAGCAGAGGACGAGTTATCAAACACAGGCTTGAATTCTGGGATACTAGTGTTGTTTGTTCCAGGTGCAACTGGAGCATTAACAACCATTGAGTATGAGAGTGGATTGATTCAAGATTTGAAAGATTTGTTTCAAAAGATAATCCCTGAAGGTTTGAATTACAATCATGACAGGAAATGGCATGACGGGAATGGTCATTCTCATCTCAGAGCTAGTCTCATCGGTCCATCTCTGTCAATTCCTTTCTCCAAGGGGAATCTTCTTCTAGGCACATGGCAACAGATTATTTTCATTGATTTTGATCCTCCAGCAAGATCAAGAAAGATAATACTGCAATTTATGGGGGAGTGAAGGAGCAATAGTATGCTCCCTCAGTTTTAATCTTGTTCAGGTGAATATTGCTGATTCTGTTGCGTGTTGTTGGGAATATTTATTTGTCTTTGTCTGTTATTTTTTTCAGGAACGTTCTTGATGTCCTTCCTTGCGAAAATACTTGCATGAACGAAATCTGAGTTAAGGAAAGTCACAAATCCTGAAATACTGGTGTTTTCCAAGGTAAAAACCCTGCCAATTCCAGGTAGTTTGACTTGCTTAGAGCTTTCTCCATTCAGGGCATTAAGGAATTCCTTTGGATCGTCTATTTTCTTGTTATTTGCAAGAGCTGATGGATGGATTGCGTCTTGAATATATGAATTGAGAAGTTTATCATAATAATTGATTAGCATATTATTACTATTGAAAACGTCAATAACAAGACCTTTATCATCTATGAAAACAATCATTCCTATCATTCTTTTATCATCTTGTGGCATAGATGCGAATACTTTCAAGTATTCCTCAGATGATTCCTTGAATTTCTTGCTTGAATAGCTTTCCTTGTAAGCATCTGATTCATTTGATGAACCCAGATCCTTGTTCTTCATGCTTACTTCATTCCATATAGCATTTTGATTACTGCCGGTAGGAGAAGCACTTCTTGAAGCGAATTGTCTGATATTTGAGGCTCCTACCATTTTAGCATCAGAAAATTGCTGACTTTTGTATGTCCATCTGCCGTGTTCAACACAATAAGCATTGGTTGAATAGGTTCCATCTTTTCCGCCAAAAATAAGGTCATATGCAATTACCCTGTCCTGCTTTGCCCCCTGAACGATCTCTCCAGACATAATAAAAATCTGATCCTTCGTAACTTGTTTTGATAGCTTGAGAGTATTTACACTCCCTCCACTTGATACTTCCTCTATCTGAATCTGTTTTTTTTCTATTGCCTTATTCATGAAAACGAAATCCAGTTTCTTGAAGTCTGCGTAAACTGGGTAGATTTTTAAGTTCTTGTATTCCTTAGGCTTGCCAAGAGTAAATTCCTTTGCAAAATTACCTTTATACGGAATTTCTTCAGGAGTGTCAATATCCTGTCCAGATTCGGCTAGAAGCAAACATATCAGCATCAAACAAATACTTTTCATAAAACCTCCATTCATTATCTATAATTATCTATAAAAAAAAACCATAAATATTCCCGAATAAGTTAGACGTTTTTTTTAAAGAAAATCCCGGAATAAAAAAAGGCAGGATTTCCTGCCTTTTTATTATCTTCTTCTTCCTCCAAATATTCGCAGGAGAAACAAAAACAGGTTTATGAAATCTAGATACAACGCTAAAGCACCTATTATTGAAGCCTTCTTGCTAGTCTCCTGTTCTGCATCTTCAAAGCCCAGAGCTATTCTCTTAAGTTTTTGGGTATCATAGGCAGTTAAGCCAATAAAAATCAATACTCCAGCATAAGTAATCATCCAGTACATGAAACTGCTTGCAAGGAAGATATTAACAATGCTGGCTAATATTAGCCCAATCAAGGCCATGAAAAAAATGCTGCCAAACCTGCTTAAGTCCATTTTAGTTACAAAGCCAAAGAATGACATTATGCCAAACATTCCTGCTGTTATCAAGAAAGTAAATCCTATTGCAGGAAGTGAGTATATAAGAAAAATGGTACTGAGTGTCATCCCGTTTACAGCGCTATAAAGCAGAAACAGACCAGCTGCAATGAATGAAGGAATCTTGTTTATCAAGCCAACAAGAGCAAACACCAGGATGAGCTCTCCAAGAAATAAAGCCCAGAAAAGTATGCTGTTGGTTGCTATAATTCTACCTATCGAAAGTGATGTTCCAGGAATAATTATTGAATGAACAGCTACTGAAACAAATGCTGTTAACAGAAGCCCAAGGAACATCCATGCATAAACACCTGCAAAGAAGGATCTGACAAGAGACTGCTCTCTTATGGCATCAACAGGATATGTTCTATCAAACATCCATCTACCTCATTATTACTAGTCTCTTGCTTACTTTCAAATCATTTGCTTCAATAGTATAGATATAAACCCCATTTGGAACGGAATTATAACCCACATTCCATGCTATACTCTTAAAACCAGAATTCAGCGTGTTTTCATAAACTGTTTTCACCAGTTTTCCAGTCAAGTCATAGACTTTTATAAGGATTTTTGTCTTGACTGGCAAGTTGATCTTGAAAATCGCTTTTTCTCTAACCGGATTAGGGAAAATACCGAGGAATTCAGTTTTTCCAGGTATTTTGACAGCACTTTTATTAACTGCAAAGCCAGATTTTTCTTCAACCCTTATGCTGTCAAGTGCAGGGACAGTATTAACAAAACTTGCTGTTGCTTGTATCCATCCGGTTTTCTGTTCTGAAACAAAGAATAATACTGTACCGGAGGTATTGGTTGTATCAACTCTATAGAGGTTTGGTTCATTCAAATTATAATCATGTTGCCACAAGCAGACTTTTGAACCTGAAACAGGTACATTGTCTCTTGTTACATTTATTGTCAGCACTGTTCCTTCTCCCTGAACTACTGTATCTTTATCAGAAGCTAAAGCCAGTATCCCAGGATCCTTTGTTCTTATCTCAGCAGCTGGATCAGCATTATACCAGTACATGTATATTATATCTCTTCCGTAACTGCCTTCCTGGTTGAGTTTTACATCAGCAAACATCTTGCATAATGACATTCGGTGTATTCCTTCATTGAAGGTAGCTTTTATTATTTCCTTGGCAAGTGTATGATTATTGTTTGTCCATGAAGGATCTGATGATCCGAGACTCGAGACAGCTCCCCCTGGATATTTATTCAGTAATGCTTCCTGGAAAGTGTAGTTATTATATCTTAGATCAGCATTATCACAACATATATTGTATACAACAGGATATCTGTCTTCATTATTAAGCTGATTTACGTCACTGGTACTATAGCATTGGGATACATTCCAGTAATACCAGCTTATAGCATCTCCATGACCTCTGTATAATACAACTCCCGAGCCTATATTAATAGAATTAGAAACGTTTTGATTGTTTTTCTGTCCCTGGCTTCCTGAGCCATAAATTTTCTCGAAATTAGGTTGCTGCTTTGTATAAGAAAAACCAGCGATTTGTTCACAACATCCTTCATATTTACCAGGTGCTTCCTGGTAATGAGCTACCAGTGGAAGATGGCTATACCATGTTCCAAAAGCAGGAGTCAGGATATAATATAATGTCCTGCTTATATGAACTCCAAGTTCATCATTATTCTTTATAGCAAAACGTCCAATTCCGAATTCACATAAAGCATCATTACCATCCACCATTGCATAATAAGTATCACTTAATGCACTATATGCAGAATATCGATGGGTATACATCGGAATATCAACATAGTCACCAATTATCAGCACGTATTTTATGCCATAGCTATGATAGGCATTAGCAAGATAGTTTTTTACATTGTCAACTGAAGCCCCAATCTGGGATATGGGAACAGTCATAACATAAAATCCGCTACGAATATACCAGGTAACAAGTGGAGCGAAAACATTTTCTGTTCCATCTTTATATATAATAAGGTATTCAGGGTTTGGAGGTGCATCAGTGTATCCAACATTCTTGCTTTGATAGTTAATTATCCTGTTCCTGTACATTTTATCCCAATCAGGATCAACCTTTTTCACTGGACAAGAAGGAAATTTGGGATCAGGATTATCAACAAAACTGATTACTATTTTTGCCTTCTTGAAGATTGCAAGAGTTTTATTATTCCTGTCATATCTGAAAGGTATGAAATTTAAACCCGACACAACCAGGTGACGCCATATGGAATTTTCTTCCATGACCGCAGAAGTTGCTGGAAAATATCCCTTGTAATCTTTTGCAATTGGTTTTGCTGGTTCTTGTGTGTCCACTGTAGGTTCAGGAGTTGGCAGAACATCAATATTTTTAATATATATCATTTCTGCATCCTTGACTGTAGCTATTGCTTTCTTGTTTCCAGGCAAAGTTATCAAGGTTGTGAATTTAGGCAAATAAGGGAAACCGGTTTCATCAGTATAACTGCAATCATTTACTACAATTTTTGAATAACCACTTTTATCCTTTGCTATATTATATTCAGGCATCTCGAATTCCAGAATGACTTTGCTTGCATCGCTTCTAATTAATTTGAATGGCGCATTTGCATTAAGCAAAGAAAATGCAAATAGCAGAATTGAAAATGAAATGAGAAATTTCATGAAAAACCTCCTTCTAATTTTTTTAGCAGTATAGTTATTTTAATAAAAATGTCAAGCTATAGTTTATAAAATTATAATCTAGCCCCTAGACATGATGGACTGAGTTAAGAGGAAGCTACTAAATCCTTATTCTCTTTGTTTAAACCTTCATCAGAAATCGCTTCTTAGATGACACCTTACTTCCTAGCCCCTCTCCTGCTAGTAGAGAAGGGACTTCTATATATAGTTTTTTCCCTGAAATAATTATATGGAAAACCTTAGATAAGGATTTACTGATAAGAGTCTGATTTTAATATGAATCAAAGGAATTATATAAAACATAGCTTCTCACTATTGTTTATTGATGCATACAGGAGATATGAATCTCAGTATATAATTATAAAGAAAAGGTC
>JAFGND010000041.1 GCA_016927185.1 Candidatus Coatesiibacteriota bacterium
TAGATTTTATATTATCTTTCTTTGTAAATCTCCATATAGTCAAAAAAAAAAAAGAAATAGATTGTCAAGGTTTTTATTCTCTTTTTTTAATCCATCCCCAGAGACTTGATGGACTTAAGTTATGAGGAAGTAATATTAATGGAAGCAGTGGGAGAGGAGACAAGATAACTGGATGATGGATAAGCATGAATAAATCACTTGACTTATAATGCAAATACTCAAGCAGAAAACATCATGCAATCACCGGTATATAATATTATATGTGAACCCAACAGATCCTTCTGTCTTCCTGCATACAGCATTTTCAGGCTCAAAGTAAGGATTGAAAAGCAAGAAAGCTTTCCCTATGAAGACATAAAGATATGCTTGAGAACCAATCTGGGACAGGCAGAAACAATAAGAAAGCAGATAATAACAAAGGTTGAGGAGAAGTTCACACATAGCTTCGATTTTCATGATATAGAATTTCAATTTGATAAAAACGAAGAGATTTACAAGCTGGATTTCCTTCTTGATGAAGTAGGATATTTCGAGTGGAAGGTATGGGCATGTAATGCAAATATGGCAGAACCATGGGATTACTGGACACCCGGTTTCAATAACGGGATAAGCGTCTTTCCGGCAGCCTATTCAAAAAACAATTCAATTTATTGCATTTTCACCAGACAATTCACTGAATCACGTTACAGGGAAAGTAATATTGACAAGGATATCGATGAACAGGTAAGAATGCTGGAAAACAAGGGTTATACAGTAATCAGACCTTCAGGAAATTTCGATGAGCTGAAGAAGGAATTACCTTTCATCATAAAAAAACTTGGAATGAAAATAATACATTTTCTTCCCATTAATCCAGTTCCTCATTCGTATGGAAGAATGGGAGATTATGGAAGTCCTTATGCAAGCATTGACTTCTTTGCCATAGATCCCCTTTACGCAAGATTTTCAAGATACAAGACAATAGAGGAGCAGTTCATAGATCTGACTTCCCATATTCATTATCTCGGGGGAAAAGTCCTGCTTGATATGGCAGTAAATCATACAGGCTGGGCTTCAAAAATATCGGCAATTCATCCCGACTGGCAGCAGAGAAAACCTGATGGTGAATTTGTCTCACCTGGTGCATGGGGAACTGTCTGGGAAGATCTTGTAGCACTTAATCACAGCAGGGAAGATCTCTGGGTTCACCTTGCCTATATGTTCAGGACTTGGTGCAGCAGGGGAGTTGACGGTTTCAGGCTTGATGCAGGATACATGATTCCTCTTTCAACATGGCAATATATAATTGCGAAAGTCAGGGAAGTCTATCCTGATTGTCTCTTTCTGCTTGAAGGTCTGGGAGGTCCTGTAGAAACTACGAAAGAGCTTCTGAAATCAGGGCTTATGAACTGGGCATACAGTGAGCTGTTTCAGAATTATACAAAGGAACAGCTTGATGGGTATCTGCAATTCGCTGACAATCTCAGCTCTGAAGCAGGAGTTCTGGTACATTATGCAGAAACCCACGATAACAACAGGCTTGCTAAGTCCGGAAAAACATACACTCTCATGAGATTGTCTCTTTCTGCATTTGCAAGTTCATATGGCAGTTGGGGTTTTACGAATGGTGTAGAATGGCTTGCAACAGAAAAGATAGATGTCCATAAATGCAATTCACTGAACTGGGGAGCAAATGACAATCTTGTTGACGAGATTTCAAGAATAAATTCTGTACTTTCTGAGAATCCCGCTTTCTGGAAAAGCGGAAACCTTAAAGTGCTGAGGACTGATTCTAAGGATGTATGCATGTTCTACAGGCAAAACCCTGAAAGAAACAACTATATACTTGTAGTAATCAATCTTAATTGCAGCTCAAAATGCAGTGTGAAAATCTCTCTTGAGGAATTGAAAATTGAGCTGCCATTCAAAAGCGAAATCACTGCAAATGACTTGCTTACAGGGAATTCCTACAGAATTGTAGAGGGAAATTTCACTATTCAGTTGATAAAAGGACAGACAAGAGTGCTTAGATTCGAAGAATCCGAGAATCCTTTTAAACTTGTTCTTCTGAATTCCGAAAAAAGAACATTGCCTGAAATCGAAACTGTATACAGGATAATCAGATACTATTTCAGACAGGAGAATGCAGGAAGGATAGACAAGGAGAAACTTCTGTCATCTCAAATCCATTTCAGGGAATTGATAGATTTTGTGAGGGAAAATAGCATTGATGATTTCCTGACAGATGAGCTTGAAACAAGAATAATGTCATACTCCATTGATAAATACAGGCATTCAATAATATGGAATTTTGACAAGAAGCACAAGGATTTCATTGTGGAAGGCAATACATGGCTGATAGTTTCAAGTGATATACCTTGTGAAGCATTTCTTGATACAATCAAGGTAGAGAGCGTATCTGGTGATGACGGTCTCAACTGGTCAATTTTCTCCCCTGCAAACAGGCATATGAGATCAATGCTTTCTTTTCATTTCATAGAGAAAAAGGAAGGGAAAATCACAAGAAGATGGGAAAAATCTGCTTTCCCTGTATACTTTCTTCCTGATTATAAAAAACTCAGGGAAGAAATAAGGGATTTCAATCTGATATTTGATAACAGGGAAATACAGAAAAACTGGACTTGCGTAATTCTGGGAAATGGAAGAGGTTCGATGCTTAAAACTCCGCTTGCTCCAGGGAAAATCCACAGCAAGTATGATGCCCTCCTGATGATCAATCCATCCAGTGATTATCCTGAGGACAGGATAGCAGTGGTTAAATGCTCAAAGGATATAATCATTGCAAGGGGAAAGATTTATGAACTTGATGAGCGAGATTGTATAAGTTTCATAAGATATCCGATACCTTCCTGGAAATTCCATATAAGAGATGCTGATACATCATTCATCCTTACAAAGAGAATGCATCTTGTCAGAAATGAGAATACAACCTTGATTGAATATAGATGCATGGAAGCTTCTGAACCCTTCATACTCCAGGTCGCTTTTTATCATGAATGGAGATCCTTTCATGAGGAAACCAAGGCAACAAAGCTGGAAAAAGAGTGGATAAAGCCATACAGGATATTGAAAAAGGACACAGGTTATGAGTTTATGCCATATTCTGGCAAACTGACAGTTCTTGCAGGAAGCGGGGAGTTTGCTGAACAAAGCCACTGGTATTACAATTTTCCACATTCATTCGAGGCAACTAGAGGACAGGAATCATCTGGTGATGCTTATTGTCCAGGTCATTTCCTGGTGGAATTTGCTGAGGGAAGCAAGGTTGAGTTCAGTCTCAGTACAGAAAAAGAGATTAAAAAGTCTTATTTCCAGAAAGCATTGATAAATGAAAGCAAGAGACAGCTTTCATTATACAGGAAGTTGCCTGAGAAATTGAAGGATGACCCTGTTGCAAAATATCTTATACTTGCACTGGATCAGTTCATAGTCAAGAGAGATAAAGGCTTCACCATAATTGCAGGATATCCATGGTTCCTTGACTGGGGCAGGGACACATTGATTTGCATCCCAGGTCTTCTTGAAGTCGGTTTCCTGAAAGAGTCAGCAGGGATTATTTCGGAGTTCGCAAGTTTCACTGGAAAAGGAATTATGCCTAATACGATTTTCGGCAAGACAGCAGGTAATTTTGATACAAGCGATGCCCCTTTATGGCTTATTAATGCTGTCAGATGCTATTATGAGAAGACGAATCAGGAGCAATTCCTGTTTAAGCCTCTTCGAGATGATGGAAGTACTTTGCTTGATATATTGAAGGAGATAATTGATAATTATATACTGGGAACCAAGAATGGTATTATATGTGATACTGAAACTGGCTTGATATTTTCTCCAACGCATTTCACATGGATGGATACGCAATATCCTGCTGCCACACCAAGACAGGGTTATCCTGTGGAAATCCAGGGATTATGGATAAATGCCCTCAAATTTCTGTCTGTTATATTAAAAGATGATAACAAGAAAAACAAATACAGGATGCTTTCGGAAAAAGCTTATGATTCACTATTAAAGTATTACTGGCTTGAAGAAGATGGATATTTTGCTGACTGTATAAACTCAGATATAGACAGGCAATTCAATCCAGTGGAGACAGACAAATCGTTGAGACCAAATCAGCTGATCCTTCTTTATTTGAATCTTATTGAGAAAGACAAGGCAAGAAGAATGCTTTGCAAGATAAAAGAGGAACTCCTGGTGCCAGGTGCAGTCAGAACTCTTTCAGACAAGCCTCTTTCTAAACCTGTGTATATAAGAGACAACTCCGGAAATCTGCTTAATGATCCATGGAATCTTTACAGGGGAAGATATGAAGGTGATGAAGACAGTTCAAGGAAAGTCTCTTATCACAATGGCACGGCATGGTTATGGCTTTATCCATTGTTCATAGAAGCACTGGCATCCCTGGAAGAAGATGCTGATTCCCTGCAAAATGCATTAACATATTTTGCTCCGTCAATTGCTCTGTTAAGGGAGGCTGCAATAGGTACTCTGGAAGAGATAAGGGATGGGAATTATCCTCATACAGCCAGGGGATGTTTTGCACAGGCATGGTCAATCTCTGAATTTCTTCGTGTATATCTGAAACTGAGGTTGAAGGAGATTGCATCAGAAAATGCAAAAAACAGTGACCTTGCTTCAGGTGAAGAAAACCTGATTTAGAAAGCTATGATCTTGTCTTCAAGAAGCTGAAAACGCCTGTACAGATCCTCGTCGTTTATCTCTTTTGAAAGGGTAATCCCTCTCTTTATGTCAGATCTGGACAGGTCCCTTGAACCATGCAATAATAGAATCCTTGCTCTTATGAATAACAGTCTTGCAAGATCTTTTTCATTACCTTTATCTGGAATGTTTGCTATGGACTGATCAAGATAGCTTATTGCTTCCAGGAGGTTCTGCTCAACAAGAGACAATCTTGACAAATGCTCGAGTGCATATGCCTTTTTTGACGTATCCTTGATGCTTGTGAAAATATGCAATCCTTTTGTATAACATTCATGAGCAGCCTTGTAATTGGAAGTATTGAAATATATTATTCCTCTAAGCATGTAACAGCTGGCAAGATGATATAAATCCTCTATATTCATCCAAATTGATAAAGCCTGATCAACATTATCAGCAGCATTGTCTATATCTCCCAACTTTATATATATCTTTGCCAGTTCCTCCTTGATTTTAGCTATTCCTCTCTTGTCATCAATTTCCTTTCTTATACTAAGGCTTTCCTCAAGCAATTGTTTTGCTCTTCCCAGATCGTAATCCTTATGCAATTTCCCCAGATTAGCAAGAACAATTGCAGTTCCCTTCTTGTCACCGATTTGCGTAAAAATATCATAAGCCTGCAGCAGATTATCAAGACTTTGTTCCATTTTTCCCATCTTCATGAAAATCCCTGCCAAATTGCATAAGGAGGCAGCAAAACCTCTCCTGTCAGGAAGATGTTCGCTAAGCAAAAGACTCTTCTGATAATTTTCCAGTGAAGCTTCATAATCTTCCTGCATGAAAAGCGTATTACCTATATTCCTGTAAGATTTTATTATCATCTCCTTGTTCTTGCCTGTCTGTGCGAGGTGAAGCTGTCTTCTGAAGAAACCAAGGGCATCATCAAGGGATAGATTTGCAAGATGATGTCTCCCGAGACCATCGAAACTCTGGCATAGAAGATCCGTATCACCAAGCTCCAGGGCAAGCTGGTAGTGCTGGTTTAAATAAAGTCCCCATTTTATAAGATCTCCCTGATCTCTGTACAACTTGCTTACCTCGTTAAGCAAACTGCATAGAAGGTATTGGTCAGCACTTTCCCCTTCAGTCTGCAGTTTAGAAAGTGCATCAGTGGCTAGAGACAATCCTTCTGAATATCTTCCTTTCTGTCTCAGCAATTCAATCTGGGCTAGCTGAACCTGTACTACATCAGCTCCTTCATCCAGCTGAGGTAAAAGCTGCTCATATAGAAACAGTGCTTCATCAACCTGGAATATTTCTGCAGCTTTTAATGCCGCCTTTTCCAGATACAATTTTGCCTTGATCTTGTTACCACTTTGCTCTGCATGTCTTGCAAGATCCTGAAGCCTTCTTGACTGGAATGAAGAAGATTCTCTTGCATCCTCTTTCTGTTCCTCTAAAACCTTCAGAACTACTTCATGTATATGTCTTCTGTTCTGGAATGAAAGCATATTGTAAGCTGTTTCCTGTAAAAGATAATGGGTGAAAGTATAGCTGAGTATTGTTCCATATGTAGCTTCCTGATCAAGCGCAACTATTGCCTCTTTTTCTGCAATACTGCATAATTCCTCAATCTCGTCTGTATCCTGCAGATTTTCCTGGGAGAATTGCTCCCATATTTCCTTCAATATGTCTATCCTGAATGATTTTCCTATTACGGAAGCAATCTGAAGCATGGTTCTCACTTTTTGCTGCAGGGAATCCAGTCTGGCAAGCAGAAGCAATTGCAAATTTTGAGGGAGTGAAAATCTCTTGCTCTGATAATACCAGACACCATCTTTCAGTTTGATTACCTTTATATTGCTTAAATGTCTTGAAAGCTGCTCAAGGAATAGAGGATTATTGCCAGTTTGCTGATTCAGAAGCACCTTCAAATCATCACTTAAGTCCCCACCTCCTAATGTTGCTTTAACTAGCTCAACCATATCATCATTTGCAAGAGGGCCAAGCTCCATAGTTGCTTTTATTTCAAAGCCTTCCTCCCTGATGTGCTTGTCTGCCTCTCTGTAACCAGGTCTCATTGCACATACAATGAATATTGGAAATTCGGAAGTTGAATGAAGGATGAGTTTCAGAAGCTCAAGGCTTGCATCATCAATGTAATGAGCATCATCAATTACCAGTATCGTGGGTGAAATTGAAGCTTCAGCTTTGAAAAGTGTGCAAATGGCTGTTTGCCAGTTATCCCTTCTTGATTTCGGATCTATCTGATAATATAAAGAATCCGGTTCTGCAAGTTCAAGTTCGAATCCCAGAAGAATCTGCTCGAACTTGGAGACTTCTTGCGAAATATTCTTGGGAACTTTGTAATTATTAATCAGCTGCTGCAGGGATCTATATGCTTTTATCTTGTTGGAAGAACTTGAAACATTTTCTGAGAAACCCATGTATTGCTTCAGCCAGGCCAGAAAGGGATAAAAACCTGTACTCAATATTGGATCACATGTTGTAGAAAACCAGCTGAATGATTTTCCCTCTGTCCATAATTTATCCCGAAGAGCTGTTATAAGTCTTGTCTTTCCTATTCCTGAAACTCCCTTTATCAGATACAATCCAGCATTCTTTTTTGAAAAAATTGGGCAGACAGCATCATAAATCTCATCAAGCTCGTCTTTTCTTCCAAAAAGCTTCAGGAAGAATTTTTCAGCTTTTGGATGAGGGAGTCTTTCCTGAAGCTGGAATACTGGCTGAGGATTTGACTTCCCTTTTATATGCTGCAATCCCTTGTATGAGAATGAAAAAAACCTCTTCCCGAGTTCGAATAACTCTGTATTAGTCAAGATTTCCTCTATTGATGACATTTCCATCAATCTTGCTGCGACATTCACAGTGTCACCAATTGCAGTATGTTCGAATCTATCTTCTGAGCCCAGCTTGCCGGCAAAGACTATTCCGTAACTTGCACCAGCTTTTATTGTAACCCCCATAAGAATGCTTGTAAGCTCTTCCTGAAGTTCTGAGAGAAACTCAAGTGCAAAGAATGGGTCATTTTCTGATGCCTTTGGAGTTCCCCAGAAAAGGACAACTCGTGCACCTTTATCACCAAATTCTATTTTTGAGAGATATCCCTGAAACTTTGTGGAAAGAGATGCAATTTTTTTATAGAAAATATCAATTTCTTCATAAGTGCTTATTCCCGAAAAGCTTATGAAAACAGAAATGACTGGTCTGAATTCCCCTTCAGTCAGTATTCCCAGGACTTCCTTCCCTGAAAATGCTTCTGGTGAAAATTCAGGAATAAGATCACTTCTTGAGGAGGTTGACTTAGAAGATTTCTTTGTGGATTTCAGATTGACAAGTAATGTATTAGGTTCTATTGGCTCAATTATCTGTGATAGTACATTTGCAGCAGTTTCAACTGCTTCTCCCTTGAAATACCATCCCAGTCTGGATTTTGAACCTACAATTCCCCAGTCTATCTGACCTGAAGCAATGCTTATCTTTACTGAGAAAGCAAATTCGCCCCATAATGTATGTTTTGTTGCCTTGTGCTCGAAATACTCCTTTATCTCTTCTGCAACAAAAAGGGCTGTTGTTTCCAGTTTTGACAAATCCTTCTTAGCTTCATAAAGAGCAAGAAAGGAATCTCCACCGAAACTAGCTATAAATCCTCCAGTTGAATTCACGAGATTGATTGGATATGTGAAAACCTCGTTTAAAGAACGTGTCAGGTATTCAGCACCTTCCAGCCCATAAGGGATAAGCTGTTCAGTAAGCTGTGTTGAACCAGTAATATCCACAAGCAGGGCAATGCCAGTGAAGGTTCCCATATGATGCCCAACAATCATCTTGTCAGTAATAAACTGAGGTATCAAGGGATAATTCTCATTCATTTTTCAGTTTTTCATGATTTGACAAAGCTTTCAAATCAATGCTTTCAAGAAATTCTATAAGCTTGACTTCATCAGTATAAGGTTCCAACAAGCCAAAAGCCTTTACCTCTATTTTGCCAGCAAGAATGGAAATACTTCCTTTATTCCTTTTGACAGGATATTCCTTGTATTTCTCTTTTGAAAAATTCTTAAAAAAATCCTCGCTTCTATTACTTCTGTCTATAAAATGTATGAAACATGCAAGTCTGTCATTTGGCTGTACCCTCAGATTAGCTACCAATCTGTCAGGCAGGAAAGCAAATTCCCATCTCCTTGCAGAAACAATATTATCCTTTATTATATCCTGTTTAGAAGGGGGAGTCTTTATATAGTCTGGAAGGTACTTGACCAGCTCCATTGGTCTGAAATCAGGATTAGCCTGCCTTTCTGAAGACCATTCATCTTTTTTCAATGGAATGCTTTTTTCCTTTTCCTGAGAGAAGTCTTCTCTGCTGCATCCGCACATGAAAAAAGCTGTTAAAAAAAGAATCAATATAATCATTTTTGTATGGAAGAGTATTTCTCCAATTCCTTTAAATTGAACTTGCCAAGAAAATCCTCAATAGACTTATCAGTAGCGAAAGTGTTGATCTTCTGACCATAACCGCACCTTATCTCCATCTCTCCTATCCAGACTGCATAAAAACCGTCAGCGTGATGTCTGACTGGATAACCAAGCAGTTTTTCCTTGAACTCAGTTTTTTTAAGGTCTCCCTTTTTTCTTGGAAAAATATGAGCCCAGATTGCAGTTTCATTATCCTTTTTTCTTTGAAGATACATGATTATGAAATGATTCCTTGTATCTGTTTTATATTCATAGTCACTGTATTCTGGATACTTGTCAAGTTCCGGGAAAAATCCTTTTATCTTCTCATAAAACAATTTGCTATCCTCTGCTACCGGTTCGGGAAATGATTTTTCTGAAGTTTTTGTATCATTCTTTTTCTGATCGCTTTTTGCATTATCCTTCTTTTCAGAACTCTCATTTCTCTTGCAGGACAAGGAAATACATAAAATGCATAGCATGACTATTTGGAATATCAACTTCTGCAACGTTTCAACTCCTTTACAAGTGCAGGAACTACCTGGAACAAGTCACCAACTATACCTATTGTTGCAACATTGAATATGGGAGCATCAGGATCCTTGTTTATTGCAACAATCACATCAGAGGAACTCATACCAGCAAGGTGCTGAATTGCTCCTGAAATACCGCAAGCTATATACAACTTGGGACATACAGTCTTGCCAGTCTGCCCTACCTGGTGACTGTATGGTATCCATCCTGCATCTACGGCAGCTCTGGAAGCTCCCACTGCAGCACCTATTTCCCTTGCAAGTTCCTCAATCACCTTGAAATTCTCAGGACAGCCGATACCTCTACCTCCGCTTACAATTATATCTGCTTCAGTAATATTAACGGTATCCATTATCTCAGCAACAAAAGACTTGAAATCAGTATGTATATTCTCCCTTGAAAATTCATGTTTTATCCTTATTATCTCACCTGAAAGAGAATCTCTTCTTGTTGCAGGTTTCATTACCTTGGGACGGACTGTAGCCATCTGAGGTCTGTAATTTCTGCAGATAATTGTTGCCATTATGTTCCCCCCAAAAGCCGGTCTGGTCTGCTCAAGCAATCCTTCATCAGTTATATTCAAGCCTGTACAATCGGCAGTGAGACCTGTCCTGATTTTTGCTGCAACACGAGACATGAAACTTCTTCCTATTGTCGTAGCTCCTGCAAGAATTATGCTTGGTTTCAGTTCCTTGACTATCTTTTCCAGGCATTCCGCATATGGTTCATCCTGAAACTCTTCAAGCAGTGGATCATCAATTACATAAATGCTGTCCAGTCCGTAATGCTGAAGTTCTTCAACCAGCTTGTCAGTATTATACCCAACAAGGACTACTGATAATGGTTCATTCAATTTCTCTTTCAGTTTCAGTCCCTCTCCAATAAGTTCAATGACAACCCCGGCAAGTCTGCCATGTCTTTGTTCTCCAAAAACCCATATCCCGTTTGAAAACGGTTTTTCGCTTGTGATGAGTGCTTCCTGTTTATCCATCTGTATTGCCTCAACAGGGCATACTTCAACACAAGCTCCACATAATGTGCATGTATTGAGATCTATTTCCGCTTTTTCATTACATAGAGAAATCGCAGAAAAAGGACAGGCATCTATGCATACTGAGCAACCGGTACAAGTTTCAAGTATTTTAATACCCAATTTTTCCTCCTTAGAATATCTTCAGCTCAAGCAGCTTTTGAGCCAGGGCTGGAACTACTTCCTCCACTTCTCCCTTCAATATTTCTCCTCCTTCTCTCTTGGGAGGAGTAAATATCCTGATAACCTTTGTCGGACTTCCATTCTGACCTATATCATCTCTTGAAAGATTAAGGTCATCTGCTTTCAAGGTGGGAATCTCAGCTTTCTTTGCCCTGAGCTTTCCCTTAAGGCTTTCAAGTCTTGGTTCATTTATTTCCTTTACAACAGTAATCAGGCAAGGAATATCCATTGAAAGGACGTCATATCCATCTTCCATAAGTCTTTCAACAACAATCTTGTCATTCCCTATTTCCTCTATCTTCCTGACGCTTGAAATATGCGGAATACCAAGCATTGCAGCTATACCAGGTCCTACCTGAGCAGTATCTCCGTCTATTGCCTGTTTGCCGCATATTACTAAATCGAAATTGCCAATATATCTTATTGCTGAAGAAAGTGAATATCCTGTTGCCCATGTATCAGAACCTGCAAATGCTGCATCGCAGATCAGGTATGCATTGTCTATTCCCATTGCAAGGGCTAGCCTTAAAGCCTTGTCGGCCTGGGGTGGCCCCATAGTAATCACTGTTGTAGTTACATCAGGTATTCTCTCTTTTATTCTCAATGCTTCCTCTATTGCATTCATGTCAAAAGGATTTACAATAGATGCACCTTCTCTCCTTAATGTCCCTGTTTCAGGATCAATGGTTGCAGCACCTGATTCAGGATCTGGTACCTGCTTTATGGGAACTATTATATGCATTATTTCCTCCTATTTCCTCTTTGCAAGGCTTTTTATAAGCTCTGATGCAATAACATTTCTCTGTATCTGGTTAGTCCCTTCATAAATCTGCGTTATCTTTGCATCACGCATATATTTTTCAAGTGGATATTCTTTCATGTATCCATATCCTCCCATTATCTGAATTGCATCTGTTGTAACCTTCATGGCAGTATCACTTGAAAGTGTCTTGCACATTGCAGAGTATATGGATATATCCTTTGAGCCACTATCCACAAGTTTTGCAGTATTATAGACAAGCATTCTTGATGCCTCAATGGCAGTTGCCATGTCAGCAAGCATGTGCTGGATTGCCTGGAAACTGCTTATTGGAACACCGAATTGATGCCTTTCATGACTGTATTTGAGAGATTCCTCGAATGCTCCCTGGGCTATACCTACTGCCTGGGCTCCAATACCTGGTCTTGTCCTGTCAAATGTCTGCATTGTTACTATGAATCCAAAGCCCTCTCTTGACAAAAGCTGGCTTTTATGTATCCTGCAATCCTGAAAGACAAGCTCTCTTGTAGCACTTGATCGTATTCCAAGCTTGTTTTCCTTCTTTCCGAAATCAAAACCCGCAGTTCCCTTGTCAACTATGAATGCTGATGCTCCCCTTGCCCCTTTAGTTTTGTCTGTCATTGCAATAACTGTATATATCTCAGCTTCACCACCGTTTGTTATCCATTGCTTTGTTCCATTCAGTATATAATAATCCCCGTCTTTTCTTGCAGTTGTCTTTATGCTCCCTGCATCTGAACCAGCATCAGGTTCGGTAAGACCGAAAGCTGCAAGTTTTGCCCCTGAAGCGATATCAGGTAAATACTTCTTCTTCTGTTCATCTGATCCAAGAAGCAGTATAGGAAAAGCACCAAGTGCGGATGCAGCATAACTGACTGCTATTCCTCCGCATATCCTTGACAGTTCCTCTGTTACAAGGCATAGTTCCATGCAGCCTCCCCCAAAACCGCCATATTCCTCAGGAATATAGAGACCGAACATGTCACTGTCAGCAAGAATTTTCATTATATCCCATGGAAACTTTCCCTCTTCATCATATTGGGCTCTTACTGGCTTGACTTTTTCTTCTGCTATCTTTCTGGCCAGATCCCTTATTTCCTTCTGAGTGTCGTTAAGCATAAGATCAAGTAGAGAACTCACCTAAAACCTCCTTACTCAATATATTGAAATCTCATGTCATGATTTAATACAAAGAAGCGATACTGTAATATATTAGATTACGTCAAGTGAATATAGTTTTTTTCAAGAAAATGCTAGTGATATCACTCTTTTTCAAATATATATTGACTTTTTTCAATAATATTAAAACTATTTTATATGCTTGAACATTTAAGATCACGACCTCTGATAGCAGTTATCGGTGCCTCAAAAGCATCAAGGGAAGGAATGAAACTGGCTGAGGAGACTGGACATTTGATAGCAGAGAATGGCTGTGTCCTGCTTTGCGGTGGAATGGATGGTATAATGCTTCATGCAGCCAAAGGAGCATTCAAGGCAGGAGGATTGACAGTTGGAATACTGCCAGGACTTGAGCATTCTGCAGCAAACAAGTATATACAGCTTGCTCTTCCAACAGGGCTGGGACATATCAGGAATGCCCTGCTAGTAACCATGGCTCAAGCTGTCATCGCTATAGAAGGTGGATTCGGAACATTAAGCGAAATCTCTTTTTCACAATTAAGGCTCAAGCCTTTAGCGCTACTCAGAAGCTGGCCTGACATAAGAGAGCTTGATCTATTCAGAGTAGATACTCCAAAAGAGGCAATGGAAAAAGTATTGATTTTATGAAAGTCTGCAAGTACAGCATATCAGGACGAGTTCAGGGAGTCGGATTCAGGTATTTTACTTATGGAATTGCAGCTAAAAACGAAATTTACGGTTATGTAAGGAACATGGAGGATGGAACAGTTGAAGTAGTTGCCCAGGGTGAAGATGAAAAGATTTCAAACTTCGAGCGGGAACTTTTTCAAGGTCCTAGATGGTCTTTCATTCAGGAAATGAAAAAAGAGACAATTGAAATCGATACTCCTTATGAGAGTTTCAGGATAACTTACTGAATTCTTGCAAATTCAGTTCTTGAACCATTCCATAAAATCCTTGAATTCATCGAGAAACTCATCATCTATTTCCAAAATCTCTCTGCAACTGCTATCAATGAATATCTTTATATCTCTTGCTGCAATCAATGATGAGTTTTCCCTTATTTCAGACTTGAATGAATCTGCAGTTCTGTGGAAGATTTTCTTCCAGTAATTGTCAGATACTTTATTGTTTATATATGCTTTCAAATCAGAATCCTGGAAGGAGATTCTTTGTGGAGAAACTTCTATCCCCCATTTCAGGAACAGGTTTGCTTCATGAATATTGGAAGCAGTAGTCAGGAATTTCAGAGTGACATGGATTCTTCTTCTTTTAATAAGCTCCATTGCGAACAATTTGGATCTCTCTATTTCAAGTCCCATTGTCTTTTTGTATGTCTCTGACTGGTAACCGACAAATGAAATCCATACATCGTTGAACAGTTCCTCAGTCTTATCAACATACGACATATCATGATTCCCGTTTGTAAGCAATCCGATCTCCATTGAGGGGAACAATTTCCTTATTTCTTCAAGCCATTTTACAGTCTTTTTCTGAATAAAAATCTCTCCTCCCTGAATAGAGAGCCTTCTGGGCTTGTACAGAATAATCAGATCCTTCATTTCCTTGTAATATTCATATGGTTTTTTCAGATATGGAGCCCTCACTCCGCACATTGCGCAATTACCGTTACAGAGAAGCGAGAACTCGATGTTGAAAAGATCATAATCTGGACTTTCATTCCTTCGAGCTTTTCTCAATCTGTATCTCTCACAATAGCACTTTGCATCGAAATCTGCTATTTTTTTTAACAAATCTTTGTCTCTGAGATTTGCAATTTTCATGTTCCTCCTGCCCCATGTAAGGCAGCATGGAAAAATATCACCATCATGATTTGGAAATAATTCATGAAAATGACAAGCCCTCTCCATGAGGGTTTTATCATGCATCTTTTTCCTGAAATGGATAGCTGATTCAATGCGTTTTTTTATCTTGAAAAGGACAGGTGGAATGAAATCCTTTTTTTCGACCATATAGACGACCTTATTCTATTCCAAGCTCCCTGAATACTTTTTCAACTTCCCTTATTTCTATTGACAGACCTGTCTTTTTTGCTATTTGCCTTGCCTTGTCAAGTTCAATCTTCGCAGCAGTTTTCTTGCCCTTCTTGTAATTATATCTGGCATGTTCAACTAATGCAAGCACATAATTACTATAGTAATCCTCTTTTTCAAGTATTTTCAATGCATAATTGAAATAAGGTTCTGGTGATATTCCCAATCCCATTTTCTCAGACAATACATTAGCAAAATTTCTATTTTCGTCATTTTCATTTTCTTCTATTTTAGACAGGATTATCGCAATAGTCATATGAAAGCTGCCATCAATATGCTTGTTTTTAACTTCCTTCATCATTTCTATTAATTCCATTATTATTTTGAAAGCTTCCCTGATTTCATTAATTTTCAAATTGGTAATAGCTATTTCAATTAAATCAAGCACATAATCCTTATTCAAACCTATCTTCCTGTTAATTTCTGCCGCTCTCTTGAAATAGTGAATCACCTGTCTGTAATCGCTTTTATCTTTGTATATAATACCAATATTTTTGTTGGTATTCCTTACCCCTTTCAAATCATCTATTTCTTCCTTGATTTTCAGGGATTTTATGAAATGATCTAATGCTTTTTCATATTCTGATTTATCTGTATAATAAATTCCCAGGTTATTATATAAATTTGCAAGCCCTCTTACATTTCCTATTTCTTCATTTATATCCAGTGCTTTGTAAAGATAATCCACTCCTTTCTTATCATCATCTTTATGAATCAAAATTGCTCCCAAGATATTGTAAAAATGAGCTAATCTGGTTTTATTTCCTAATTCTTCCATTATATCAAGTGCCTTTATTGCATTCTCATATGATTTTTCTATTTCCTGCTTCTTGAAGTAAACAGTAGCAATATTCTCATATGCTGAACCAATATATTCCCTGATATTGTGTTTAATGCTTAAAACTAATGCCTTGTAATTGTATACTTGTGCTTTCTCGTAATCTCTTTTTATTTCATAAATAGTTCCAATATTAATAAAAACTTGAGCCATGCCAGTAAAATCATTAAGTTTTTCTGCCAGGAGTAAAGCTGCATTGGAATTTTCCATGGAAGCATCAAAATTAGATATTCCTGAATACAGAATACCCAATAATTTCCTGGCATTCAGCATTTTTTTCTTGTCAT
The DNA here is from genome assembly GCA_016927185.1 of Candidatus Coatesiibacteriota bacterium. Lineage (GTDB taxonomy): Bacteria > JAFGND01 > JAFGND01 > JAFGND01 > JAFGND01 > JAFGND01. Next base: position 15,986 of record JAFGND010000041.1, read on the forward strand.
TCATTTTTTCAGCCAGTAACAGACTCTTTTCAGCATTTTCTATCCCTTCAAGATACTTGCCTATATTTCTTAAAACCTTTGCTTTTCCAATTAATCCTTCAAGTAATGCTACTTCATTATCACTTGTATAAGCAATAAGCTTGTCATACAAGCTCAAGGCTTCGTCATTCTTGTAATTTTCACTTGCATAATCAGCAGCTTTCATCAAGTAATCTATTGTCTTATCCATAACCTCAGATTTTTCAAAGTGATAAGCAATATCCTTGTAATGCTCAACCAAATTCTCTCTGTAGATAATTTCCATCACTTCAGCAGCTAATTTATGAAGCTCCCTCAACCTGCCTTTAAGTTGCATCTGATATACACTATCCCTTATGAGAGCATGCTTGAAAATATATTTAAGCTCTGTTACCTTGCTCCATATATTCTCTTTCTCTCCTTCGCATAGGTTCTTCAATACATCATGATTCTTGAGCATTTCATTTAATACATTGACTATGACTTCCATTCCCAGTACAGATGCAGTCTTGACAGCCTCCTTTAAATCAGTTTCAAGCCTGTCTATTCTTGCTATAATTATTTCATTTATGTTTGATGGAATATCTATATCCTGCTTCCTCAGGTTATAGCTTTCATCAAGAAGATGATTTTCCTTTAGATATAATACAAGCTGTTCTATATAAAAAGGATTGCCTCCACACTGATTTTGTATGTATTTGACTGCTCCATATTCCAGATTATCTCTGGCAATCTCAGCATTTTCAGTGAGTCTTGATATTATCAAGGCTTTTGCCATGCTTTCATCAAGACTGTCAAGTGATATGGCTTCCTCTTTTACATCATTCAATCCGAAACTGAACAGGGAGCCGTCATCATTATATCTGCATGCAGCAATTATCATGAAAGGGAAATCATCGACATTTCTTGTAAGCACTTCAAGGATTTTTTTGGTATCATTGTCTATCCAGTGCCCATCTTCAAGCTCGATTATTACTGGCTTCAGTTTGCTTTCAGCCTTGATAAGGTTTTTTACCGTATACAGGATGTTCTCATATCTTTCCTTCGCATCAATTTTCTCGAAAAGTGAATCTTTCTCCTGTATCTCCAGCAAACCTTCCAGAAATGATTTTGTCCTTAAAAGCTCCTTCTTTATATCGAAATCCTTTGTTGCATTGAACAAGTAATCAAATCTTTCACTGAAAAGCATCCTGTTTTTTTCGTAAGTTTCATTCTCTTTCTGATTGAAATAGGAAGACAGGAAGCTGACAACCGGATTGAAGCTCTTTCTTAGAATTCCATCGCATGGCATAAACATCCATGTATACCTGTCATCAAGTCTCTGCTTCAACTCTAAAATGAGTCTGCTCTTGCCCATCCCTGCCTGTCCATCAACATATACAATTCCACCGAATTTATTGTCATCTATCACTTTAACGAACTCAAGAAGTTTTTTTAAATATTCTTCCCTTCCGATGAAAGTTCCTTTTGCATCAATTGTAATGCATAACTCCTTCTTGCCAGATAGCTTATAGGCAGGAATGCTTGCAACAAATCCCTTGAGCATCTTATCTTCAAGATATTCAACATAATAGCTGCTTTTTACATGGTTGTAAGTATGCTTGTCTATATAGATTTCATAAGGTTGTGCAGCAAGAGCTAATCTTGCAGACAGGTTCACTCCCATTCCTATTATGGTATATTCGCATCTCCTCTTGCTCCCGATAAATCCTGCATAAACCTTTCCATAAGTAATTCCTATTCTGCATTTCAGCCCATCGATTTCAAGCAAATTCAAACTGAAATCGCATGCCCTCTCAAATATCTTTTCCCTTCCTATTGGTGCGCCGAAAACAACAAGTGCTATAATTCCCTTGTCTCCGAAATCCACCTTGTTGAAATATCCGCCATACTCAGTTGCAAGTGTTATAATACTGGAGACTATTTCTGTTATTCTGTCTGTTTCCATTATACTGATGAAGCAGCTAATTACTTCCCTGAATTCACCAGAAAATTCAGACTCCACAACTGTCTGGGGATAAAATCTCTCAAGAATACTCCTGTCATATGCTTTGTCTTCAGATTTGCATGATGGAGAGAAATCTATTTCTTCAAGAAGGAAAATTCCCTCACTCTTTTTCTCAGTCTTAAGTCTTGATGAATTTATCCAAGATAGTAATTCATCATCCAGTATTATCTCTCCGCCTGTAGCATTTTGTTCATTGAACGCACATTTGTCTATACATAAACCTTTGAAAAAATAAGAATCCTGGATATCATTTCTTATAATACCCCACTTAACTTCACCATATGAAATACCCATTTTTATGAGAAGTTCATATGAACCGAATTTTGTATTCTGGGTAATCAATTTGCTGAGCATGCTATTTATGCTTTTTGCAGCGAACAAGGGTTGCAGGATGTTTTCTATCTTACTCTCTTCGAATACAACAGTAAAAGCATCTCCCGCAAATGTTGATACAAAACCATTGTTATCATATATCATATCAATGGAAGGCTTGAATATACTGTTTATTATGCTGCTTAAGACTTCAATCCCCTCATTTCCATATTTCATGAATTCATTTGTCATCTTCGTGAAACCGCAGATATCAATGAAAAGGGTAACAGCATTGAAATGACCTTCAGATTCACCTGACAATGTCTTTTCTATAATATAATAAGGTACAAGGTTTTTCATATAATTTAATACTTTATCAATATGGCTTGCAGCAGAGTTGCAATTAAGAAGTCAAGCTTAAATATCGTGCCAGATTGAGAGATTCATACAGAATTTGTATGGCAAACAAGCTATTATACAGAATAGCTTGTACTTTCAGAAACTGGAATATCTCATTTACCTGTTTTCAGCAATCTGCCAGTATGAACCATCCCTTCTGCCTCTATCCTGTATAAATATACTCCTGAAGAAAGTTTGCTAGTGTTGATCTTGATGTTCAGTTCAGGTTTCATTCTATCATAATTTCTTATAAGTCTTCCGTTTATGTCATAGATTTTCAAGTTGATATCTGTTTCCGCTTTTCTTGTAAACTGGAAGATTATCTTCTCATTACAGGGATTTGGAAAAACAGATATATTAAGAGCAAGGGGTAGTCTTCTTTTCGTTTCTGAAGTTCCGAAACCGGTTTTTTCTATATCATATCCGAAAATGTTCCAGACTCCATTTTTCCTGTCACTGAACCAGATTATCTTTATAACATTATTACATTGTGCTAATACTGGTTCAAGATCCTGTCCTGGATCAGGCGCTATTATTTTCGGTTCTTCCCATTCAGCAGCATTTGAAGATTTCATGAATGCGATATCCCAGCTAAGCCCATTCCTTATTGTAAAGGAAAAATAGAGCTGTTTTTCATCAGTTACAAGAAGGTATGGTGTTGCAATAAGGTTGTCAGTTTTATATACGGAATGTCCTGTCTTGAAATTATTCCCATACCATTCAGTCAGCATTATGTGATTAAAGCCATTTGTTTCTGTATGTAGCCAGCTCGCATAGAGAGAACCATTCTTGCTTGCTATCTGAGGAAATGTTGAAACACCATCTACTTCAGATTTTATTGCTTGTGGAGAAGTCCACGTTCCATTCTTGAGAAGTGACCAGCAGATATCCCTTCTGCCATTTTCAGCTCTTACCCATACAGTAATAAAATTTCCATCCGGAGTAACGCTTACCTTTGGCATAAGATTTTCTCCACTCCCTGTTGATATTTTTATGCCGAAAGGTTCCCAGATATATCCATCAAAGCTCTGCGACCATAAATCTCCATGACCAAAATCATAATTTCTGTAAACAATTATCATGGAACCGTTTTTTCCATAAGCAAGGGAGGTTTCCACGTCATATGTCCTTGCAGTTGTTATTCTCTTGCTGGAAGAAAAACTGTTTCCATCATTATAACGGACATAAATATCATAGTTTTCATCTTCAGGCATGGAATCATAACCGAACCAGATTCCACCCCTGTCATCTTTGGAGCAGCTCAAGCCGCATCCATTGCCTGTTACAATAATACTATCCGGCGACCAGGATCCATCCCAGTATTTCGCAAGTCCGATATAACCATATTTCGTGTTTTCAGTTATGCCATTATAGAATATCCATATCCTGTTGCTTGAATCTTCAGTTATTCTTACATTCCCGACTACATAATCAGAATTAGTAATTTGCTCTAGTTGAGTTTCTGATCCGTAAACCTGGAGTGGAGTATTACTGGATGGAGCTTGTGCAGTATTTATCTTTAACGAAGGATCTCCTAGCAGTGTGTTTCCGGCAACAAAATCTGTCTGTTTTGATGAATAGGAATTCAAGTAGCGTCTGTAACTCTCTCCAAGATCATTGCCCTCACCAAGTGCCTTGTACATCTCACTATAAGTAAGAGCATAGGCTTCCCTGGTATCTCCCAGTACTGCCACGGAATAGTCATTGCAGAAGAGATACCAGTTTCCTATGTTGTCAATCTCTGTAAATCTCACAACCATGCAGGTTTCAAGAACAAAGAAATTACAGGGAGGATTCAAGCCAACTGGTTCGAAATTCATATATGTGCCGCCTCCCGGGCTTGAATAATCATCAAGCATGAAAGAGTGGCACCATGGATTACTGTGCACTACAAGATGAACAAATTCATATCCGTCTCTCATGTCTTTTCTGTAATTCGCTGCTGTTGTATATTTCCAGTCATTCCTTGTTACAACTGTATCATAAGCCTGTTCCATATTTTGCCTCAAGTCTATCCTGATATCCTTGAAATCAAGTGCTCGATGGGGAATGACAGAGGAATATCCTCCTGTCCTGTAAATATGGTTTTTCCTGAAATAGTTTTTGAGAATGCTTAACTCTGTGCCCCAGCTCAAGTTGGAAGCATAAAGTCTGCCTATGCATAGCTCAGGATTGCTTTTCTGGGGACATATATCAAGTTTGCCATCATTATCACTGTCTTCCCAGTTCCCATCCATATCCATGAAATAAAAATCAGCAGGATATTCCATATTTCTGTCAACATTGACATAGAAAGCAACAGGAAGATCACCTATGAAAAGTGCATACTTCAATCCGGAACTGTATCTGTCCTGGAGCTCCTTGCGTAAGTCCTGATGATCTCCTCCCGACCAGCTTAATGTCGTAACTGAATAACCTTCATTGGTTAAATCATTTTGGAAAGTTTTCAATTCGTTTTTAAGCGCTGTTACTAAAAAAGGTGTAATGACAATCAGATATTTTGGACCATACTTCAGTTTTGACTGGAAAACTACCTCTTTTTTCAAAGGCTTATAAGGATGTGAATCTTTCCATTCCGTGTAATAAGTAGGTTTTTTTCCTGTAATATCAGAATATCCTATTACAGGATAATTTTCTGAAAAGAGGAAGTTTGGTAGCAGAAAAAAAAGCAAGAAATATTTCATAATCCTCCATAGTTATCAATCTAATTCAATAGAGCAGTAACTCTTGAAATGTTTTGCAGGATCACTTTCACCTTTAATACATTGCATGTCAAGTTGAATATTCATTTAAATGCAGGAACCTTGTATCTATTTATTGACTTGATTGAAAAAGGAGGAATAATATAATCATGATTTATTGTGGTAACAGAATTTAATGGAAATAGGATTTTTACTTCATATGAGTTAATCTCATGATTATTATTTGATAATGAAATGATTAATATTGATATAATTCCATAATCTATTGACAAAAAGCATGTTAAATTCCTATCCAGCAAGCACCATTTAATTGCCTTTATGAAGGAATTTTGCATGGCGAAAAGGGAAATAAAAAAAGTTATAATAATCAATCCTTCTTCTGAAATAAAAATCACTAAAGAGGGAAGAGTGATAATGTCACTCAATATATCCTTTGAAACTCCCAGAATGCCTTTATCTATGGCTATTATGGCTGGAGGACTTGAAAATCTATGCGAAGTGAAAATCATTGATGCAGTGAATGAGGAAATCAAGAGAGAGGAACTCAAGAGGCAGGTTCATCAATTCAAACCTGACCTGACAATAGTCAATTGCAGCACCCCGACTATTGAAGATGATATGAATGCAGTAATTGACGCACATGAAACAGGCTCTCTTACTGCAATGTTTGGTCAGCATGTGGATGCTATAGCAGATGAAACCATGAATGAATGCGGAGAGCTTGATTTCTGCTTCAGACATGAACCTGAACTTGTTGCTAGCAAGTTCATTCAAGCATGGAACAGTGAAGGGAGACTGGAGGATATCAAGGGATTAGCATTCAGGGACAGTTCTGGAAAACCCGTAGTCAATGAAATACATCCTTATGTTGATTTAGAAGAGCTTCCCAGACCTGCAAGACATCTTCTGAAGAATGACTTGTATAGACTTCCAGATGGAGAATTGTATACCAATCTTCTTGCAAGCAGGGGTTGTCCCTTCAATTGCCCTTTTTGCATTGCTCCTGCCTATCATGGTCTGAAGGTTAGAAGAAGGGATCCGAAATCGCTTGTGGATGAAGTAAAGAGTGTCTATAATGAGTTTGGAATAAAGGCTTTCCTTTTCCAGTCAGATCTTTTTACTTCAAGCAGAGAATGGGTAAAAGAAGTTTGTGAAGGTCTTCTTGAAACAAAAATAAAGGGATTGCGCTGGATATGCAACAGCAGGGTGGACACTGTTGATGAAGAAACCCTGAAGCTTATGAAGAAGGCTGGCTGTTTCCTTATGGGAATAGGAATAGAGTCAGGTAGTCCCAAACTTTTACCATCATTGGGGAAAAAAGTCACTGTTGATAAAATCAAGTGGATGATAAATGCCTGCAGGAAAATCGGAATAAGGACAAATGGGTCTTTTGTAGTAGGTTTTCCAGGGGAGACAGAGGAGACATTGAAGGAAACAGAAGAACTAGTAATGCAACTGCCTCTGGATTTCGCAGTTTTCATGTGTGCAACGCCTTTTCCTGGAACTGTTTTCTATGAGCAGCTTCATGAACCAGATTCCAGGTTCAGACTGAACAGGGAATGGAAGAAATTTTGCTATCATGATTATACAATATTAGGTGGGCTTCCTGAAAAAACTATAAAAGACTTCAACAGGAAAATGCTCAGGAAATATTTTTTCAGCTTTCATTATCTTATTCTCAGGCTGAGAGATTTACGGCATCCGATAAGTCTGCTGAAAACCATATTTTATGCTTTGAAAAGGCTCAAAAAACTGGAAATATCCAGATAATTGTCTTGATAAAGGCTTGTGACAGCAAGGTAAAAAACTATCCCCCATTGATTTATGCAGACAATCTGGAAGTTGCTGCATTTACTGCTGTTTAACAATAATTCTTGAAAGCAATTTCTGAAGAATGATTGTTTATAGAAATGCTTATTCCTTGACAGAAAACTGCCTAAAAAAACGCATATTAACAATTCAATTTCGCATTAATATAGTATATATAAGAAAGCGAGGTAATGATGAATACTAACAAGGCAGTTCAGGCATGGGTTGATGAAATGGCAAAGTTGACAAAACCTGACAGAATTGAATGGATTGATGGAAGCAAAGAGCAGATAGAAAGTTTGAAAAAGGAAGGATTCAGGACAGGAGATTTGATAGAACTGGATCAGGAAGTACTTCCTGGTTGCGTTTATCATAGAACTGCTGTCAATGATGTTGCAAGAGTTGAGCACCTTACATTCATTTGCACGCCTACTAAAGAAGAGGCAGGTCCTACCAATAACTGGATGGCACCAGATGAAGCATATAATAGACTGGGAAAAATATTCGATGGGTCCATGAAAGGCAGGACTATGTACGTAATTCCTTATCTTTTAGGAACTTACGGTTCTCCTTTCACGAAAGTAGGTATAGAGATTACTGACAGCATATATGTTGTCTTGAATATGCTCATAATGACAAGAGCTGGTGACATTGCCCTCAAGCATCTTGGTGATTCAGATGAATTCAACAAGGGTTTGCATGGGAAGGAAAAAAGGGACCTGGAAAGAAGATATATATGCCAGTTCCCCCAGGATAATACTATCTGGAGCGTTGGATCAGGATATGGCGGAAATGTTCTCCTTGGAAAGAAATGCTTTTCCCTTAGAGTTGCAAGCTATATGGGAAGAAATGAAGGCTGGATGGCTGAACATATGCTCATTCTTGGCCTTGAAGATCCCAAAGGGAATATTACTTACATGACAGGCGCATTTCCTTCTGCCTGCGGAAAAACCAATCTTGCAATGCTTGTTCCACCAGATTCGTTTCCGGGTTATAAGGTATGGACTGTAGGTGATGATATTGCCTGGATGAGAATAGGTGAAGATGGAAGATTATGGGCAATGAATCCAGAGTTTGGTTTCTTTGGCGTTGCTCCCGGGACAAGCATGAAATCAAATCCTAATGCCCTTCTTACAATGAAAAGCAATTCGATTTATACCAATGTTGTCATTACTCCTGAAAAAACTGTATGGTGGGAAGGCATGGGAGTCGAGCCACCAAAGAAAGCATGGGACTGGAAAGGTAATGAATGGACACCTGAATCAGGTGAAAAAGGCGCACAGCCAAATTCACGTTTCACTGCACCAGCAAGCCAATGTCCCTGCATTTCAAAGGAATGGGAAAATCCAAAGGGAGTTCCTATTTCTGCCATAATTTTTGGTGGAAGAAGAGCAAAAGTTGCACCTCTTGTTTATCAGTCATTCGACTGGAATCATGGTGTTTTTATAGGATCAATGATGGGTTCTGAAACTACTGCTGCTGCAACAGGTCAGGTAGGAGTAGTAAGACGCGATCCAATGGCAATGCTTCCCTTCTGTGGATACAACATGGTTGATTATTTCAGGCACTGGATTAAAATGGGAAAGAAGATACCGAATCCCCCTAAGATATTCAATGTTAACTGGTTCAGAACTGATGAACAAGGGAAATTCATATGGCCGGGTTATGGGGAAAATGTTCGCATTCTGGACTGGATTGCAAGACGTTGCAGTAATCAGGTAGTAGCGAATGAAACACCAATCGGTTATGTTCCGAAGCCAGAAGATATTGATATAAAAGGGCTTGGTATAAGCATGAAAGACATAGATAGACTGCTGGAGCTGAAAAAGGAAGACTGGGAAGTAGAAATAGAGGATCAGAAGAAATTCTATGAGAAATTCGGTGATACTCTTCCTGAAGAGCTGAATAGAGAATATACCAATCTAAAGAAAAGATTTGGATTATAAGGATAGAATGATAAGAGATATATTCACTGAAAAAGTGATTAAACTTATAAAGCAGATTCCTTCTGGCAAAGTTGCCACATATGGGCAGATTTCTTTTCTTGCAGGTGATGACAGTTCAGGAGCAAGACAGGTGGCAAGAATTCTTCATTCCTGTACTGAAAAAGAAAACCTGCCCTGGCATAGAATAATAAACTCAAAAGGATGTATTTCATTGAAGGGAGAAGCCTATAAACTTCAGAGGGAAATGCTTGAATCTGAAGGAATTGTATTTGATGAGTCAGGTCAGGTTGATTTCAAGAGATTCCTGTGGATTCCAGGTTATTGATTACAGCAAGTTAAAACTGCTAGTTTTTCCTGTCATTTATCTTTGCTGCAGTCAGATCCCTTGATACTGGTTTTTAATTTTCATAAAGGAGAGAGTATGCCATTCAAGGAAGAACGCTTCCAGAAATCCTTCAAAAAGGTAATAAAAAAGGAAGTTCCTGAAGAAGTGAAAAAGAATCTTTCTCAGTACAAGACAAAGACAACTCCTTCAGGGAAAGCAGGTTACATAAAAGACCTTCTGAAAGAGTTATCCAGATTGCTTAATTCAGAGGAAATAAGAGAGATTATGCAAGAATGCGGCAAGGAATGTATATCTAAAGGCACCTTGAAGACTGCAAAGGAATTGCATAAAGAATCAAAGGACTTGAAAGAGTTCCTTGCCAGATTGAATGAATATCATATTGGAGGGGGACACCTGGAACTTAATGGCAATATCATAAATGCTTGTTATACAAAATGTTACTGTGGCAGCGTTAATAATACAAGGGAAAGCATTCCCCTGGATTACTGTTATTGTTCAACTGGTTGGTATAAAAGGCTTTTCGAGGAAGTTCTTCAGAAACCTGTAAAAGTGGAGATTATACAATCAATAGTGAATGGAGCTGACAAATGCCTGTTCAATATTTACATATAAATCTTTGAACATGTGATTATGGAAAAGGCAAAGCTCGTTCTTGAAGACGGAAGCGAGTTCACCGGTATACCATTCGGAACAAGGAAAGCAGTTTCTGGTGAAGTGGTTTTCAATACAGGGATGACTGGTTATCCAGAAAGCCTCACTGATCCATCATACAAAGGACAAATTCTCGCAATGACTTATCCCTTGATAGGGAACTATGGAATTTTTCAAGAACAGAGAGAGGATAACCTGCTGGTGAATTTCGAATCAGACAGTATACAAGTGAATGCACTTGTATTATCAGATTTAAGCAGGAATTTCAGTCATTGTCAATCTGTGATATCCCTTGAAGAATGGATGAAGCAGCATGGAATTCCTGGGCTGTATAATGTTGATACAAGGTCACTTACCAAGAAACTTAGAGAGAATGGCACAATGCCCGGAAAAATAGTATTTGAAGATCTTGATACTGAGATAGAAGATCCAAACAAGACGGATCTTGTTTCTTCAGTAAGTATCAGGAAACCTGTTTTGTTCAGGAAGAATGGAAGCAAGAAGATAGTCATTATTGACTGCGGAGTAAAAAACAGCATAATAAGAGCATTTCTGAAGAGGGACATCAGCGTGCTTCTCTGCCCCCATGATCATGATTTCCTGAATGAGCAGATAGATGGAGTTGTAATTTCCAATGGTCCTGGTGATCCTGAAATGTGCAAAAGAACAATAGAGAATGTGAAAAAGGCTATGGAAAAATGTTTGCCAATTCTAGGTATATGTCTTGGTTCCCAAATACTTGGACTTGCTTCTGGAGCAGAAACTTACAAACTGAAATATGGACATAGAAGCCATAACCAGCCTTGTGCAGAGTCTGGTACAAAGAGATGCTATATCACTTCTCAGAATCATGGGTATGCTGTTGATTCCAATACGCTTAAGGAAGACTGGAGAGAATGGTTTTACAATATGAATGATGGTTCAAATGAAGGAATTATTCATATTTCAAAGCCATTCTTTGGGACTCAGTTTCATCCTGAAGCTTCTCCAGGTCCTGATGACACTGAATTTGTCTTCGATATGTTCACAAGAGCCCTCAAATGAAGCAAAAGTACAGGAAAGTTCTGATTATTGGATCCGGAGCCATAAAAATAGGTCAGGCAGGTGAGTTTGACTATTCAGGAAGTCAGGCAATAAAAGCATTGAAAGAGGAAGGAATCTCGACCATACTCATAAATCCCAATATTGCTACAATCCAGACTTCAGAGCATCTTGCAGACAAGGTTTATTTCCTCCCAGTAAACAGCTATTTCATTGAGAAAATCATTGAAAAGGAAAGACCAGATGGAATTCTTCTCGGATTCGGTGGACAGACAGCATTGAATACAGGGATTGAACTGGCAAGGAAGGGAGTGCTTGAAGAGTATGGAACAGAAATACTTGGCAGTCCTCTTGAAGCTATACTCAATACTGAGGACAGGGAGCTTTTCAAACACAAGATAAAAGAGCTGGATTTAAGAATACCTTCAAGCATGACAGCGCATTCTGAAACTGAAGTGATATCTTCAGCAAATTCAATAGGTTATCCTGTAATGGTAAGGGCTGCATATGCATTGGGCGGACTTGGTTCAGGTATTGCGTATAATGAAGCAGAACTGAGAGAACTTTCAAGGAAATCATTTGCGTTCAGTGAGCAAGTACTGATAGAGGAGTACCTTGATGGCTGGAAAGAACTGGAATATGAAGTTGTAAGAGATGTTTATGATAACTGCATAGTAGTATGTTCCATGGAGAATATTGATCCAATGGGAATTCATACAGGCGAAAGTATAGTTGTTGCTCCTGTACAGACATTGACATCAGCAGAGAATTTCATGCTGAGGGCAATCTCGATAAAAGTGATAAGATATCTTGGAATAATAGGCGAATGCAATATTCAGTTTGCATTGAATCCAGAAAACGGGGATTACAGGATTATAGAAGTGAATGCAAGATTGAGCAGAAGCTCCGCACTTGCTTCAAAGGCAACAGGTTATCCGCTTGCTTTCATTGCAACAAAGCTTTCTTTAGGTTATTCACTAAGCAGCTTGAAGAATTCAATCACGAAAGAGACTTCCGCATTCTTTGAACCTGCACTGGATTACATCATAGTAAAATTCCCGAGATGGGATTTGCAGAAATTCAACATGATAAACCAGGAGATTGGCTCAGAGATGAAGTCTGTTGGTGAAGTAATGGCAATTGGCAGGAAATTCGAAGAAGCATTGCAGAAGGCGATAAGAATGCTGGATATTGGAGCTAACGGATTGACAGACAACGATTTTACATTCGAGAATCCAAGACAGGAAATAAGACAGGCTTCTGACAAGCGGATTTTCGCAATTGCTGAAGGATTGAAAAAGGGAATCTCCATAGATGAAATGAACAATCTCAGCAAGATCAACAAGTGGTTTCTTTATAAATTAAAGAATATCATAGACATAGAAGAAGAAATAAGGAAATATTCACTTGAAAACCTTCCACATGAACTGCTTCTTGATGCCAAGAGACTTGGTTTTGCTGATTTGACTGTTGCAAAGCTTGTTGGAAGCGATGAGATAAGTGTAAGGGTTGCAAGGAAATCAAAAAATATTGTACCTGTTGTCAAGAACATAGATACTCTTGCTGCAGAATATCCAGCACAAACTAATTACCTTTATACGACCTATAATGGAGATGAAAATGACATCTCATTCAGCGAGAAAAATCAGGTCATGATACTGGGAGGTGGTCCTTACAGAATTGGCTCTTCAGTAGAGTTTGACTGGTGCTGTGTTACAAGTGCAATGAGGTTGAGAAAAAATGATTATAAAGTCATAATGCTGAACTGCAATCCAGAAACTGTAAGTACTGATTATGACATTTGCAACAAGCTTTATTTCGAGGAAATTACTTTTGAGAAAGTCCTTGATATATATGAACTTGAAAGCCCAACAGGAATCATTGTGTCAATGGGAGGGCAAACTCCAAACAGTCTTGCTTTGCCTTTATATAATCATGGTGTTCATATACTTGGAACATCACCTGAGGATATAGACAGAGCAGAGGACAGGCATAAATTCTCTAATCTATTGGATGAACTCAAGATAGATCAGCCTGAATGGAAGGAGCTTACAAGCATAGAGGAAGCAGAGATGTTTGCGCAAACTGTTGGCTTTCCGGTACTTGTAAGACCAAGCTATGTATTAAGCGGAGCTGCAATGAGTATTATCTTGAGCAGGGATGAGCTTAAGTTCTATCTTGAGAAGGCATCATCAGTCAGCAAGAAGCATCCTGCAGTTATAAGCAAGTTCATAACTGAGGCAAAAGAGATTGAGATAGATGCAGTTGCAAAAAAGGGAAAGCTTGTATGCTATGCGATCTCGGAACACATTGAGAATGCAGGGGTTCACTCTGGTGATGCTACACTTGTTCTTCCACCCCAGAGAACATATCTTGAGACAATGCGTAGAATAAAGACAATCACGAAAAACATTGCAAGTGAATTACATATAAATGGACCTTTCAATATACAGTTCATTGCAAAGGAGAATGACGTCAAGGTAATTGAATGCAATCTAAGGACTTCCAGAAGTTTTCCATTCGTTTCAAAGATATTCAGGCTGAATTTCATAGAACTGGCAACGGATGTCATTATGCAGCATGAAGTTCCAGTGATTGACCGCTCGGCATTTGATCTTGATTATGTTGGAGTCAAGTCATCTGAATTCTCATTTACAAGACTGAAGGGGTCAGACCCGATACTGGGTGTTGAAATGCGCTCTACTGGAGAGGTGGCCTGTATTGGTGACGATTTCAATGAAGCATTCATGAAAAGCCTTATTTCTACTGGTTTCAAACTTCCTGTGGAAACCATTCTTCTGTCAACTGGACCGATTGACAAGAAGGCAGAATTTCTTGAATATTCATTCATATTGCACAAAAGGGGCATGAGATTTTATGCGACAAGTGGAACTGCTGATTTCATGAGGAAATATGGGATTGAAACAGAAATCCTGAACTGGCCTCTGGATATGAAAGAACCCAATATTTTAACTTATCTTTCGGATGGGAAGATAGATCTTGTAATAAATATCCCGAAAAACATTGAACGGGAAGAACTTGATAATGACTATCTGATAAGGCGAAAATCTGTTGATCTTGGCATTCCCTTGATTACCAACATGCAGCTTGCAAAAAGGTTTGTTGAAGCAATAAGCAGGCTGGACATACAGGATCTTAAAATCAAGAGCTGGGACGAATATAAGTAGCAGCGTTTTTAAAGACCAGTTAATAATTTCTTTAAGTTGCTTTTATTGAATCTTCTTGACTGTAAACATATCAATTCCTAATTGCATTTATATCAAAATTACTGTTCATAATTACAGTATGGAGGCAATTATGAGAAACCTGCTTCTGATAGTAATTCTGCTATATTTATCCAGTCTGCTTTTTTCAGCCCCAGGAGATTTACTTTGGAAATTTCAAACTGGTAATGAAATTTGGTCTTCTCCACGGGTTTCAGAAGGAGTTGTATTTGTTGGAAGTAATGATGAGTATCTCTATGCAATAAACTGCTCTGATGGATCCTTGAAATGGCGCTATCAAACAGGTACTTCAATTGTCTACTCATCACCTTGTATCTCAAATGGAGTAGTATATATTGGGAGTTGCGATAATTATCTTTATGCAATAGAAACTTATGGGTATAAAGGTTTCAAGAATAACAAATCAGCTTCCTCTCTTCCCTCCCCCTCCCTCTCCATCTCTCCCAACCCTTTCTCCTCCCGCTTGTCAGTTTCCCTGCCATCTTCAGGAGCAATCTATTCCCTTACTGGTCAATTGATTATGAAACTAGATAAAGGAAAGCATTCTATTGATACAAACAGCTGGAAAGAGGGAGTTTATATAATTAAATCAAAGAATTCTTCTTTAAAGATTACGAAACTTTGAAGGTAATATAATGATATTAACAATAGGAGGTAGCAATGAAAAAGGTTTTAGCATTAGGTTTGGTTTTATTTCTTTTCATGATCTGCAATACTGAGTATATGTATGGTGATAATAAGAATTCATCCAGTGGTAGTTCAGAAAAACCAGCTAATATAAATTATGATTCATTTGTTGATTTTGATTTAAATTTTTCTTATTCAGCTTCAATATTAGGTGGTTGGGTATATATAAAAGAAAGGGAATTTGCTGGAACTCAAAAGGATGATAACTCTTATTATCCTATTTGGGAGAATACCTACCAAACAATAAATCCTAGTGCAGGGTTAAATCTTATTAATCCTACAATCTATGTCAGAATATCAAGGAATTTAAGTTTTGGATTAAATGCAAATTACTCAAAAATTAGTCGTGAAATTCCAGAAGACAGATCTGCATCTTTTTATCAAGATTCAACCTATTACTATTATAAATCAGGAGAAATAACTATTAAAGGAGATCTTGGTTATCTTCAGATTTCTCCTTTACTAAGAGCTGAAGCTCCATTAAGTAACAGATTTGCATTACATGTTAGTGCAGGTCCAAGTTTAATATTCCCAAACAAGTTTAAAGCTAGCTGGAAAGGAGAAGAATCAACTGCAGATTCTTATACTTCATGGGATGGAGATCTGGAAGGAAAGTTTAACACTGCTATTGGAGGAATGGGGAGGCTTGATTTGGTTTACAGTATAACTAATAATTTTCTTGTTAAGGGAGGAGTAACTTTAATTCTTGGTTCACTAGACAATATTGAACAAGACTGGACTAGCAAAGAGAGTGTTTCTGATAATAGTGGAAATACTCATTTAAATAAATGCACCTATCACTATAAGGAAAAAACATCAGCATTTGACAGAGACTCAAGAACAGAAGAATCAGGGGTAAGCATTTCTGAATTTTATAGAGAATACATAGATTGTTCGATTTCAGCAATAAGAATTGGAATATCATTTGGGTTCAGTTTTTGATTTTCCCGTATGAAATTTATATTATAATCAATTCTTTGTGTAAATCTGAGAAATGGGAATCCTCTATGAAAAATTTCCATGTAGTGGATCACTATCTTTATTTTTACTCTTATTGATTTTATCTTGCGGAGATGACAGTACTGATGATGGAAATAATACAGGTACTGGAACTGGTTCTGGTAATGCTGTAGAACTATTATGGAGATATAAGACAGGTGATTATATTGAGTCCTCTCCTTGTTTTTCAGATGGAGTTGTTTATTTTGGAAGTTTTGATGGCTATATTTATGCAATAAAAACAGGTAATTATAGCAGCTTATCAGAAAGTAAGTTTGCTAAAACTAAGCAAAACCGATTCATGTCCAGTTTTTCACTGCCTGCCAGTCCAGCAGAACAGGATTTGAAAACCGGAGTAAGCTTAGTATTTTATAGATTTAAAAGTGATTTTCCTATTCCATTTCAGGGAAATCTGCCTCTTTCAAGACAGACTCCCTGGTTATGGAAACAGGGGCTTTCCTTGTTGATTATTCATTCATATA
>JAFGND010000008.1 GCA_016927185.1 Candidatus Coatesiibacteriota bacterium
ATAAAGCAGCAGATATCAAGTGTTGTCAATGGTGGCAAGGGTAATATAAGAAGATTATATAATGATTATACGAAGCGTGGTGCAAAGATTGAAGGCAAACTTGATGTAATGATAATTATCTCACCTGAGGGTGGCAAGGATGTCAAGTTGCTTGGCTCACTGCCTGAAGATTTCAAATCAGCAGTAATGAGTTCCATAAGAGGCTGGCAATTCCCCAAACCTGGCTCCAGAGTGACATTGAGATTCAGCTTCACTTTTGTACAGATGTAAATATAAGGGGAGGAGAATGTTCCTTCCCTGTTGAAATAGGAAAGGGATCTATGA
This sequence comes from Candidatus Coatesiibacteriota bacterium, assembly GCA_016927185.1. Classification (GTDB taxonomy): domain Bacteria; phylum JAFGND01; class JAFGND01; order JAFGND01; family JAFGND01; genus JAFGND01. The sequence continues at coordinate 325 of JAFGND010000008.1, forward strand.
TAAAAATGTTTACTTACCTGATTGTTTTTGCCCTGGTGTCTTTTTCTTGCGGTTCAACTCCGAAAGATGCACCAAAACAGCTGGATGAAAGCTTCTTCAGTAAAACAAGAAATACCTGGGTCAAGGAAGATATCATGTTTGTTGTAGATGCTCACAAACCAATATTGACAGAGATATATGAATATTTTTTGAAAAAATATCCCAAATCGGAATTCAAGGGAACAGTCCAGGTTTTAATGGAGATACAGCCAGATGGATTGGTAAAAGCTAATTCTGTTCAGCTTAAATCGGATGATCTTGAGAAATTCAAGTCATTTATTTCCAGGATAAAGATAGAAATAGAAAAATGGAGATTTGCAAAGGTAAAGACAGAGAAAAATGCAAAAATCAACTTCAATCTGTTATTTGAGCCGAAACAGCAAGAATAGGTGATGTGATGAAATATAGAGTTTGTTTATACTTGGTATTGTTTTCATTTATTCCATTATACTCTTTCATGCAAACCAGCAGTATAATTTATTTGCCTGACACAGATGTAATGGGAACACTTGGGGATGGCGTTTTCGAAGTAGGTTCATTCTTTATTGTGAATGATAAAAGCAAATTTGAGGCCGCTGGAAAAGTCAATGTTGGCTTCCTTCATAGAATGGAACTGGGATTAACTGTAAGAGGAAAAAACTATGTTTCAGGAAATGCAAAGGTTCTCCTCCTTCAGGAATATGGATCTAAACCGGCAATAGCTGCAGGAATAATGGATATATCAACTACTCCGAATATTGGAAGAGCCAGATTTGTTGATTTTAGCGATAGTCTTGCAACAAATCCTACAAATTCAGCAGGATATGTTGTTATAAGCAAATTCATTGCACCTGTTAGTGATGTTTATCTTGGTTTTACAACCAGAACATTAGGAAACAGCGAGACATTAAAGAATCTGGGTGGAGTATATTTCGGAGTAGCAAGAAGAATCTGGAAAATAAGATTGATGGGTGAAGTTGGAAGCAAGGGAATTAATCTGGGAACCGGATTTAATATCTGGTGGATAAATATGCAGATGGCAATGACTCAGTTACAGAATCTTGGTTCTAGTGATGGAAAATCACCTTATTTTGCAGCTTCCTTGAGCATAACAAACATGGAGATAAAAAGGGAAGAGCAGGAAAGATTGAAGAGGCTGGCAAATGAAAAATATTTGCAGCAGATTGGAAAACGTCCGCCGATAGCACCAACTTTGCCTTTCAGACCATTCATGGGTCATCCCGGTGGACCATTTGGTGCAACAACAAGTATAGTGACAGTTCCTAATACTATTACATTGCCTAAAAATACGATGCTTGTTTCATCTGGAGGATTGATATCATATAAAGGTGATTATTGGGGATCCAATTTCAATATTGGTTACGGGATAATGAGTTTCATGGAAGCAGGCATAAGTATAGTGAACTTTAATGATGAATTATATTATCAAGGTCAGATTAAGGCTACTATTCTCAGGGAACAACAGAATTATCCTGCTATAGCTGCAGGAGTTGAGAACATAACATGGCAGGGAGATATTGATCCAACAAAAGAAGGCAGCAGATTTCAGGGTGAGACATGGTATGAAAGCAGAAATACCTTTTTCCAGGACAGATCATTTTCACCGTTTGCTGTATTCTCAAAGCATTTTGGATATGGCTTGACAGCATATATTGGTGCAGGTGCAAGAAGCTTTACCGGATATGGCAGAACAACACATAAGTTCCAGGGAATGTTTTTTGGAGTAGAAAAGGATTTAGGTCCTGTTACATTATCAGGTGAAATGGGTGGTCGTGATTTCAATGCAGGCATTTCATACAGATACAAGAAGTTAAGAATATCCGCTGCAATTCTGGAAGCTCAACATATCCCATATATTAATGACATATACTATCCTTATTTCGGAGTTGGTGTCAGCTATATTATTCCTTTCAAGAAAGCAGAGCCAATAGACTAGTTTTCAAGTTGTAATATTATTATAAATAGAAAGGGATTTTTCCCTTTTTATTTTAATCTGGAAATTATAAAACTATACTTGACTAAAAATTTCTTGTCAAATATTTAAGAACTACAAAGCTTTGCGAATAAAAAAGAAAGGAGTTTAATTATGAAGATTGCTTTTGAAGCAGATAACAAGATGGTTTATATCTTGCTTGGTCTTGTTGGAGTTTTGCTGCTTTTAAATCTTATTTCTCCGTTGTTCAACAGCAAGCAACTGACGGCAAATGGAGTGCCAGATGAACCAGCACCAAAGGTGAGGGTTTTCAGGGCTCCAGAAAAAGCATTTGCTATCAACTTGAATGAATATCCAAATGTTCATATTTTCAAGATGGATGGGGATCAGCTTCATTGTCTAGGGATGCTGAAAGTTGATGAGAAAAAGCGTACCTATTTATTTGAATCATACTCTGAAGAAGGTGGAGAAAAAACCGCCAAGAAGAAATAGCATGAATTTTGTCTATCTTTTTCCAGGTCAAGGCAGTCAATATGTTGGTATGGCTGCAAGTGTAATTGAGAACTGGAGTAGAGGTAAGGATTTAATATCTCAATCTTCTGATATTCTTGGTTATGACTTGGAAAATATTATGAAAAATGGTCCAGCAGAAATTCTTCAGCAGACATTGTATACTCAACCTGCTCTTTTCGTATCAAGCATGATAGTTAAAACCTGGCTGGAAGAAAATTTACCATCTATTGAGCCTGAAATGGTAGCAGGACATAGTCTTGGTGAGCTATCCGCATTATGTTCTTGTGGAGCGCTTTCCTTTACGGGTGCACTTAATTTGGTTAAAAAGAGGGCAGAATTGATGCAGGAAGCGAATTCTCAGGGAGTTGGTGGCATGGCAGCAATACTGGGTTTATCTGCTGAAAAAATTGAAAACATATGCAACCAGTTCCAGGAACTTTCGATTGCAAATTATAATAGTCCCAATCAGATCGTGATAACAGGTTCCTTGAAAGCAATGGAAATCTCTGAAGCAGCTTTCAGGGAAGCGGGAGCAAAACGATTTATCAGGTTAAATGTTGGCGGGGCTTTTCATTCTTACCTGATGCAGAATGCCTGTGAAGAATTTTCCAGTGAAGTAGACAAGATAATCTTCTCAGATCCCAGATGCCCGATAATAAGTAATTATGATGCAAAACCAAGTTCTATTTCTGATGAGATAAAATTCAAATTGAAGAAACAGATGATATCTTCAGTAAGATGGACTGAAACTATGTATTATTTAAGAGACAACCTTATTGATACAGTCTTGCTTGAAATTGGTTCTGGTAGTGTATTAAAGGGATTGGCTAAGCAGGCAGCAGGAGAGATGAAATGCGCCAGTCTTGATAAATGGGAGGATTTAGTATCTTTTAAAACGGAGATGGAGAGTAATGGATAAAATAGCTTTAGTAACAGGTGGTGCAGCAGGAATTGGATTGGAGATTTCGAGGCATTTGTTGCATAAGGGCATCAAGGTTTACATAGGGGATGTTTCAGAAAAAGCACTTAATACTGCCAGTGAGGAGCTGAAATCATTTGGAAATTTTGCGGGGATAGTCTGTTTCAATGTATCTGCTTTCGCTGACACAACTAGAGCAATTGATGAAATACTGCAAAAGGAGGGAGTTATTCACATACTTATCAACAATGCAGGAATAACTCGAGATAATTTGCTTCTGAGAATGCCAGAATGCGATTGGGATAGTGTTTTATCAGTAAATCTTAAAGGAGTTTTCAATTGTACGAAAGCTGTATTAAGACCTTTACTTAAAGCCAGATGGGGAAGAATAGTAAACATTTCATCAGTAATAGGAATAATGGGTAATGCAGGACAGGCAAACTATGCAGCCAGTAAAGCAGGTATAATAGGATTTACAAAATCCATCGCCAGGGAAGTTGCTTCAAGAGGAGTTACAGTAAATGCAATTGCTCCTGGCTTCATAAAAACTTCAATGACTGATGCCTTGACAAAAGAAATACAAGACCAATATCTGGCATCCATTCCATTAGGAAGATTTGGCTTGCCAGAAGACATTGCGAAAACAGTGTTATTTTTAATATCTGATGATGCGTCTTATATAACAGGGCAGGTTATCCACATTGATGGTGGATTGGTAATGTAATAGAGTTGTAAATAGTTTATAGGGAGGACAGAAAAAATGGTAGATGCAGAAGCCATTAAAAAAGTAATAGCTGAAAAGCTAGAGGTTGATATCAAGAAATTGGTTCCTGAAGCAGATTTTATTCAGGATTTGGGAGCAGATTCTCTGGATATTGTAGAGCTGATTATGGCTCTAGAGGAAGAGTTTGGATTACAGATTCCTGACAGTGATGCGGAAACTCTTAAATCAGTAGGTGAAGCAATCAAATATATTCAGGAGAATGCAAAAGGTTAGATTCAGGAGTAAAGAATGCCAAAGCGCGTCGCTATTACTGGTTTAGGTGTTATATCTCCTTTGGGACTTGATACGAAATCCTTCTGGGATGGATTAAAGGAAGGTCTTTGCGGAATTAGAAGAATAACATATTTTGATGCAAGTGAGTATTCTTCACAGATAGCAGGTGAAGTAAAGGATTTCGATCCGACAATATGGATGAGCAGCAAAGAAGCCAGGAAGATGGATCTGTTCTGCAGATATGCAATTGCTGCATCTCAATTGGCTATAGATGATAGTGGAGTAGATTTAAGTGAAATTGAAAAGGAAAGGTTTGGAGTTATTATAGGCAGCGGGATTGGTGGAATAATTACCCTGGAAGAACAGCATAGGATACTCATTGAAAAGGGACCAAGAAGAATAAGCCCGTTTTTCATTCCCATGATGATTTCAGATATGGCAAGTGGTTTAATAGCGATTAGATATGAAGCCAAGGGAATAAACTATTCAACCGTTTCTGCATGCGCTTCTGGAGCACACTCCTTGACAGCTGCGTTCAGATCTATCAAATATGGAGAAAGCGATATGGTTCTATGTGGTGGAACCGAAGCTACAATATCACCATTATCAGTAGCTGGTTTTTGCTCAATGAAAGCTCTTTCAACAAGAAATGATAATCCAGGAAAATCATCAAGACCATTTGACAAGGAACGAGATGGATTCATAATGGCAGAAGGATCAGGCATAGTATTATTTGAAGAAGTCGAACATGCAAAAAAAAGAGGAGCTAGAATTTATGCAGAGGTTATTGGTGCAGGTGCAACAGCAGATGCATATCATATTACTGCTCCAGCCCCTGAAGGAGAAGGAGCAAGAAGAGCAATGAACCTTGCGATTCAAGAGGGAGAAATATCGCTTGAGAATGTTGATTATATTAATGCTCATGGTACTTCAACTGAACTTAATGATAAAGAGGAAACTCTTGCAATAAAGCTGCTTTTCAAGGAACATTCAAGAAGAATAAAAATAAGCAGTATCAAATCCATGGTTGGTCATATGCTTGGAGCTGCTGGAGGAGTTGAATGTGCAGCAACAGCACTTTCGTTATATCATGGAATCATTCCTCCAACTATAAATTATGAATTTCCTGATCCTGACTGTGACCTGGATTATGTACCAAATGTTACTCAGGAATTGAAAATAAATTATGCATTGAGTAATTCATTTGGTTTTGGTGGACATAATGTTTCATTGCTTCTCAAGAAATTTGAATAGTAAAAAAGTGATAAATCTACTAAAAAGAATACTTGGAAAGAGAGACAATGATAGTGGAAAGCTATCACGCAACAGGATTGATGAGTTGAGTAAACTCAAGGAAGAGTTGAACATTGATCTTGCTGATGACTTTTTGCTAAATAAAGCTTTTTGTCACAGATCTACTTATCCTCATAATGATAGCAATGAACGGCTGGAGTTTCTTGGAGACGCCATTATAGGAGCAATAATTGCCAGATACCTTTATGAAACATATGCTGAAGCAAGTGAGGGGGAACTTACCAAAATGAAATCATATCTGGTAAGCGAGATAATGCTTGCAAAAAGAGCAAAGATATCTTCATTGGGAGACTACATGCTCCTTTCAAAAAGCGAAGAACAGAATGATGGAAGAAAAAGGCAATCACTTCTTGCTGATGCATTTGAAGCTCTTTTAGGAGTGATTTTCATACAAAAAGGATTTGATAAGACATATGAATTTATAATGGAGCAGTTCAAAGATGAGCTTGATAATCTGGATTCAATAGTCCCGATTTATAATTATAAGAGTTCCCTTCAAGAGCATTTTCAGAAGAAGTATCATTGTAATCCAATATACAAGATAAAAGATGAGATGGGTCCCGAACATGCAAAAACCTATTATGTTGAGGTATTTCTAAAAGGCAGAAAGCTGGGCAGTGGCAAGGGCAGTTCAAGGAAGACTGCAGAACAATATGCTGCTGCTGAAGCGATTTCGAATTTAGGTATTGACATAAAAGGGGGATTTTTAGAAAAGCCTTGACAAAATAACAGTGTAATATAAAATGGTCAAAAAGAAAATGAGTAAATATATGAAAGGAGGGCAACGGATGAAGAAGGTTGCAGTATTGTGGAAAGTATTGGCTTTATGCATACTCATTGCAATATTACTAGGTTGCAAATGCCAGAAGTATTCAAATGAAGAAATTGACGCCTGGAAGAAAAAGTATGATGAACGTGCGGCAGCACTAACAGAACTTAGAAATGAGATGGGGCAACTTGAATCTAGCATATCAACCTATAACTCAAAAAAGAGCGAAATAAATGGTTTAATTGATGAAATTAAGAAATGGCAAGACAGAATTAACAAGAAATGTGAGCAGATCCAATAGAGAGGAGGGGAGTTAAATGCGCGCAAGTTTAATAGTAGCATTGATAATTATAGCTTCATATACATTAGCAATAGCAGATGTTGTACAAGAAGCAGAAACCTTAATCAAGCAAAGTGATGCTAAAATAGCAGATGCTAACACAGTTGTTCAAGAAGTAAATGCGTTCTTGAATGATATTTCAGGAAAAGAATCTGAAGTTACCGGCTTGATAGAAAACTGGGATAATCTTAGTTATAAAGAAAGAGACAAAATTGTTTTCAAGTTTGTTTCTATTTATATTGGTCAGGAAAATGCCGAGAATGTAGAACATACACCAGATACAATTGCTTTACCAGAACATATTGCCAAAGCAAAAGAACTGATTGATAAAGTAAGAAAGCATAAGGAAGTTGTAAATGACATTATTGCAAAAGAAGATGTCATGATTGCAAAGTTAAGAGCAGAGATAAAAATGCTTGAAGAAATGTATAATTCAAAGCAATGTGCTAATTATGTAATGTACGAATACAAACGTTACGATAATAATAAAGCTGTTGCTGAGAAAGCTTATACTCCAATCAAATACCATTATGCAGAAGATAAGAAACCATACCTTAGAGATGAGGAAATGGCTGTATTCATTAAGGAAATGGTTCTTACTCATGGCCATAATAGTGAATACTATGGAAAATATACTGATAGTGGTAAGTTAAGAAAACTTCACAAGAAAAACTGGATTTGGCAGTATAACTGGCATATTTTCAAGGATTACAGAGGTCTCAAGCGTGAATTAGCTTTCCGCTGGGGTACATGGCGCAAAGACAAAGCTTTGTGGATAGCTATTCCAAAACGTCAGCACCTTGACTGGGACGGCAAATATAGCCAGGCATTCTGGTATGGAGTTCGCAAAGGAGAATCCCTCAAGAGAATTGCTGGATATGATTTCATGTATGGCAATCCAAGAGCATGGCGCTTGATTTGGCGTAACATGATAACAGAACCATATGGTCATGACTATAGTTACTTAGCCAAGATTGATCCTATAAAACCAGGTGTGAAGAAAGGTTATATAGTTGTAGCACCATACGCTGGAGTTAAATTTAACAGAATAAGGCTTAACTGGGTTCCAGAAGATGATAACATGGATACTCCAGGTACTTTCCAGCATTCAACACACAAATAATTAACAATAATCTTGAATAAAAACCCTCCTTCATGGAGGGTTTTTTATTCTCATGAAACGCGAATTCTGTGGACAGATTTATATTGTTATGTTACTCAAATCCATGTAAATATGAATAAGATATACTTCATTTTGGGTGTTCATAACCATCAACCAGTTGGTAATTTCGGATTCATCTTTGAGAAAGCTCTTAAAGAAGCATATATTCCATTTACAGAAGAACTATTAAAGCATGATGATATCAAATTTGTTGTTCACACAAGCGGTTGTTTGTGGGATTATATAAAAAATAGCAATAGTGAATATATGGACTTGATAAAGGAAGGCACAAAAAAATCCCAAATTGAGCTTATTGGTAGCGGTTATCAAGAACCACTATTACCAGTGATACCAGAAAGAGATGCATATGGACAGCTCGATAAAATGAGAGATTTCATGCATGAAAATTTCGGATTGCAAATGAATGGTTGCTGGCTAACAGAAAGAGTATGGGAACCTAATTTAGCTAAGATTTTATTCAATGCCAGGATCAAGTATACTTTTCTTGATGACTATCATTTTCTTACTGCAGGAATAAAGAAAAGGGAACTTTATAAATCATTTATTACAGAATATAATGGTTTTCCGGTAATAATATTTCCTATCTCTGAAAAACTGAGATATCTGATTCCGTTTTCTGAACTTGACGAACTCAAGAAATACCTTGTTAGTATAAGTGAGGAAGGGGAAGATAATCTTCTTGTTCTGATTGATGATGGAGAGAAGTTCGGACTTTGGCCAGGAACATATGATTGGGTTTATAATAAGGAATATCTTAAAAGGTTGATAGTGTTTCTTGAAGATAATAATGACTGGATTGAAACAATTCTTCCTGGAGAATATACTAAAAAAATCCCTGCAGAAAATACTGTTTATTTTCCAACAACTGCATACAGGGAAATGGGTGAATGGTCATTAAGAGCGGAGAAGAGTGCAGTTTACAAGAAACTCTGGAATAGTCTTGATAAGGATATTGCATTACCTTTTGTTAGAGGCGGCTATTGGCGTAATTTTCTGGAAAAATATCCTGAAAGCAACTATTTATATAGAAGAATGCTCAAGGAAAGTGATGCTCTGGCAAAGGCAGAGCATGAAAAACTACTGCCTGAGAAGGATTTGCAGGAAGCAAGGAATTATTTATACAAATCACAATGTAATTGCGCTTATTGGCATGGAGTTTTCGGTGGTTTGTACTTGAATTACTTAAGGAATTCCATTTATGAAAATCTTCTGCAAATTGATAATATACTCTGTAAGAAAGTTGATTTTTCAATCAAGACAGATGAAGAAGATTCCTTGCAGAGGCTGATTTATGGGATAGGTAAAATATCAAGGTTTACTATAAATCCAAGAGGATCCTCTTTCATGGAGTTGTCTTTCTATCCATGTAGATTCAATATGCTTGATACAGTATCAAGGAAATATGAAGCATATCATGAGCACTTGAAGCATAGTGACTTTAATGGAGTTAATTCAGATCATGCATCAATCCATGATAGTGTAGTAAACAACACATATAAAAGGTTTGAGGAACTAATTTTTGATTCTGAATTACGTTATTCCAATATTGATTATCTATTCAGGGATGACTTTCATTATAGTGATTTTGAGGAAAACAGTCAGTTCTTTAAATCTTCAAGTTTATCTAAGAATCTTTATGAATATCTAATAAAAGACAGGAGAATAGAATTTCAGACTCTTGCAGATATGGATAGAAAAATCATTATTAAGAAGAATATATCAATAGAAGAAGATATGGTAAGTCTTTCAACCAGGATAAAGATTGATTTATTGATTGATGGTCTGGGAAACCTGGAAAAACCTGGATTCGCATCATTATGGAATTTGACATTGCTGGCAGATAATGCAGATGACAGGTATTTCATTCTTCCTTATGATGGTGAAAGGCATTATAATATGAATTACAAGGGCTCCTGGCAGAGGCAGGGGATACTTATTCTGAAAGATGATTACATGAAAATGCTGTTGTTTTTCACTTTCAAGAAACCATGTCAGATATGGTCTATGCCTATATATACAATATCTTTATCAGAGTCTGGCATAGAGGAAACTTACCAGGGAACTGCCTTTTTGTTTATCTGGAATGACTTGCCTAAAACTGATATTTTCGAGAATACTATAGAGTTATTAATAAAAAAAGAGGATGTTTGATATGAGAATATTAGGAATGATACTTGCAGGAGGTATAGGTAAGCGTCTCTGGCCATTAACTAAAGACAGAGCTAAACCAGCAGTTCCTTTTGGTGGACAATACAGAATTATTGATTTTGTCCTTAATAATTTCATAAACTCTAATATTTTCAGATTAAAGGTGTTAACGCAGTTTAAAAGTGATTCCTTGATAAGACATATAGGTTTAGGTTACAGGATGAGCAGAAGCCTTGATCAATACTGCGATGTAGTTCCTGCTCAGATGAGAACAGGAGAAAGATGGTATGAAGGAACAGCTGATGCCATATATCAGAATTTGAATACGATAATTGATATAAGCCCAGATATAGTTGCAGTTTTTGGTGGAGATCATATATATAAGATGGATATACAGCAAATGCTGGATTTTCATATTTCAAAGGATGCTGATTTAACAATATCTGCAATCCCTCGCAAATTGGAAGAAGCTTCATCATTTGGAGTTATTCAAACCAACAGGGATGATAACATAGTTGGATTTCAAGAGAAACCCAAGAATCCTACCCCAATTCCATCAAGGATTGATATGGCTTATATATCAATGGGGAATTACTTGTTCAACAAGGAAATCCTGGTAAGAATGCTCAGGGATGATGAAGCTAATAAAGACAGTTCTCATGATTTTGGAAATGATATAATTCCAATGATGGTTAAAGAAGGTCACAGGGTCTTTGCTTATGATTTCACGAAGAATGAAATACCAAATATGACAGAACAGGAAAGAGGTTACTGGAGAGATGTCGGAACAATAGATGCTTACTATTCTGCAAATATGGACTTGAGATCTGTTTCTCCAGTTTTCAATTTATACAATGCGAAATGGCCAATAAGAACTGCTCATAGTGATGAACCTCCAGCAAAATTCGTATTTGCTGATTACGGGGAGAGATGTGGAATAGCTCTTGATTCTCTTGTTAGTCATGGATGCATAATTTCAGGAGCATTAGTTCAAGACAGTATAGTTTCTCCAGGTGTTTTCATTCACTCTTACTCTGAAATCAAGAAGAGCATAATAATGCAGGGAGTTCAAATAGGACGAAATTGCAGGATTCAGAATGCAATAATAGATAAAGCTGTTAAAATACCACCTGAAACGATTATAGGATTTGATAAAACAAAGGATAAAAAGAAGTTTACGGTATCTCCTGAAGGAATAGTTGTTATTCCCAAGAATTACAGGTTTTAATGAGGTGATCATGGAAAGAAAAAAGTATTCTCTTCAAGAATTGATAGAAGGATTGAATAGATTCTGGGTGCTTAATGGTTGTTTTATCGAACAGCCTTATGATTTTCCAGCTGGTGCAGGTACTTTCCATCCTTCCTGTTTTTTTGGCTCTCTCAATAATAAAGACATTTCTGTCTCATATGTTGCACCTTCAAGAAGACCAAAAGATGGAAGATATGGTGAGAATCCAAACAGATGGCAAAGATATTTTCAATATCAGGTGTTGATAAAACCTCCTCCTGAAGACATACAGCAACTTTATTTCAAGAGTCTTGCTAGTGTTGGTATACCTGTATATGAACATGATATAAGATTCGTGGAAGATGATTGGGAATCCCCAACGCTGGGTGCAACAGGATTAGGTTGGCAGGTTTGGCTTGATGGAATAGAAATATCACAGTTTACTTATTTCCAGAAAATGGGAGGACAAAAACTCAACAAGGTATCTGTAGAAATAACCTATGGTCTGGAAAGAATATCAATGTTTCAGCAGGAAGTTTCTGATATAAAACATATTAACTGGTCTGACAAATTTATTTACGGTGCAATTAACCTTGATATGGAAAAAGACAATTGCAGGTTCAATTTTATTGAAGCAGATATAGAATCCCTTAAAGCACACTACAGTTTATGGAAAAAAGATACCACAATATTGATAGATAAAGATCTTCTTTATCCTGCTTATGATAACTTGCTTTGCTTGTCTCATTATTTCAATATTCTGGATGCAAGAGGAGTATTGGGCATAAAAGAAAGACAGGGATATATACAGGAAATAAGGGAATTAGCTAAAGGAATTGCAACTCAGTATATCAAAAAAGCAAACAAGGTAGAATAAAATTGACAATTCAGTATTAAAATTATTGACTTAAAACGCATGCTTTTTGCTTCTGCTATTGTTTATGTTTTTACAAATCTCATAAATCGGGGAGATAAATGAGCAGAATACTTAGTAAAGAAAGACTTTCTGAAAATGTAGTAAAACTTGAGATGGATGCTCCTCTTATTGCAAGAAAGGCCAAAGCAGGTCAGTTTATTATAATAAGAATAGATGAAAACGGAGAAAGAATTCCCTTAACAATTGCTGATAGTAATTCAGAAACAGGGATCTTGACGATTATTTTCCAGGAAGTAGGAAAATCTACTTTTCAGCTTGGCAAGAAGAAAGCAGGTGAAGAGCTTGCTGATTTAGTAGGTCCTCTTGGAACTCAATCTGAGATAGAGAATTATGGAACAGTTATCTGTGTTGGTGGAGGAATTGGTATAGCACCAATTTATCCAATAACAAAAGCTCTCAAGGCAATCGGAAATAATGTCATTGGAATAATTGGTGCAAGATGCAAGAACCTGTTATTCTGGGAAGATAAAATGAGAGAGGTTACAGATGAACTTATAGTAACAACTGATGATGGATCATATGCAAGGAAAGCACTTGTTACAGAACCTCTGAAAGAGCTCATGGAAAGCAGGAAGATAGACAGGATAGTAGCAATAGGTCCAGCAATAATGATGAAATTCGTATCCCTTACTACCAAACCATATAATATACCGACAATAGTAAGTTTGAATACTATCATGGTTGATGCGACAGGTATGTGCGGAGCTTGCAGATGCAGTGTTGATGGAAAAACAAAATTTGCATGTGTTGACGGACCAGAGTTTGATGGTCATAAGGTAGACTGGGATGAGGTTTTAAAGCGTTCGCAAATGTACAGGGAAGAAGAAAAAATAGCTCTGAAACGTTTTGAAAGGGGTGAAGCATAATGCCAAGACCTCCAAGAAATGATATGCCAAGGCAGGAACCTGAAATCAGAGCTCACAACTTTCTGGAAGTTGCCATGGGTTATTCTGAGGAAACGGCTGTTATTGAAGCCAGCAGGTGCTTATTATGCAAGAAGCCTCAATGTGTAACAGGCTGTCCTGTTGAAGTTGATATTCCGGGATTTATTTCGCTTGTAAAGGAAGGAAAATTTATCGAGGCAGCAAGGCATATAAAGAAAACAAATGCATTACCTGCTGTTTGTGGAAGAGTATGTCCTCAGGAAGATCAGTGCGAAAAACTATGCGTACTTGGAAAAAAAGAAGAACCAGTTGCAATAGGCAGACTGGAGAGATTTGTTGCTGATTATGAAAGCAAATTCGGGGAAATCAAGATACCTGAAATCCCTCCCCAGACTGGTTTCAAGATTGCAGTTGTTGGTTCAGGGCCATCAGGCTTGACAGTAGCAGGAGATTTAGCGCAATCAGGTCATGAAGTTCATATTTTTGAAGCACTGCACAAGCCAGGGGGAGTTCTTGTATATGGCATACCAGAATTCAGACTTCCCAAAACTATTGTTGCAAGAGAAGTTGATTATATCCAGAAACTAGGAGTCAAATTAAATACTTCTTTTGTAATAGGAAAGACCTTGACTGTTGATGAATTATTCGAAGAAGATGGTTTTCATGCGGTTTTCCTTGGTAATGGTGCAGGACTTCCATATTTTCTGGGAGTTCCGGGTGAAAACCTAAACAACGTTTATAGTGCAAATGAATTCCTTACTCGTTCCAATCTGATGAAAGCTTATGATTTCCCGAATTATGATACTCCAATAAAGATAGGCAAGAAGGTGGCAATATTTGGAGGTGGAAATGTTGCCATGGATAGTGCTAGAACAGCATTGAGATTAGGGGCAGATGAAGTTTATATTGTTTACAGAAGATCAAAGCAAGAGCTTCCTGCAAGAGCTGAAGAGATTGAGAATGCAGAAGAAGAAGGGATAATTTTCAAATTTCTTACAAATCCACTTAAGATTCTGGGAAATGATGATGGTTATGTTGTAGGAATTCAATGCCAGCAGATGCAATTAGGAGAACCAGACGCCTCTGGAAGAAGACGTCCAATGCCTGTAAAAGACAGTGAATTCATTATTGATATTGATCTGGTTGTAGTTGCCATAGGTCAGGGAGCAAATCCTCTTGTTGCAAGCACTACAACTAATCTTGAAACAAACAAGTGGGGATATATTGTTGCTGACGAAGAGACTGGTGCAACAAGCAGACCTGGAGTCTATGCGGGAGGCGATATAGTAACCGGAGCAGCAACAGTCATATTGGCAATGGGAGCTGGACGTAAAGCTGCAAAAGCGATTAATAATTATTTAAAGACATTAAAATAGAAGGAATATAAAAAGGAGTAATTATGCCTGTTCCGAAAAGAAAGGTAAGTAAACAAAGAAAGAGGAAGCGTTTGACTCATTACAAGATAAGCCTTCCAACCATCATTCAGTGTCCAAAGTGTAAAATGTATATTAGACCGCATACTGTTTGTCGCCATTGTGGTTTCTATGGTGGTGATAGACTCCACGAGGTTAAGGAGAAATGACATTAAGAATAGCAATTGATGCTATGGGGGGAGATAATTTCCCATCCCCCAATATAAAAGCTGCATTAGAGCTAGTAAACGAAGAGAGCATAGAGATAGTTCTTGTTGGGAAAAAAGACCTTCTTAAAAAAAACCTTCCTGATAGCTTTCCAGAAAGCATATCAATAGTACATGCTCCTGAAATGGTAGACATGAATGAGTCTCCAACAGCTGTTTTCAGAAAGAAAAAAGAAGCATCAATAAATGTTGCCATGAATTTGATGTTTAATGGCAGAGTTGATGCAGTTGTTTCTGCAGGTAATACTGGAGCAGCTATGGCTTCAGCAACATTCACTTTGGGTAGGCTACAAGGGATTACAAGACCAGCGATACCAATATTGATACCTGGTATACATGGTAGAACTGTAATGATAGATGCTGGTGCAAATGTTGATTGCAAACCTAATCATTTGCTTGAATTTGCAGTAATGGGTAAATATTATGCTAAATTAATAATGGGCAAGGAGGATCCAACAATTGCCTTGCTTAATATTGGCGAAGAAGAAAGCAAGGGTGACAACTTGACAGTTTCAGCATATAGATTACTTGAAGGCAATCTTGAAGGTTTTATAGGTAATGTGGAAGGTCATCAGATAATTACTGGAGAACAAGATGTGGTAGTTTGTGATGGTTTTATAGGAAATGTGTTATTGAAATTTATTGAAGGTATTGTTTCTGGATTAGTTGGCATGTTTTTTGATAGGCAAAATGAAAGAGATAATGAAATCTTGAAACAGATTTCTTATAAATTCGAGTATGATGAAACAGGAGGAGCTCCATTACTCGGAGTTAATGGTGTAGTTATAATAAGTCATGGAAAAAGCAATTCCAAGGCTATAAAAAATGCTGTTTTACTTGCTAAGCAGTTAATAGAACATGATATTAATAGGCGAATAAGCATGGAAATGGAAAAAATGGTGATATAATGGCAACTAAAGCTCATATTATTGGAATAGGAAGTTATCTTCCTCCCAAAATCCTTACAAATGAGGATCTGGAAAAACTGGTTGATACATCGGATGAATGGATAGTATCAAGATCCGGTATAAAAACAAGACATATTGCTGAAGATGAAACTACCTCATCCATGGCAATCAAGGCTTCTGAAATAGCAATAAAAGATGCCGGAATAGATCCATCTGAAATTAACCTGATATTAGTGGCAACTGTAACACCTGATATGAGTTTCCCTTCAACTTCTTGTATACTTCAGGATGCATTGAAACTTAAGAGCTCAGCAGCATTTGATATATCAGCAGGTTGCACAGGCTTTATATATGCTTTGCATACAGCAAGAGCAATGATTGAATCAGGAATTCATAAATGCATATTGGTATTGGGAGTTGAAAAGCTGACTGCAATAACTAACTGGAAAGACAGGACAACATGTGTTCTTTTTGGAGACGGGGCAGGTGCTGTGGTTATCAAGGGAAAAGAAGATGAAGAAGGATTGATATCTTCAGTGATAGCAAGCGATGGCTCTTTAGGGTATCTGCTTGACAAACCTGCAGGAGGTACAGCAATACCTATTACACATGAGAATTTGGATAGTGATTTGCTTTTCATAAGAATGAAGGGAAACGAGGTTTTCAGGTATGCTGTTACCTTGATGGTAGAAGCAGCCTTGAATTGTCTTAAGAAAAGCAGTTATACTGAACAGGATTTGAGATGGGTAATACCTCATCAAGCTAATATAAGAATAATTGATGCAATAAGGAAGCGAATGAATTTGCCTCAGGAAAAGGTTTTTTCTAATATTCATAAGACGGGGAATACTTCAGCAGCTTCAATTCCTTTGGCTCTTGATGATTTATATAAAGAGGGTAATGTAAAGAAAGGTGATTTAATAGAATTGGTAGCTTTTGGAGCTGGATTTACTTGGGGAGCAACTTTATTACGTTGGACAAAGGAGTAATGAAATGAAAAGTAAATCCTTGAAAAAAATAATCGTATGCTTGTTTATTTTGACAAGTATATTCAAACTTTTTGCAGATGAACCAAGAGAGCAACCTGCGGTTGTCTGGTTAATGATAGAACCAGGAGCAAAAGCTAGTGGCATGGGTGAAGCTTATGTAGCAATAGCAGATGATGCAACTGCATCATTCTGGAATCCAGCCGGGATGGCATTCATAAAAAAGCGCGAGTTGAGTTTAATGCATTCGAATTGGCTTCCACAATTAACTGATGATCTTTATTATGAGTATTTCGGTTTTGTCAATGAGATCAAGGATCTGGGTGGCTTGGGAGGTAATATAACATTCATGTCGGAAGGTGAGCAAACAGAAACCAATGAAAGAGGGGAAGAATTAGGGAAATTCTGGACCTATGAAGGTGCAATAACTGCAGCATTTGGCACGCAGGTAATGAAGAATATGGGTGTCGGGATTGGTGTCAAATTCATATATTCACATTTATATCATAAAGCTAGCGGAACTGGGATTGGTTTCGGAGTGGATTTAGGTTATTTACATAAATTGCCAGGTGAGATGTTTCCATCATTTATGCATAAGTTTACAAAAGAAATATCTTATGGAGTATGCTTGCAGAATTTAGGACCAAATATAGTCTACAGTGATGCAGAAAATTCTTCGCCAATTCCAACAAATTTGAAGATAGGAATAGCTTATAAATTCCTGGAAGATAATATTTTCGAGTTAAAAGGAGTATTCGACTATAACAAGTCTCTTGTTGGTATTCAAGAGGGCTTAATGGACGAGTTGAAGCTTGGAATTGAGAATTTTGGATTTGATTTTACATATTATAAATTGCTTTCAGTAAGATTAGGTTATATAAATGATTCTGAGGGACGAATACAGGGAATGACCTATGGAATGGGAGTGAGATATAACATAAAGAAAAAGATAGATATGAGATTTGATTTTGCCGGTGTTTATGCAGGTGAATTTGCAACAGGAAACATACTTGAAAAAACAAACAAGAAATTCTCCTTTTCATTAAATTTTTAGCGAATTATCAAGCAATGCGAGTAGCTGTTATTGGTGTTGGCCATCTTGGCAGATATCATGTACAAAATCTAATCAACATTAGGAAAGCAGATGTTTGTGGTATTTATGATATACAGAAAGATAGAAGTCTGGCAGTTGCAGAGGAATTTGATGTAAGAGTGTTTGATGATTTGGATTCTTTGCTTGATTCTTGTGACGTAGTAAGTCTGGCAACTCCTGCAACCACTCATTATTCAATTGCAGGGCAAATACTTGAAAAAGGTAAGGATTTATTTGTTGAAAAACCTCTTTGCTGCAGTTCTTCACAAGCGAAAGAGATAATAAACCTTGCAGAAAAGAAAGGATGCATTTTGCAGGTTGGACATATCGAAAGATATAATCCTGCAATAGTAGCTTTGAATCCCTTACTGGATAATCCGAAGTATCTGGAATTCTTCAGAATAGCTCCTTTCAATAATAGAGGCACTGATACTTCTGTTATAATGGATTTGATGATACATGACATTGACTTATTGAATTATATATTAGGTTACAGGAAACCTGAGAAAATTGTGGCACATGGTGCTTCTTTATTTTCTGAAGAATATGATCTAGTTAAGGCTCATTTTTCCTATATTGATGGTGTTTGGGCTGAATGCACTGCCAGTAGAGTAAGTCTGGAATCCAAGAGGAAACTCAGGATATTCCAGCAAGGTGAACTAATAGATATAGATCTTTCTGACTCTTCAGTAAGGGACATCAAAATAAAGGATTATGCCAGACAGGAGATAGAGATAGAGGATCTTAAAATAAAAAAATCGAATTACTTGCTTAATGAACTTAATGATTTTATTACAAATGTAAATAATAGAACCAAACCACTAACAGGGGGCAGTGAAGCATTGTTCGCAATTGAAATAGCTGAGGAAATAACATGTATATTAAAAAAGCAGCACAGTCATTAATAATGTTTCTCCAGGATGATCCTCTTGCTGACTGCAAGAAAAAAGCTGGTGGACAAGCTGTAATAGAAGGCATTATGATGAGAGGTCCATTGGGTATTGCAACAGCAGTTAGAGCTCCAGATGGCAATATCATTATTAACAAGAAAAATTATGTATCATGGACTAAAAGGTTTTTTTTCGGTAACTGGCCATTTGTGAGAGGAGGATTAATTTTAATAGAAAGCCTTCTCCTTGGTTTATTATCTCTTGAATGGTCAGCAAGCATTGCAATGCCCGACGAAGAAAAAGCAATCTCAGAAAAGAAAAGTGAGAGAAGAAGAAAAATTGAGATGTATATAATGATGTTCATATCTTTTGCAGTGGGTTTGGGATTGTTCTTCTTAATTCCTTTGTTTTTGACAAAACTTACTCAGAATTATTTTGTAAATACCCAATTCATGCAAGGTTCAATAATGTTCAATCTTATTGATGCAATAATAAGATTGGCATTTTTCCTGATATACATTATCGTTATTTCAAGACTGCCTGAAATTCAGCGAGTCTTTCAATATCATGGTGCAGAGCATAAGACAATATTTACTTATGAGGAAGACAAGGAACTCAAACTGGAAAACATCCGACCTAATCCAATAAGACATCCACGTTGCGGAACAAGCTTCCTGATATTTGTCATGATAGTGTCGTTTATTGTTTTTGTTCTTATAGGAAAACCTGACACATTTTTCTTGATTGCAAGCAGAATATTGTTGCTTCCAGTTATCGCAGGAATAAGTTATGAAATTATTCGTTTTGCTGGAAATCATATGGATAAAAAATGGGTAAGGATTTTTATTGCACCAGGTATATGGCTTCAGCATTTTACAACCAGAGAACCTGATGATAAGCAGATTGAAGTGGGAATAGAGAGTCTCAAGGCAGTCATAGATCCATCATACTATGAAAAGGTAAATAATGATTGAAGAGAAATTGTCCAAATTGGAAGCAAGATTCAATGAGATAAACATTCAACTATCAGATCCATTAATTCTCAAGGATCAGAAGCAAGTACAGGTATTATCAAAAGAGCGTTCTAGATTACATCCAATAATTGAACTTTATAAAGAATACAAGAAGAACAAGAAAGGTCTGGAAGATTCTGAGGAAATGCTCAAGGATTCGGAATTAAGAGATCTTGCAGAAGAGGAAATATCAAGAATAAAGCATAGACAGGAAGAACTTAATGAAGAAATAAAATATGCGCTACTTCCAAAAGATCCAAATGATGACAGGAATACAATTGTGGAAATAAGAGGAGGAACAGGAGGAGCGGAAGCAAACCTGTTTGCATCAGATTTATTCAAGATGTACAAGAAATTTGCTGAAATAAAGGGATGGAAAATCGAAGTTCTGGATCTTCATGAAACTGATCTGGGAGGTCTTAAGGAGGCAATTTTCAGCATACAAGGGAAAGGTGCATATTCCTTACTTAAATTTGAAAGTGGCATTCACAGGGTGCAGAGGATTCCCGTAACAGAATCTTCTGGAAGAATACATACAAGTGCAGTTACTGTTGCAGTATTACCTGAGGCAGAGGAAGTTGATATTGAAATTGATCCCGAAGAACTGAGAATTGATATATTCCGTTCAACCGGTCCAGGAGGGCAAAGCGTCAATACAACTGATAGTGCTGTCAGGATAACTCATATTCCTTCAGGCATAGTAGTTTCAATTCAGGACGAAAAATCACAGCACAAGAATAAGGCAAAAGCACTTAAAATACTACGTTCACGCTTGCTTGAGCTGAAGCAGAGAGAAGCAGAAGAAGAAAGAGCATCTTCCAGACGCTCACAGGTTGGCAGGGGAGACAGATCAGAAAAAATAAGAACATACAATTTCCCGCAATCAAGAGTAACAGATCACAGGATAAATTTTTCATTATATAAACTGGATGCAGTCTTGAATGGTGACTTGCAGGAAATTATCGATAAATTGATAATAGCTGATAGAGCAGAAAGACTTGCGATAGCAACAGAAATTAGTTGAAAGAGGGATTTCACTCCCTCTTTTTCAGTCAATTTTGATTATTTTTCTGATATCATCTTTGGTCTTGATTAGATATATACCGCTCTTCCATGTATTTGTATTTATTTCTGTCTCTCCCTTATCAAGATTCAATACCAGTTTTCCTTCAAGTGTATAAATTGCACCAGTTGAAGGAAGCGATATTTTTACTTGATTAGAGAAAGGATTTGGATAAGCTTCTATGGATCTTTTTGGAAGGTTTCTTGATGATTGTTCTTGATTGAAACCCTGATATCCATAAGTTTCTATTGCATATAAATAGTAATCATCACTACCTATATATACAACTCCTCCAGAGACGGTTGCTGAGGAATAAATGTAATTATCTGTCTTGTAAGTCCAATCCAGTGATCCGCTATTGCTGTCCACAACATAAAGGAAGCCATCAAAGCTGCCAACATAAACCTTATCATTACTTACAAAAGGTGATGAAACTAAGTAATTTGCTGTTTGATACTTCCATTTGTGTGTACCATCTGACTCATTAAGTTTGTAAAGGTAGTGATCATGACTCCCTACATACAGGAAACCTCCTGTAGAGAATGGTGATGAATGAACTTGACCACCTGTTTGATATTTCCAGAAGGAAGAACCACTTGAATTATTAACTGCATGAATATAGTAATCATAGCTGCCGACATAAATAATTCCATTCTTATAATAAGGTGTAGATCTTACAGCAGCTCCTGTCTGGTATTTCCATCTCAATGATCCATCTGAAATATTCAAAGCATATAGATAATGATCATCACATCCAACATATACTAATCCACTATATACTGTTGGTGATGATCTAACTGCATCTGAAGTGAGATATTTCCATTTTAGCGTTGAATCCAGGTTTATTGCATAAACATATCCATCATTGCTGCCTATATACAGAACATTCTGATCTATCGCAGGTGATGAATAAATCTGATTTCCTGTTTTGTATCTCCATGAGACATTACCGCTGGAAAGATTTATTGAATAAATGTAAGAATCAAATCCTCCTATATAAACAGATTCGTTCAGTATACAAGGTGAAGCTTCAACGTAGTTTCCTGTAAGGAATTTCCACTTCAATGAACCATCTTCAGTATTGAGTGCATATACATAATGATCATCACTGCCGAAATATACAACATTGTTGTTGACTTTGGGAGTTGATCTGATATACCCTTCAGTTTTATATCTCCAGACAAGATCTCCTGGTGTTGAAAAAACAGTAGTGGAAAATAACATAATCAGGATGAGAAAACTAAACAAAAACTTCATATTTACTCCTTTCAGTTAATAATCTATGATTTGAAATATTTCTGTCATAAGAAAAGTCAAGCTTAAATTTTGAAAGTGAGTAATTGAAAGAGCTCGCTTTTTTTAGCGCGCTCTTATTAATTCCTATCCTAAATCTCTTTTTTCTTCAGCTTCTTTTATTTCAGCTGCTTTTTCTTGCCTTTGTTTCAATAGCTCTTCGAATTTCGTGGAAGCGATTTTCTCTTTGCCCATTTGAGCATATTCCCTGTCTTGTATTTCTACATTTGTATGACCCAGTTCGGATGCGATTTTTGCTTTTGCCTTCATTTTTGCTATTTTTTCTCTTATTGCAACTATAGCTTCATCTTCAACACTCTGCCCTAATCCCTGCAAGCGATTTTCAAGCTGTACGATTTGTTGACTGGATATAAAATCAGCGACGCTTTCACCCATTTCTCTTTCAAGATTCTTGATTTCCTCCTGGAAACGGGTCAGTTTTAATTTGTATTCTTCCACTTTTGATGTCTGGACTTCAAGATCCTTATTCAACTGATCCTGGCGAAGATTAATTTCATCCAGTCTCTTTATATATCTTTCTCCAGCTTGTTTATGCTTTATGTTTTCAGGATCTTTTTCAGCTGCTACCAAAGCACCTTCCAGATTCTGTTTCAGCTGAATTTCCTCTCCATCTATCTTTTGAAGCTCAGCAATTGTTCTCTCTCTCTGAGCTGCAAGCTGTGCAACAGCATCAAACATGATTTGATATTCATTTTTTGCTTTATGGATCGCAGCACGATAAGTTGCCTTGACTGCACTTGGGCTTCCAGATACAACATCATCCCCAGCTTCGAGAAATATACCAGTTATTCTTATCCATAGTTTCTTCAGGAAATCAAACATTTTTGTCCTCCTTGAACTCTTTATTGCCTATATCTATATATTTATATATTAGGTCAAGCAACTCTTTGAATAAAAAAGCGATTATCAATCCCCACAATATTCCAGAGATAACATCTAGCGGATAGTGCTTTCCTAGATATATTCTTGAATATGATATTATCAAGGGAAAAGGTAATAAATATATTATTCTGGTTGATAATAATAAAGCCATGATGGTAAAGCATGCTGTGCTATTTGCAGCATGATTGGATGGAAATCCAAACCAACCACCAGATCCTTCAGGAAGCCTTGGTTTATTGCTAATTGTATATGCAGGTCTGGGTTTGCTTATCACGGGCTTCCATAAATAAGTGCATGTAAGATCCGAAGCAGATACTGTTAATAAAATCATTAATGGCAGGATTATTATATTTTTCCTGTTTTTCTTATAAGATTTGATTAAAAAGAAGGCAATAACTGGAATGAAAATCAGGGGATTGCTTAACAATATAAAAACATGATCCAGAAACTTTGAAGACAGGCTTTTGTTAATCAAAACAAACAGGGATTTATCAACAGAGATTATTAATTCCATTTTTTTGTTTATGCACTTTTTCTTTGTCAAGTAAATATAGAATAACAAACTTGTCCATATTGAAATAAAAGAAAGGGCTAATGAGTTTACCTTTTATCATTGATGGTCATACGGACATCTTATTGAGAATTGATGTGGAAAAACAAACCAATCTCCAATCTCATCCAGACGATTCAATTAAAGGTGGAGTTGGAATGCAGATTACAGCGATATTCACACCTGATGAATACCTGGAAAACGCTTATGATTTTGCTATTAATATACTGGATAACCTTTTCTTAATGGTCAAAACTAATCATCCAAAATACTGGATTTACCAAGGTAACAATGATATAAAGAAAATAGAGCAGGAATATAAACAAAGGTTCAAGGCAAATTATGAGAAGAAGATAGGTTTTCTTGTATCTCTTGAAGGAGCAGAACCATTAGGAGATGATCCTTTCAAGATAGAGGAATTCCATAAGTTAGGTATAAGACTGGTTACTATTGCCTGGTCAAGACCAAATGCATTTGGGTGCGGAGTTGGTCCTGCAAATAACCACAAGGGATTGACGTCAAAGGGAAAGCAGCTTATCAAATTAATGAACAAACTGGGCATTATTATTGATGTGAGCCATCTTAACAGGGAAGGAATCCTGGATACTCTAGAAATATCTGATAAACCTGTTATAGCTACACATAGTAATGTATATTCAATTTGTGATAATGCAAGAAACCTTACAGATGATTTAATAAGACTTATTGCAGAAAAGGGAGGTTTTCTTGGAATGTGCTTTAATCAACCTTTTCTTGTAAAAACTAAACCTGCAAGGATTGAAGATCTTGAGAAACATATAAGATACATGCTGGATAATTTCAGCTCTGATAGTATAGCATGGGGAAGTGATTTTGACGGAATAACAGGCTGGCTTTTAGAGATAGAGAATTCTTCAGAAAGGAGAATAATAACTGATTATTTATCAGATAACATGCGATTGCCATCTGACATAATTGATAAGATCAATTATAAAAACTGGTTAAGAATTCTTTCCAGGTGCACCTAATCACTTAGTCCATATCCATGAAACTGGATTTAGCAATCCCAATACTCTTCTCCATAAAGGGACATTGCTTTTTACCCATATATTGATACTATTTTTCAGCTTTTTACATTGATAAGCTTGAAATTCCTTCCTTGATCTCAGGGGATTTCCAAGTTTGTTGAAAACCTGCAATTTTGTAATCTCAATGAATTCAATGAGACCTATCCTTTCAGCGAATGCAGTTCTGGTTTCTCCATAATTTCTCACAAAACCTGCTTCTCCCAGTTTATCAAGAGAAGCTCTGTATGAAAGTGCAAGTCTGGATTTCTGGGAATATGAAGGTATCATCCTGCGGTAGATCTTGACTGAATACAGCAAAAAAACGGTAATAATAAGAAATAATCCGACAATACTGATAACAGAATGCAAAAGATCAGATATGTTTATATCAGGGAGCTGTTGCTTTTTAATTTCCTGATTTGCCTTCTTTTCCATTTCCTGATCCCCTCTAGCCATTTCTCCCATTATTCTCTGCAAATCTTGATCTGGGGCTTGCAGTTGGTCTTCATCTCTTTTCTCAGGAGATATATCAAAAACAAGCCATCCATAACCCTCTAGATATATTTCAGGCCAGGCATGAGCATTACCAGATCTTATCAGGATGGAACTTCCTCTTCCGCGATGTTTCTCTGGAACTGTATAACCAGCTCCTACTCTTGACGGTATGTTCTTTGTTCTGAGAAGCATTACAAGTGCATGTGCGAAATGAACACAGTATCCTGTCTTGTCACCGAAGAGAAAATGTGCTGTTGGATCTTCATAATCTGCATGAACATTTTTTCTGGAATATGTACCGTTTTTTTCAAGATAGTTTATGAAAATAAGGGAAAGAGCGACTGGATCGTTTCTCCATTCAGGTTTGAGCAGCATTGAAAGAGAGTCAGCAAGATGCTTATACCTTATATCATCTGAAGCTAGTGTATAATGTGAAAAGGTCTGCTTGTTCCATTTTGAAGAACCAGCCTTTAATCCAAGAAAATTATTATAATTACCATTAAAGGATATACTATTAACTTTGTATGCTCTTGTAAACATCTGTGTATTGGGATTTGTTGTGGAATTATAGATAATACCAGTTGTCAGCCCAAAAGGTTGTGTATGATCCGCTATCAAAGCTACTGTTGTTTCAACTCTCTTGAAATCCTTCATCTCAAAGTGAAGCGTGTCTATCGGGACTTTTTTTTCAGTTGAGGGGAAAAAATCAATCAAATCGTTATCTACCGAACCTTCAACAGCTTTGACAAGTTTCCTTCCATTCCAGAGGCTGAATGCAGTTTGTCTGAAGTAAAACATCTTTGATGGAGGAGTGTATGGATCGTGAAGAATTACTACTGCAACAGGTGCATTTGAAGGTTCGGGGTATTCATTCTTCATTTCAAGCTCGTCCATTGAGTTCCTTGATTGCGAATTAGAACCGCCACCTGAAGAGCTTCCTCCATTTTGCTTGTCCTGATCATCTGACTTTCCTGATGACCCTTGTCCCTTTCCTCTTTGTTGCGATTTTCCTTCCTTTCCCTTTTTTTCCTCATCTTTCTTGCTTTTCTCCTCTTTTCCCTTGCCAGTCAGTCCCAGGCTTGAACGAATGAAGTGCAGGGGAGTACCTACTTTGCTTATGATGAACAACAGCATCAAAGCAATTACTATAATGATTGTGAAATTCAACCATGGGTGAGGAATTCTTTTTCTTGAAGTAAGAAGAATAACTAGTGATATTCCAAAAATGCTGCCTAGTATCAGGAAAACAATCAATGGAGAATAGCCTTGCATGAATGCCCAATCTATAAGCTCCAGTGGTCTATCAAGATTGCCGTCCCTATGATCTGCTATCAAGGCTGTCAGAATAGACGCTGCAATACCTACTTCCAGCAACATGAAAACAGATTTTCTGACTGAAAGAGACCTTAGTAATGTTATTGAAAAGAATGGTACTGCAAGCCAGAAAATTAAATCAGAGAACCAGTGCAGGGAATATGCATCAAATGAACTGGCAAGCAAGAGTGAAGATTTAGCGAAATTGGAAACAAACAAGGTAACTAGCAATAAAAGTACTGCCATTACTGCCATCAGATAGCTGCGAATTTTAGTATGGGCAAGATACCATCCGCTTATTATTCCAATCCATGAGCTTAGAACAGCAAAAATTGTAATGCTTGCATAGGTTAGCTGTACTGATGCAGAAGCAATAACGGCTCCCCAGACAAAAAGACTCAGAACAGACAGTAGTATGCCAGGCATTTTTCCATATTTGACACTTGGCACCTGTGAAACAAGTCTTTCTTTTTTCATGTCCTGGTGATTTTTCCTGTTTGTCTGTTGATAACATTAACCTTTCTTGTAAATTTATTCAACCTGTTCAGAATAGATAAATAGTCATTCTGGCTGAGTTCATTCTCTCTGTTGTTGAATATGAATTTCATCCACCAATCAAAAGGTGTTTTTCTGACTTCATTATCCAGAACCATTACAATGGAGACATCAAGGAAAGGATCGTTCTTGAGAAGTTCTATTTTTGTCTCCCATTTCCCTTTCCTGCATGGAACAAAAAGCAGCAAATTATGATTACCATGACTTCTTGAAACTTTGAGATATGTCTTAAAAAAGCTTATTTCATCATCAATAGGGAAATTACCGCTTTCAGCTATTATATTCAGTGCCTTGTCTACATTATCAGTATAATCAAAAGTTCCATCAGCTCCAAATAACCAGTCTTTTCCTAGTAATCCTGATTCTATGACAAATCTGGCAAAACCGGCAGATGCTTCGTCACCTTCTCCATTAAAGAGGAATGCAGACGTTTTGGGAGCTGAAGCAATTGCTCTTTCAGGTATCCTGACCATAAGCTTTCTGGAATGTGCATATACTTTCCATAGTATCCTTCTTGGGGAATCTCCTGGAACATATCTTCTCATATCTACCAGATCACCAATCGGTTCTCCCTTGGGGTGAGAAATATCTTCACCTTTTACAAGTGTAGGCAGAACTGTGAATGTTGAGAGTTTACCTTTGTTAGGTAGTATTGTAATATTTGTATTGTAAGTGCTTGACCATCTTATTTCTGACAATCCCAGTACATCCGAAAGGACATATTTCCTCTTGATTACCTGAAAAAGACCTCTTCTGTGAGCAACTATTTCTTCATCCCTGTAAGCACCTTTCCCAGTGTAATTTACGTCAATGAAATCCGGATATTCCCAGTAGATTTTCAAAGTAATCAAGGGCCAGTATCTCAACGCAGGAATCTTGTATCCGGTTCTTGAAAGTGCTTCAGTTTCAAAGAATTGAAGGCTTTCCATGAATTTTCTTCTCATCCTGAATCTTATGATTGCATAACTAACTAAAGTCCATAGAGTTAGCGAAAGAATTAAAGCCCATGATAATAATGTCATGACAAAATAAGCAAGGTCAAAGTGTTTCAAGGCAAAATACCAGAAAGCAAATGATGTAAGTGAAATAAGCATTATTCCGAATGAAGTGAATGGGAACTTGTCAGTTATTTTCCTGTAAATATCTTTGAGCTTTGATATGGCGGACTTTATTTTGTTTTTCATGGATTTTGGGAAACTACTTTTTTTCTTTTAACTTGTTTAGCCTGTTGTTGTTCCTTATTGCAGACAAAGGAGCATCAATAATTGAATAAATGTATGTACCAGATATAATTATTGCAACAGAACCAGTCAGGAAATTATCAGTTTTTGTTGAATCAGTTTCTCCAAGATAGTTTATCCCAAGTACAATAAGACCGGAATAAATAATTGTTCCGAAAATAATGCCTTTCTTGTAGTCACCATTATAGAACTGTCCTGAAGAAGGCAATATGAAGGAACCTATCCCAGCTATCCATGGACTTCTCAGTTTAGATGAATCGTACAATTGTGTTGATTTTATTTCCTTGATTATTGATTTATCAATGAGGAATTCCTTGCCATCCCATGTTTTGAATAATATCTTGCCTTTTTCAGTAGTGGGAAAGCTTTTCCCCTTGAGGGTAATTCCGTCAGTAAAAATTATCTGCTCTTCTTCTTCAAGCTTATATGCATGAATAAATGACATGAAAACAAGAATTATTAAAATTTCATACTTCAGCAATGTCAATTTAAATCCTTGGTTTTCTTGGGGCAAATGAAATCTCGCTAATATCTTTACTAAGAACACCTTGCTTCAAAGTTTCAATTCTGCCTTCCTCATTAATTATTGTAATATCTGGTTCAAACAATCCTTTCAGGGAATTTCTCTCCTTGAAAGGTTGATCCTCTTTCACGAATAATCCATTATCAACGTATAGATGTTTCCCGCGGAGTGTTATTTTTTCCTGCGGGGTATGCCCGACAATCTGGGGAAACCTGTCTGAAATGTGATTTCTTGTCCAAACAGTATTGAAAACGGGATGATCAAACTGTTTTTTTCTGTAAGCTTCTTCAAAAACATTATTCAGATTATTGGTGATTTCTATGACTGACATATCATCCCAACTCAATTGATTGATCAGCTCATCAGTAATTCCTGCATGTGTAAGAAGCCAGCCGAATTCTGAATGAGCAAGCTTAATCCTGCCAAGATTTACCCATTTAATTACAAGTGACCTGTATTTCCTCATATACTTGAACAGTGTATCAACAATCGCTTTCTCTTTTTGATTTCCTTTAATCAAACCTGTCACGAGTTGCAGGCAGTCATAGGATTTCAAAGAAAGTGACTTCCCTGTATCCTTTTTATAGAACTCCCTCAAGGATGATATTCTGTTATTGTAGATAATATGGAAATAGTCCTCCTGAAGATAGAATAGCTCATGGTTACCAAGCAGAATTGTCATGTTATATTTCTTGAACATATCCTCCAGCATTTTGCAGACTTCTTCATGCTCGCCACCTCTATCCAGAAAGTCTCCTACCTGTATTATCTTGTCTTCATCAGTTATCCGGATTTTATCAAGAAGCTTGAGGATATTGGAATGAGCATGAATATCACCGATCACGATTAATCTTTTCATATACAGCCTTTACAAATGGAGTTCAATAACATCACCTTCATTGAGAATATAATCTTTTGCAACCTGCTGACCTTCAAAGCAGACCTTTCCCCAAATCCTTGCAAATTTAAGATTTTCAGAGAAATCCTTGTGAACCGCTTGTGCAAAGTCCAGTAATGTGTCACCTTTTTTCATTACAAAAGGTTGATCCATATCTGGTTTCTTGCCAGGGATTTTTGAATAAACTCTCAAAATATTCAACAAATTGTAAATCTTTTCCTTAAATCCTTCATACTTCCCGGGATCAGTTGCTGAAAATTTCAAAACATCAACAGGTTTTGAAGCATCAACAAGAAGATTAAATAATTCCTCATCATAATTTATATCAAATTTTGTGCCAAGAACTAAAGCTGGTTTCGCAGGAAGAGTTTCAGCAACAGGATCATACTGAAGAAAACCAGGAATATTCAAATGATATGAATGGAGTTTGCTTTTCAGAAACTCAAGATCCGATAAGAAATCACTTGTTAAATCAATTAATAACAGGTACAGATCTCCTCTCTTGACTATATCTGCAACCCAGGTTTCCATATATTCCTTGCTGAATGGAGGCAGATCAATAAGCTGGAAGAATATATCCTTATAGGGCATCATTGCAGGAAAGGGAATTCTTGTTGTATATTCATATTCAGCTACTTCTGTTTTTGAATTAGTGAATGCAGATACGAGTGATGATTTTCCTGAATTTGGAAGTCCAATAACCGGGATTTGTCCTGCACCTTCCTTTGGTATTGTATATGTAAAACCTCGTTTCTTTGACTTACTCGCTTCAAGTTCTGCTTTGAGTTTGGACATTCTTCTCTTGATATCTGCCTGCATCTTCTCAGTGCCTTTATGTTTGGGAAGAAGTGCCCACATTTCTTCAAGGGCAGCAATTTTTTCAGGCAATTCTTTTGCCTGAAAAAAGCGTTTTTCAGCATCAATATACATTGGACTGACGTTTGCAGGCATGAGCCAAGTCCCTTTTTATATATATCAATAAGTCAAGGATTTTATTGAAAATGCAACTGATTGAATGCATACAATGTCTTGCTTATAATTAATATATTTTGTGAATCTGATTGACAAATATTGCATGATTGTATCTTAAATAATTATGAAATACAAAATGCAGAAACTCAATAAAAAGATAATCTAAGGAGCATAGAATGCGCATCTTTATAATGATTTTGGTGGGATTTTCGGTGCTTTGGGGAGAGCATTTCTGGTCAGATTTCAGAAGCAATTGCAGACAGGATGGACTTGCTAAATGTGTCGGCCCAAGGGATCCTAATTTTTTATGGGAAATTACTTTCAAACCAACAGGTAATAATGAAAGTACCCCAGAAAATAAAAGTATTGGATTCTATACCCCC
>JAFGND010000042.1 GCA_016927185.1 Candidatus Coatesiibacteriota bacterium
ACATTTTTCTGCAACAGATAAACAGACTGAGAAAGACAATAAGAAACAAGATACTTCTTTATGCAAAGCTGATGAGCTTAAAGTGGTTGAATATTCCATTATCAGTAATAATATGGGAGATAAGAATTTACTATCCTTCAGTCAAAAAATCTGGTCAACAGAAACACCTATCAAAAATAAACTTTTTCTGAAGTTTATTAAAGATAGGAATTACTATCTTGCTGAAGATCCAAGATTAGTTGAAATAAAGGAAAATCCTGATATGATATGTTTGAATATTTCTGGTATTGATGCTGATAATATTTGCTTGTGGTTGAATGCCAGACTACCTAAACCTGAAGAATGCAGAAGTATATTGAGCAAAGCAAGGCAAGAAGAAGATTTCAAGGGACTTTTTTTCTGGTGCAGGGAAGGCAAAGAATACTTTCTTTTTAATCCCAAAACTAATTCTATATCAAAGGTTTATCCTGATTTGCAGTATAAAAAATATACTTTCCTGCCAGTATGGGAGAAGAAACCAGATGTTCAATAGGGATCTTATAGAAGATATAAAGGAAAGAACCAGTATTGTAGAGGTCATTGCTAATTATGTAAGATTAACTGCAAGCGGGAAGAATTACAAAGCCCTTTGTCCCTTTCATACTGAGAAAACACCTTCCTTTGTTGTTTCTGAGGAAAAGGGTTTATGGCATTGCTTTGGATGCAATAAGGGGGGTAATGTCTTTGATTTCCTTATGGAAATTGAACATATAAACTTCCCGGAAGCAGTGAATGTCCTTGCAAACCGACTTGGAATCAAAATCACGAGAACTGATAAGTTTGAAGATAATAACTGGATTTATGAGATTAATAATGAAGCTTCTGATTATTTCAGGAGACAGCTTCTCGAAAATCATAAGGTTCTGGATTATCTGATAAAAACAAGGAAACTTGAACCAAAATGGATTGATACTTTTCAGCTAGGTTTCGCTTCATCAGGATGGAGAAATCTTCTGGATTTATTGCAGCGAAAAAAGATATCCATGGATAACATACTGAAATCTGGTTTAGTCTCCATAAAGGATAATCAGGTTTTTGATAGGTTTCGCCAGCAGATCATTTTTCCAATTACAAACAGAGACGGACAGGTTATTGCATTTGCTGGAAGAAGATACGAGACTGAGGAAGGTGCAAAATACTTTAATTCTTCAGATTCAAAGTGGTTTCAGAAAGGTAATATTCTATATGGATGGTACCAGGCAAAAAAAACCATTAGTGAAAAAAGAAGTTTGTTTATTACAGAAGGTTATTTTGATGTAATAAAAATGCACCAAACAAGTTTCAGAAACACTGTAGCTCCAATGGGAACAGGGCTTACCAGGAATCAGGTCAGGATAACTTCAGGGTACTCGGATGAAACAATACTCCTTTTTGATGGTGACAGTGCTGGTTTGAAAGCTACATTAAGAGCCATAAACTTGTTCCTTGAAAATGGAATCTCACCGAAAGTTGTTCCGATGCCTGAAAATGAGGATCCTGATTCTCTTGCAGACAGGGATCTTGATGAACTTAAAGGGTGTATTAGCAACAGGATAAACTGGCTGCATTTTCTCATGAAATTATCTGAAAACGCTTACTCCAAAGCAGATCCTGACAAAAAAACGAAAATAATAAACAGGTTCAGGAAAGTGATTAGTTTACTGCCAGATCCCATCGCCCAAGAAATATACTGGAATGAAATCAAGGAAAACTACGGCATAAACAGGGACTGGATTCAGGAAAAAAGCATTGTTACAAAAGCATCTTATAGAGAGGAAGATAAGAAGGAATCTCTTGAAATGATTTATGAGGAATTCCTGTTAATGTTTTGTAAAAATCCTGATTGGCAAATGATTGTAAATACCATTCCTTCAGACAGAATTCTTTCACCATTATACAGGAGACTATATGATTTCCTGATTTTACAGCATTTCGGGGAAGGAGGTATTTCATTCAATGAACTTAATCCTGAAGAGAAAAGCACGATTACGAAGATAATCGTCAAAGAGAGGGATTTGCAGGATACAATATCCATATGGTCTATAAGCGTAAAAATCGTGTATCTTTTTTTGATGAATGAAATTGAGACATTGAGAAAAGAGAAAATGACTAGTGAACTTGCATCAAGAATGAGAATACTTCAGAAGGCTTTGCAGATAATAAGACCCATGAGATTCAAGGTAGATATTGATAAAGTAGAAGAATTGAAGTCAACGATTGATAAAATAAACCTCTTGATAAACAACTAGGGGATTTTCAATATATCAGATATTGCATTAGCTGCTCTTTGAATAGCACCTTTTTCTCCGACGGCAATATTAATTCTTTCCAGCTTCTTCTTGAAATCATTTAGCTCCTTTTCAGAAGACAAGATGAAAGATATTTTTCCAGCTACTTCTTCAGTATTCCATGTCTGTATATACTCAGGTATAATTTTCTCATTTACAAGGAGATTACTCATTGCAATATAAGGCACTTTTATCATTGTTTTTATCAGATAATAGTTAAGAGTATTCATTTTATAAAAAACAAAATTAGGGGTCTTGAAAAGAGAAGTTTCAAGGCTAGCTGTTCCAGATGCTACTAGAACGAAACTGCTGTATTTCATAACTGAATATGTCTTGTTCTTGACAAATGTTATGAAATCAGGTAGTTCAGGAAGCTCTTTTTCGGAAACACCCTCAGCTAATGCAATTATGCAATGTATTTTCTTGATTCTTTCCCTGACCATAGTTGCGATTTCAATGAATGGGTTAAGAAGTCTGGAAAATTCCTGTTTCCTGCTTCCTGGAAGCAAGCCTATTATCTTGCTTGATTTATCTATATTAAGGGAACTCCTTAACTCTTCTTCAGTTACATCAGCAACCAGATTATCTTTTGCTGGATAACCTATATACTTTATCTTATTGAATTCCATGCTTTTATAAAAATCAACTTCAAACTGGAAAAACAGTAATATCAAGTCAATATGCGGGAAAAGTTTTCTTGCTCTTTCCTTTTTCCAGGCCCAGAATTGTGGAGAAACATAATATATTAATTTACAATTACTTGCATATTTCTTGATTTTTTTTGCTAAACTAACATTGAAGCCAGGATAATCAACTAGAATTACAAGATCAGGCTTCCAGTCTCCAAGAAAATTCAATATTCTTTTCTTCAAGGCAAAGAAAAATGGCAGTTTTACTGCAACTTCAACAAAACCCATGACTTCAAGACTTTCAAGGCTTTCAATCAAATCAGCTCCCTGAGTCTGCATCTGTCTTCCACCAATTCCTTTAATCTCAAGATTACTGAAGTTTTTTTTAAGACCTTTTATTAGTTCAGCAGCATGCTTATCCCCAGAGCTTTCCCCAGCACTAATGAAAATCCGGGTCATGATGTTTTTTTGGAATTATTTGTTATAAACCCTCTTGCCTGGAATGCAACTGGGCTTTTGGGAAATCTCAGAATTATTTCTTCAGCCAGCTTGAGAGATTGTGATATGTTAATACCCGCTTCTTGCTGAAGTATTGACCATAGAATTTGAGGTGTCCATTCAGCATCATTGAGGGTAGATTTTTTTTCAATGATAAGATCAATCCATTCCCTATTCATACTTGATCGTGATAGTTCTTTATCCATTATCATCAATGCAGGACCTAATGATAAAGAAGACATCCTGTTTTCTTCTATGATATTTCTGCTCAGTGCAAGCAATTTCCTGTGTTCAAGCCTGTAAGTAAGCTGGAGGATTTCTGTAAGTATTTCTTTTGAACCCTGCATGTCATTTTCCAGTGTGTAAATCCTGAGAAGCGATTTGTTAGCCTGATCCGTTTGTGGAAATGAATTCATTACTTGTTTCCAGCAAACAAGTGCGTTTTCATAATCCTTTTTTATGCAATTGATTTCCCCTTTCAGCATGAATTTCCATTCTTTAGGAAGAAATTCAACATACTTTACTGCATTGTCATAATCATTTATTGCAATCCTTGAAGCAATATAATAGAAGCCAAGAGGTTTCGGAACTGGATAGGGTGAAATAACATTATCTGGGATGTATCCCTGAAATGCTCCAGGAGACGGTATTTTATTAAATTTCTTCTCATAATACAGACTTTCTGCAAGATATGAATAAGTATATCCAAGAGCAGTATGAACTCTATATTCCTTGTTTATCCAGTCTAGCGATGCTTGAGACAGACTTGTTAAAGCGTTATATTTCTTTTGATTAGAAAGGATTTTCATTTTCAATAATATTAACTCCCATTTCTCGTATTTCTCCTGCTTTCTTTCAAGTCCTTTGTCTATTATTTCAATTGCCTCATTCTCATTACCTGCTTCTGCCATCTGTCTTGCCAGATAAGATGCTGTCAAGCCGCCTTCTACTGTAGTTAGCTTGATTGCAGAGGAATAATCCCTGTCCATTACATATATCTTGAGTAGCAATCTCAGAAGATAGTATTTCCTGTTGGGTTCATCCTTTATCTTTCTTTCTATCACTGGCTTAACTGCTTGCCTGACTTCCTTTTTCTGAGACAAGTCCAGGATAATTTTTTCTATCTCATCTTTGGCGATTGGATTGCTTGAAAGGAAAACAGCATATTCTATTGCACTTTTTACGTATTCTCCTGTTAAATAATATAATCTTGCAATTTCTGAGGAAAAGACTTCGTTTCTTTTGGATACTTTCCTGAAAGCAAGATAGATCTCTATAGCTTCCTTATTTGCGCTGTTGCTTGATAGATATTTAGCTACTGTTTTTGCATTGTTATATTCATTAACTGGATAATGTCTTGCTAAATAGGAAATTGCAGGTTTTATACCCTCTGTATCCCATATCATATCAGCATAATAGATGTGCCAGCCTTGATTGTTCTCTTTATGCTTGTCAAGGAAGTCCATTATTAATTTTTCTTTGTGATTTTTTTTCCCAGAATCCCTGATTTTCAACCATAAAGTATTATCATCAGGATTTTTCAGGAGATCCTTGAACAAATCCTGAAGGTTGTCTTCAGATGAAAACAAGATTATCAGAAAAACAAGAAAATACAATATTTATCTTAATCCTTTTTGATCTATATAGTTATTCAATGCCTCAATAACTTCCTCGAATTTGAATGGTTTTGATATCAAGCTATCTACTCCAGCTTCTTTTATCTGCATCATATCTATTTGAATGCTCCAGCCAGTCAGCAGGAACACCCCAGTTGATGGAGAATGCTGCTTGATCCATCTGGCAACCTCAAGTCCTGATAAGTTAGGCATTGAAAGGTCTGAGATTACGACATCATACTTTTTCGTTTTTAAAAGATCTATTCCTGAGTTACCATCATATGCAAAATCAACCTGATAACCATATTCCACAAGCATATCCTTGAAAACCATGCAAATATCTTCCTCGTCATCAAGGATAAGTATTTTTACAATTCTGTTTTTTGTCATAAAGCCATTTTGTCATAAAAACAAAAAAATGTCAATTATTTACTTTTTTTCTCAAGTTTTTCTGACATCTTGAGGGCTTCCTGTGCCTTATCGAATTTCTTCAACATTGCATAATTAATAGTAAGATATTTCCAGATAATGGGATTATTTCCCTGCATCTTTGCTGCTTTTTCAAAATATGAAAGTGATTTATTGAAATGTTTTTTCTTGAAGAAAGCTAATCCCATGCTGAATATGAAATCATTTGAGTTGCCAATCTTATTAATTTGTTCAAAATCAGATTCTGCTTTTTTCATATTGTCAGCATAAAGATATGCAAGTCCCCTGAAAAAGAGATAACGCTGTTTTATGTATGGATCATATTCATGTTGACTGGAGGTTTTTTCTGGTATCTTTATATAAAGCCATGGAAGGAAAATATTCAACTCCGATTGACTATGAGGTGCAGCAACAAGGAGTAAACCCATTGGCTGTAATGCTATTAACGGTTCATCTTTGTTGTTTTTTCTCAAGTATGTATCAAGATTGAAATGAACATAATAATAAGCTGCAGGAAGATATTCCTGATTATGCCTTATCTTGAATAATCCAATAGATTCCCTGAAATCTATATCCGGTCTGAAATCCTTTACATCAGATATATACGGAAGAACAAACAGACCTTTTGATCCTTCTCTTGTCAATATTATCTGCCCCTTATAAACTGAGCTTCTCAAATAATCCTTTCCAAAATCAAAGGGATATTTATAATTAGATAAATTATTGCTATACATAGATATAGAAGATATAATTAAAGTATATGATAATATTATTAACATAATTGATTTATTTATAATGACTTTAGAGGATAATTTTATAGAAA
>JAFGND010000043.1 GCA_016927185.1 Candidatus Coatesiibacteriota bacterium
GTTCCTGCTAAAATTGTAGAGAAGAATTTCGCAAAATGGGCAAATATTTTAAGGGAAATACCTTTCCAATCTAAAAAAGAAGAAGCACTAATGAAGTTCAAGGATGAAGTACTTTTAGAAGAAATAAAAAAACTTGAAAACAATTATGAGATATTATTCTCCAGTATTACTTATAACACTCTGCAGCAATATAAAATAAAATATATTCTAAGTAGATTAACACAATATATTGAAAGCATTTGGAATTCAAATGAATCAGAAAGTCATATTGAACAAATATTTTTAAATGAAACTATTGAACATATCTTACCTCAAAAACCTCAAAAGGAAGATGCTGATTTATTTGGTTCAATAGAGGAATGTGATAAATATAAGATAAAACTAGGTAATTTGGCAATCTTGGATCGTAATACTCAGAGCATTATAAAGAATAAACTAATAAAAGAAAAAAGGGAAGCTTATAAGGAATATGCAAAATATCAGCTTACTAAATCAGCTTTAGTAAGATTTGAACCAGTCGGAGTAGATAACTCTAAAATAAGATCATATCAGAAGTTGAAATATTTTGATAAATGGGATAAAGATGCCATAAACAATAGACAAAAAATGTTATTTGAACTATCTAAGGAAGTCTGGAAACTCTAAATCTAATTTTAGATTCTCCTTCTCCATTCAAATCTTACCTACCCCATCTCCCACTTCCCAATTCCTATATGTTTACAGAATATTATTGAAATAATATTTGAATATTTTAAAAGCTATCTTCTGTGAATTTCAGGAATCTTATAAACTATGCGGAAATCTTTCAGAAAAATTTTTTTTCTATCCTCATAAATTTTATAATATTTTTCGGCTTTCATAATCAAATGACTATCAAAGAAATACAGAAACCAAATTCTGGAATTAAATTTATGTTAAATTTCTAGTTTTTGAAAAGATCTGTTACTTTAATAAAAAAAGCACTTTTTAAGAACTTAGAATATAGGGGGGATTAATGGTAATAAATAATGACCAGGAGGGATATAACGTAGAATCCGCCATTAAATGGCTGCATTATTTTTTTAGACAGGGAGAAGAATCCCTTGTTGATGAAACACATCTTCTTGAAATCGCTCTGCAAAGGCAAGAAAATGGGCTTGTAACTGTAAGAAGGAGTCCAAACTGGTGTTTCAGCTCCATGGGATCTGCGGAAGAATTCATA
Organism: Candidatus Coatesiibacteriota bacterium; assembly: GCA_016927185.1. Taxonomy (GTDB): domain Bacteria; phylum JAFGND01; class JAFGND01; order JAFGND01; family JAFGND01; genus JAFGND01. The sequence continues at coordinate 1,202 of JAFGND010000043.1, forward strand.
AGAGGAATTTCAAGAAAGCACCAGGAAGTCGGTTTTTATTTCGGACCTGCTCTTAGATTTCAGAAACCTCCACAAGGAACTCATGCATCATCTGACAATGATGTCTTGGAGACCAACCTAATTTACCTGGATGTCGATGCAAGGGACTTGGACATTGAAAACAGAATTGATTCTGACATTAAAAGCATCCTTGAAAGACTTCCTTGTGAGCAGCATCCTCATTTGATGAATTTCACTGGGAATGGTTTTCATTGTTTCTGGGTTCTCAAGGATTTTGTGTCGATACATGAAGCAATGGAAGTTTCGAGAGCAATTGATCTGTATTTTCAGGATTTACTGGTTTCAATTGAATTGGATTCAATATATTATGTGGATAAATGCATCAGGAATCCCAGCAGACTGATGCGCTTGCCAGAAACACTCAACCTCAAGCGGAAGCATGGATTTTTAAAAAAGGGAAGGATTCTCCTTAACAATCAACAAGTTGCATCCTACAGCATTGATGATTTCCATCTTTTTGCTGAATATGGCAGAAAGAAGAAAAACAATCAACTTCTACATCCTGCGACAACTCCAGCCGAAAAAGAGCAAATTGGTTCTTCTAGTACTTTGGGCAAAGCAAACCCAGTCTCAGGAAAACTCACTAGACTCTTCAAGAAAGGTGTTCTTTTCACATTAGAAGAAATGCTCAGTTATCTTGCAGATCATGCGGATGAATTCAAGAGTTGCTATGAAATCAGCTTAACGGAAAATCAGATGGAATCTATTTGCAGAACCATCCGAAAAAATGCTGAAAGGGATTTCAAGAGCATCAATTCAGTCTATCAGAGAAGAAATGCCTATTTAAATGGCAAATGGTATAACATCTCAGATTTCAGGCTGGAAATAATCGCTATTATTGACGATCCTCATGAAACATTCAAGGATGTAAAATTCTATGTTGCAAATGTTTGGAAAGACAATCTCATTTTAAAAAGGTGGATTTCAATTTCTCCATCTGTAAGAGCTTCAAATGACAAGTTCAGGCAATTCATGCTGGAAACCGCTAATTGCAACTGGTCAGGAAGTAAACGAGATCTGGATGACCTTTTCTTTCATGAAGAAGCGAAAGCAGAAAGAAGTATTTTCAGGATAAGTGATATAGGCATTGCAGGTTATGTTGAAGGCATTGGCTGGGTTACAAAGCAGGGGATCTTGAATAAAGGCAATCTAATTCACTGGGATGAAAACAATGTAGCTAATCTGGGGAATCGACAAGGAGTGCTGAAGCCAGAAAGGGAATCCTTTTTAAATCACTTTCTTGCGGATGTTAATCTAACCGGAAATAAGATAATACCTGTATCTTCTGACAATTTCTCTAATTCAACCTGTCTGGTGCTTGGCTACCTTTGTGCAGCAGTTAATTCACATCTTATTAAAGACAATGGCCTGTATCTTCCTGTACTTAACCTGTGGGGAGAGGAAGAGAATGCTTATTCTTTTCTGAAGAGTGTTTATGGCATGCTGGGACTTGATTTTGAAGGAATTACTGAAGCCGCACTTGGGATTAGAAGCACAGACGATCTCAAGAAACTGCTTTTTGGGGTAAACAACATTCCTGTTTATTTAGACAGCAGGATTTTTATTAAGAACACTCGCTTGAAATCATTCTATGAGAAAATTGTTAATCAAAAGGACTCTCCTCTATTCAGGACTAAGTCAATCATCTTTTACAACCATTGCTATCATGTAAAAAATGCAGGAAATACTTTATTGTTAAAAGTTCCCGCATCTGGAATTGAATGCCCAAATATGCTTAGGTGCTACATAGAATCTTATCCAGAAGCGATATCAATAAATGAAATAAGTGGCATTCTTCGTCGCCTTGATGTTAAATTGAATAATCCCAGAGCATTAGCGTTGTGGGGATTCTTTCATATGCTTCAAACTGGCATTCTAAAGGCATCTGGAACTAACTTTAACAGACTGGAAAGTATCAATAAAGAACTGTCTTCAACAGATGAAAGCAAGGATCTTCTAGACAGTTTTCTTTCAGTTTTCGTTCGCCATGTTGAAAAACTCAAAAGAGAAGAGGGCTATTTATATAAGAATAAATACTATATAAGACCGAAACATTGTTTTTCAAGGCTTTGTCAGGTTGCGGATGAATATGAGAGAGCAGTTCTGAAGAAGCTAAGTCCTGTTCAAATCAGCAAATTACTGAAGTATTACTATGGGGAATTCGTTGAAAACACGCCCAGAAAGATATCAGGGAAGGATTCGGCAAGATACATCATCATAAATTTCGAGAACAAAAAGAATCACCGAAATAGTTAAGAAAGGAGGTTTTAATGGCATTTGATCAGATATATTTTGTTAAAAACATTAACCATAGGAGGTATTTGCTATGAATAGCAAAACAAGTAATGAAGATGCTTTGTTTAATTCCAATCCTAAAGGGAAGGAGAAAAAATGGATAATTACGATTTAACTGAATCTGGATTGCTTACTGCAAATTCAGAAACAAGTGAAAGCAAATCTTCAGAGAAGAGAGCGTTCGCTGACTTGATTTATATTGACAAGGATTTTGACAATCCACCTTTTAAAGTAAATGATAAATACAAAAATACTCAGCGTCCTCTCACAGAAAAAGAATACAATAATCTAAAAGATGGTATTGTGAAAAATGGTTGCCTGGAGCCACTTATAATTGATGAAAGAACAGAATATCTTGTTGATGGGTATCACAGGGAAAAGATTTGCAGAGAGAATAAAATACCCTATTCAGTGAAAAGGTTGGATTTCAAGGATGAGCAAGAGATTCTGTTTTATGTTTTGACTCATCAGGAAGGAAGGCGTAACAATAATGGTATGGAGACTGATCTTAACATGGCAAGAATTTATAATAATTGTAAGATGGCACCAAATGGTTATAGAGATAAGGAAGAATGTACAGGAGATAATAGAGAATGGGTTGCGAAGCTCTTTAATAGAAGCAAAAGTAGTGTTACAAAATCTGTTAAGTTGCTAGAAAGTTATGAAATTATTGTGGATGTTTGCGGTAAAGAGATAGCAGATAAGATAACCAGAGGTGAGATATTGCTGAACAGAACGGAAATCAATGCAATTGCCAGATACAAGAAAGCAGACATTGAAGCCTGTATGAATGAATTGAAGGAAATTTATATCTCTCATAAAAGGAATGGCATCACTGAAATTATTTTTAAATATGAAGAAAAATATAGTTCACAGAGAAAAGCTGAAAAACCAAAGAATGAAACTCCTACTGATGTAACATCTGATTCTGCAGTTAGAACTCATAAGGCAGAAATTGTAGGAGAGAAGGACAATCTGAAAACTGCTTGTTCAGACAAATTTTCTGAAAGAGTCGATTCAGAAAAAAAGACAAATGAATGTTTTCATCATGACAAATCTAGCAAGGAAGGGGGAAAATCTAACAAAGCTTCAGATAAACAGAAATGTCACTCAGAAGATGAAGTGATAAGTGATTTGATTAATGAATCATCTAATCTTGAGATAAGACTAGATTCCTTTTTTCAGAAACTTAATGCTTCAGGATTTGCAGAGAGTTTTAGGGAGATTCAGCAATCTAATCCCACTGACTGGATGACCGTTATCAGGAATTTCAGGAAAACACTCAAAATAGACAGCAATAAGAGCATTGAGCAAACTGGAGATGTTAGTAAATTCTAAATTGAAAGAGATGCAGGATAGGATTTTCTTATCCTGCATTATTTGTCGGATTGAAAGATCTGCTTCAATTCTTGATCTTCTCGTTAGTAAAATTATCAACGGGAAGATGCTCATACAATAAGAAATGATAAAAAATGGAATAATAGTACCTATTTTAGCCATTCTTTATTGAATCCTTTTATTTATAAATGATTTACAGGATTATTCCCCATCTTTTTGTAACAATGTAGTTTTTTTAAGTGCCTTATGACTTGCTTTTGGACAGAGTTTATGAAGGAATTGTGGTCTTTTTTAATCCTTGTCTAAAATGCCTCCTATTAGCAAATAAGTAAAGAAGAAGAAAGAATCTAGTTCTAGACTAGCACTAGAAGAAACTAAGTTCATTTTAGAAAATAATAATGATCATTGAAAAAATAATGTAAAAAGAACCAACATTGGATTCTAGTGAAATTAATGATCCTAGATAATTACTAGGTAAGGGTAAGGAGATGGACCTGAAATATGTATGTGTTGGTTGGTGCGAAGTCTCCGAGTACATCCCTTTAAATTTCGACGATTTACTTCTGGACAGTACAATTCCTCCAGGAAGCATTTTGCTCTTAAATTTGAGGCTTTCTGGGGTTAATTTAGGCAGGGAGTGATGCATGGGTTGATGGGTTAATGATTAGGGGGGGATTGGTGGGTGGGTCAATGTGTTGGTTGGTATGGATTTATGTTGTGGTGGGGAGGTAGGTTGGTTTGTGTGATATGGTTTTTCAGAGATTTTCTTGGATCATGATTTTCTTCTAAGATTATCCATTTCTCTAAAAGGATCTTTGGACAGGTGTTTTTTGAAAATCATCATTAATCTTCAATTCACATGTCCAGTCTTCCGTTCTATATTTTCTTTAATTATCAGGGAACTATTTCAAGCCATTAATCTTAGATAGGTATCAGCAATAATAAATCCAACTAAATCCTTCTGTTAAAATGTTCAGGATTATCTTTTGTACAGGAATCATCTCATTATCATTACCATTTAAGGTAGTTAACATAATACCTTTACTTTATTCACTTTATTCCATTACCCATACTTATTAACTCTTACTAGATTCTTTTTCCTTTCCTTTCCTGGTCCTAGTTTATCTTTAGTCCTAGTTTTCTTTGGAGGTGATTAAAAGCCATCTAAAAGTTTAATAAGATCCAATTGCATTAATCCTGCTATCATTCTTTTTCCTTTCTATCTCTTTTTTCTTTCTTTTCTCTTTCAAAGCTATTATGTTATATCTAGCTTATTTTATTTTCCTTTATGCTGGTTTTGTTGCAGGATATTTTAGCTAAACCTTTTAGTCTGTTTTACATTCTGGCTATTGTTTTTCTGATAATGCTAATCTTCCAGTCCCGCTTTTGTTAACATTTGAAAGCTAGTTTTTCATTAACATCTGGTTCTGGGATGATTTAGAGATGATTATTTATTTTATGTAGTTTTTTTATTTTTTCATTTCTATGTTATTTTATATATGATTCTAATTTATGGGAGGAGGTGAAGATGGATTTGATTCCAGAAAATTCTTTTAGTGAAGAGGATTATTCTTTTTCGCACAGTGAGAAAATTATTAAAGGTCAGATGAAAAGAATAAGTGACGGTTTACCAGCATCCAGAGCTTTCCTAGGTTACAAAAACGTCATTAAAGAAGGGAGGAAAGTCGTTGAGATTGATAAAGATAGCTCTGAATTTATAGTGACGGTGTTTAGGCTTTATAGTTCGGGTAGCTATTCATTGCGGAAACTAGCTCTGAAACTAAGATCAATGAAGCTGGGTGAAAAGGGTAAAAGATTCAAAACTAATCCGGTATCTCTGCAGAAGATCATTACCAATTCAGCTTACTGTGGACTTTTGAAAGATTGTAATGGTAGGATATTTAAAGCAAGTTTTGATGCAATTGTTGATTTAGAAACATTTGAGAAGGCTAATAAATTGTTGATTCGGGAAATCTCTAAAGAATGATCCGGCAGAGATTGGTTCATGGATTTGTTGAAAAATGTAGTGATTATGAGGGTAGAGAGATTGGGTGGGTTTAGTGGAAAGGAGGCTGATGCGTGTAATCAGTCTCCTAGAAAAAATAAGAGCTTAAAATGAAAAAAATTAAATATATAAGGAGGTAAAAATGGAAGAATTAATGTTTAAACACGTTCTGAAGAATCCTGTCACTGGTGAAGAGGAGCAGATTTTAATAATAAATCCCCAGTCTTTTGCAATTCCTGTTTACAGGCTTCAAATGAACGCATTTGATTTGATTTTTTTGCTGGAAAGGAATCCTCGGCTTGCTTGTTTCTTCATTGAATACTACAAAAAAGTTATGAATTTAAAGTCTGCTGATGTGAGAACCTTAGAGGAGAATTTTGTTGAGGCTGCATTCATTTTTGAAAGTTTTTTGGAAGAACATAAAGAAATTGTAAAAGCTTCAAGAAAGTATAAACAGTTTAGAGAATTTTTTTACAATATCTTCGATTGCATTAACGATTTAATTCTTAATCTAGAAACAGCTCAGATGTTCAAAGACAATTTCAGTCTGTGGGTAAAAATGCAAGGTAAAAACCTTGATGACATTGAATCTGATTTAGATTGGGCTAAGCTTTTTTTAGAGTTTTACAATTTGTGTGAAATAAAATACTTTCTGCCCATGTTCTATATCTAGCATTAAAAAATCATAAAGGCAGGTTGAAACATACCTGCCTTAATGAATGCATTGAAACATTGATGCATGTGAATCTTTGCTAACACCCCCTGTCCATGTTTTGGGTGATGTATGTCGCGAAAAATGTGAGTGGGAATATTCTGCGGGAAATGGATTCAGGGAATAATGGGTCATCGTACTAAATTCTGTGTTGGGTGAATCATTGGTGGATGTTGCATGTGAGATTATTTATAAGACCATCTCTTCTTAATCTTCTGAAATTTAATGTGTGGATCTCAGAGGATTAGTGTAGATGAAAGCGGAGATCAACCCAAAAGCTCAGAAAATGGATTTAGGAAATAATGAATCGCGCAGAGAATGTGTCTTTAAAACAAACCCCTCTAAACCCCACAGATTAGAAGAGTTTTGGGAAACAGGGGAAAATATATTAGGATTGGAGAAACAATGCTGAGGAATTGACAATAGAGGCTTTTTTGAGGGAAGCAAGATTAAGAGAGGAAACTTGATGTATGGATTAAAGTAAGAATGGGAATAAAAGTTAGCTGAAAGGATGGAAGGGAAAAAAGATGGATGGTTTCTGGAAAGAATCTGGGTGATGGGAAGACTAATGTGGTAGTTGATATGATTTCTTCTCATTTTCCAAAACAGTGCAGGGGGAAGAATAGTAAATTAGTGTTTTGGTGGATAGAATGATGTATGATGTAGATTTAAAGCGGGTCTATGAAATAATGGGTAGAAATGAAATGCTTTGGTTATTCCTACATATTGGCTAAAGATTTATTGGTAGATGCTTAGAGAATCTGCCTTGTTGGAGATGATTAATGATTACTGTGACTATGACAAATACGGTATCCACAAATAAAGCGGCTAGGGATGGGGGCAGAGAATTAGTGTGGTAGAGAAAATATTGATAAGGAGAGAGTTGGAGGGAGATGATTATAGATTTAGGGAAAATTCTTGACAAGATAAGTGGAAAATAATTAAACACCAGTAATCTTAATATGATAATATCCAAAAGACATTTTACTAAAATTGGGAGAATTTTTAAAAGTGGATAACTTAAGTAAAGGAGCATAGAATGCGCATTTTGATAATGATTTTGGTGGGGTTTTCTCTAGTCTATGGAGAGCATTTCTGGACAAACTGGAGAGGGAATAACAGACAGGATGGATTATCTCCATGTATAGGACCAAGGGAACCTTATTTTATAAATAGTATTTCATTAAAACCAGCTTGTGATAAATCAAATAATATGAAAAACGATTTTAAAAGACCAACCATATATCCTCCCCACGTCGCAGCAGTAATATCAGAAGATAGTACTTTATATGTTCGTTACTGTGATGATGGGAATTCTTATCTTCTATCAATAAAGAATGACCAGCTTCAATGGAGAGAGCAGTTTGGAGATCGTGAAGAGCAGAATATCTGTATAGATGACGAAGGCATACTATATTTTCCATATGAGGATTATTACCTTGTAGCATATAATGCAAAGCAAAGATATATAATCTGGCAAAAAGGAGAAACAAATAGAGGATCAGCTGTCTCAACCTTTGTAGATAAAGGTATAGTCTATCTTATAACTATAGATGAATATGTTTTAGCATACAACAGTAAAAGCGGAGAATTATTATGGAAAGAGGTGTTAAAATATCCCGTTTATATATCTGCTTATGGAGATAATGGAAGCTTATATTATGAAAGTTCAAATTGTCTGGTTGAATTTCGTTCAAATAAGACATACAGAACATTACCTGCAGTACATTCATCATTGCCCTCAATAGCAAAAGATGGGACATTATATAGTGTTTTTGATAAGAAGCTATATGCAATAACACCAGATATGAATATAAAATGGTCATCAGCAGCAATGGAAGATACAACAGAAGATTTCAATCCTTGTGCAATAGATAATGCAGGTAATATTATTTGCTCTTCTTATCAGTTAGGTAATATATATAAATTTGCTTCTAACGGCAGTTTTCTTTGGAAAGTAACAGTAGAAAATTATCCAAATTTGGTAACAATAGATGATGAAGATAAGATTTTTTTTGGTAATTTTTTAAATTTATATTGCCTTAAACCTGACGGTTCAAAGATGTATAGTATTAATACAGATGATCTTACCTTCTATGCAATTCCAGGACCTGCAAGAAGGTTATATATCTTCTGTTATAATGATGATAATAACAATGACTATGTATTAATTTATGGTGGAAAAGAAGGATTTAAAGAAAGAAAAGAAACAGCGAAACAAATACCAGCAAAGATTGATATATATCCCAATCCCTTCAAAGACAAGCTAACAGTAAACAGTACTTCAGAAGGAGCTATCTATAACATAGTTGGGCAATCCATACAATCATTCAATAAAGGCAAGCAAGTCCTTGATACCCAAAGCTGGGAGCAGGGAGTTTATATAATAAAATCTGGAAGTTCAACAAAGAGAATTATTAAAATCAGGTAGGGGGAGTTATGAAAAAGGAATACTTAATAATTGGAGTAATTATTCTATTATCCTTTATTTCTTTATATGCAGATCTTGTAACTATTGGAACTCAACCTTTTTTTCATTTTGTTAACTGGGACGATTTATCCTACAGACAAAATTTTAATAATACAAGAGCTTATCTTTATAATAATCTAGGTATAAGATGGGCAAGAATTCAAATTTCCTGGAAATATGCTTATTTCTATCCTCAGTATATGTACAAAAGAGACCAACAAGGTCTTTGGGGAAATGTTGATCATGGAATAAGATTAATGATGCATACAACATTAGCTCCTTTTGCTAGAAAAGTTAGTACTTCAGGAGGTATTATAATAAGCCTTGTCCCTGGAGCTCCATATCCGCCAATGAAAAATAAGGGTGATTGGTATCAATGGGATAACGAGAATAATAAGGATTTCGCTTTTTATAAAAACCTAGGAGGTCAAGGAGTTGGACTTTTATTAGCTGATATAATGCATAGAAAAGAAAGAATATGGGCTAATACTTCTTATCCAGATTATAAAAAAATAAGAGAAAAAGAAACAGATCCGTTTTTTGAACCTCATTGGCTTCCAGCAGAAGGAGCATTAAGTATGGGTTCCTCAGGGAATCCAGACGTTCCAGATGAATATACATGGGAGTACTTTTGCATGAAATTCGCAGAGATAGCAGCTGAGAGTCTTGAGATTCATGGAACAAAAGTTCACTTTGAGATAATGAACGAACCATTTAATAATGTATGGTTTTGTAGAGGTAAGGATGATGGTAGCACAGAGAATAAGAGATTAACAGCGGATGAAAGCTATGTTGAAAAAGTCTTATATTATGGAACAAGAGGGATTAAAAGAAAATGGTGTACAGGTCCAGGTGAATTAGATTATAAAGCAATTCCTCTCAACAAATATATCATTTTTTGCTGTTTAAATCCAATGGAACCACCAAATTATACTTGGGCGTCGAGTCAATCTCAGGATAAAAAAGATGCAGGGAATGGATGGAATAGTGCAGTTTTAGATAAACTATGGACACAATATACTAGGGGATCAACAAAAGAACCTGCAAACATATATTGTAATGCATTTTCATTTCATCCATATCATTTCGCAGATCCGTATGAAAAGTGGTCATGGCCATCTGATAAAACCACTTTTCTTGAAAAAATAGAAAGAATAAATAATGTATTAGATCAAGAAGCAATAAGTAGTAGTATTCCTCTTTTTATTACTGAATATGGCTACCATGGTGTAGTAAGAGCAGATGTGATGGATCAATTTGGTTCTAAAAAAGAACTAGGCTATTGGTTATCAGCGTACTCAGAAGGAAGTTATGAAAACAAGATGTTTCATTATACAGGAGATCCTTCTAAGGGTGGTTGGACTGAATTTGTTCAGGTAGAGCAAGATAAATTTAACTTCAATCAAAAATGGAGTAACAATAAAAATGCATTTGCATGGGAAAGCAATTTCAGGAATAATGATGGTACTGGTGTAACATATCATACAGATAAATATTTTTCTTTCAGGCAAGAACAAGATAATTTTGATGGAGGTGGAGCAGACTTTGAAAGTTATTCCTTGCCTAGAGGCTGGTTTGGAGATGCTTTATGGATTCAATGTAATTATGTAAAACCTATAATGTTTTCTGATCCTTTTGAAAATGAGATAAGATGTGCCAGATTTTTTACTAATGCTATAAATATAGTAATTGAATGGAATAGAACCCATTATAGACAAATAAGAGGTTTTTTTACCTGGCAAAACGCTGGTTCTTGTCACTATAATGCTTGGAAAGACGATCATTGGGCATATTGTGGACATTTTCATTCTGGAGATCTTTATAGCGATGATACAAAATTCAACGGAACAAGTAGCATAGAGGTGGATTATAAAATAGGTCCTGCAAAATTAGAAGCTTTTGCTTTAGCAGCATTTAAACAAATTATTTTAGATGAATATTGGAATCCTACTTTTGCTAAATATAACTCTAAGATAAAGAATTCAACTAAAGTTAAAATCAGTGACTTAAACAATAATCTTAAATCAAATGAAATAAAGAGTAAAACAACAAATGTAGGAGGAACGGTAGAAGAATGGGGAGTTTGGAGAAGCGGTAGATATAACTATACTAGCAATCAAGTAGCATGTATAATTTTACCTATAACTCATTTAAGTGAATGGAGTAGTATAACAATAAATAGATATAAGACAAAAATTGTTGAAAGTGAACAGAATTCATATTTTGATACTTCTTCAAAATGGGATAATCTTCTAAAATATATTCCCTATGATTGTCCTCATAATGTTTCTGTTTTTTTTGGTTATCCAAATGTTTATCCCGATTTTCCAGTTCCTGATGATAGATGGTATTACATTGGAGATCTTGTGAATGGAGATCTTGGAGAAGAGCATAAATTTTATCCGGATGACTTCCATATAGATGATTATGATTATAGATGCATATGGTTGGTAGAAAACACAAATAACTGGAAGTATCCAGGTGTTTCAGATCCCTATCCAGATGATTTTATTTGGGGCAATTTTTGTATTAAATGGGAGCAAACCTTACAAACAAATAAAACAGCGAAAAGAGTCCCAATACAACCTAAAATTGAAATTTCACCTAACCCATTTTCAAGTTCTTTAAAGATTTCTTATAGAGTAACTGGTAATGGAAAACCAAATGTCCAGATAGTTCTATATGATCTAACAGGAAAAAGAATCAAGGAATTAGTAAATGAGAAGAAGAAACAAGGGATGTATAGATTTAATAAAGATCTTAGTTATTTAAATAATGGGGTCTATTTCTGTAGATATGTGCTAGATGGAAAAGTTATATCAGTTCAAAAACTTCTGCATTTAACCAAATCCAAGTAGAGGAGATAAAAATGAAAAAAACAATAACTATAATGATATGCTTTTCAATAGCTTCTTTGTTTATGACTCTTTCTTGTATGGATGAAAACGAAATTCCTGAATATAATTCTGGAATAGGAGATCAGACAGGTTATCCGGCACCCGTTTGGGAGGTATATTTGGGGAGTTACAGTGAACCATGTAATGTTTGGTGTGTTGATGTGAATAATGAATACTTTCTTGCTTCTGGAAATAATGCTGTAAGACATTGGTTTATTGGCTTTTATCCCCAACTTAAACGTACAACTGGTGGTTTAAGCGGTGATGTCCTTTCTGCAGCATTTGTATATCCTAATCAACAATATCCAATTTTAGTTGGTCAAGAAGATGGATATCTTCTTAGATTTAGATGGATACCGATAATGGGTGGAGAGAAACGTGATACATTGAATATTAAGAAAACTGGCGAAATACCAATTCATGCGATAGACGTTAGTAATAGTGATCCTCAAAAGTGCCTAATAGCTAGGTATGATACTGTTGAGTATTGGCAGACAGTATTGCCAAAGGAATTTGAAAAATTGAAGACTTATACAATAGAACAAGGAGTAGAAAGCAATACATACATCTGGTCTATAGATTTTTGCTCTGGTGATCAATATTTTATAACAGGAGGTTTTGATAAAAATGTTTATAAATGGAACATTTCTGTACAGTATTCTCTTTTTCATTTCGAGGATCATTCTTTAGAAGGACTCCATCCCCCAAGTCACAAAGATAGAGTTCGAAGTGTAAAAGTAGCATCAAATAGCAGCTTTGTTCTTTCAGGAGGAAATGATGGAAAACTGAAAAAGTGGGATTTAAACGGAAATCTAATATGTACTTTTAATGGACATAGTGATAGACCTTATGGATTTATTTCTTCTATAACTATAACAGATGACAATTGTACAGCTGTAACAGGTGGTGATGACGGAGAAATAAGAGTTTGGGATGTTCAGAATAATAATGCATTTGCAATAGCCGGTTTTCATGTTGGTGGAGTACATTCTGTAGCCATTTTAAAAGGAGCTAGTGGCACTAATTATATATTGTCATCTGGTGCAGATGGGAAAGTAAAATGCTGGAATATACCTTAATAAGGAGAAAGATAATGAGAATTATATTATTTATCATATTCCTCTTTTCCTTTTCAACCTTGCACGGTGCAGGAGAACTGATCTGGAAATCGGAGAGGATACTGAAAAAGGAAAATAATGGATACAGAATCCAGACTTCTCCTGTAATAGGTTATAATGGATCAGAAAAGCTTCTTTTTGTTTTCTCTAATACTACAGAAGGATATGGAGATACAGGATTATTATGCTTTGATCCGTTAACAGGAGATCTTAAATGGCTATATAATCTTTATCCTAACATAGATGCTAATCCAGTTTATGATGATGGAATTATATATGCTCCAGGACGTGATTTTTTTTACGCAATATATTCCAGTAATCATACTTTGAAATGGGAGTATGATTCTCCATATGAATCTTATACTCCTTTAATTCACAGTAATAGCATATTTGCAAGTCTTTCACTTTTAGTATCTCTGAATAAAGAATCTGGTGGAAAAAACTGGCAGTCTATAGTTGATTCTTACTATCAACCTTTATTTCTTGAGAATTTTCTATTTGTTGTTGATTATTATCATTGGCTTACTGCAGTAAATGCAGCAAATGGAGACACATTATGGTGGGGATATTCTAAATTAGTCAGAACAGAGCTTGCACCGATCTTGTGGAATAATTATATCTATATCAGTGAAGCTAGTAATTATAACGGTTGTTCAAAAATAAATCCAAAAGATGGAAAGAGGATATGGAATTATCATGTAGATAATATCAGAACTTCACCATATATTTTGAATGAGAAGATTTATTTTGGAGATGTAGACGGCTATTTATATTGCCTTGATGCCAATGATGGCTCTTTCAAGTGGAAGGCAGCGGTAGGAGATACTGTAGCATCTACAATAACATCTGCATATGATCCAGTAACCCAAAAGGATGTTCTTTATTTTGGAAGCAATCTTGATTATCTTCATGCAAGAGATGCAGCAGATGGCAAGCATTTATGGGTTTACAAGACAGGAGGAAATATACGTTCAACTCCTTGCGTATCAGACAGTATAATTTATTTCACAAGTGATGACGGTTATCTCTATGCAGTGAATATTGGTTTCAAGGATGGCTTCAATAAAAAGCAATCCTCCCATCACCTTCCATCCCCCTCCCTTTCCTCATATCCCAATCCATTCAGGGACAGACTGATTATAGAAACATCTGACAAGGCAAGGATATACTCTATCACCGGGCAATTTATCATGAAAGTAGAGAAAGGCAAGCACTCTATTGATACTAGCAGCTGGAAACAGGGAGTATATATAGTGAAGAGCGGTACAGAAACCAAGCGCATTGTAAAAATCAACTAGCTCAGAACTACCTTTCTTGTTTTATTATATAGAGCTTGTGGAAACCCATGAGCTCTTTTGTTTCACAAATCATCTCTCCACGCTATTTTTCTTCAGAAAAGACCTTGACAAATTCACTTAATCAATTACATTGCAAAAGAATAGGTAAGGTGGAGAAATGGAAAAATCAAGAAAATACTCTATATGCTTTTTTCAGGAAAAGGTATTTCATGACATTGGCAAGAAAGCATTGTTGATTTATCTAGGGCTGCAATCATTAGCGGATTGCTGGGGGATGGTAACTAATGATGTTTTTCTAATAAAGAACTTGCTGTCTGGGATGTTTGATGCTGAAGAGATAGAAGAAGCAATTGATATAATGGAGAGATCAGGTTTGCTGGAAAAAGTAAATAATCAGGATTGTTATTTTCTGAAGAATTTTCATAAGCATCAGAGACCAATAATATACTTCGAGAAACTTCCTGATTTCATCCCCACCTATGAGATTCTCCATTCTGCAAGAATTGCAGTTTCTAAAATTAAAGGAATGGAGTCATACAATAGTGCTATTGAATTTTTCTGCAAACTTGGTTATATTGATGATGATCAAATAGATAGGCTAAAATTCCCGGGGAATTCACCGGGAATTACCGGGGAATTCCTCCTAGGAAAGGATGAGGTCCTAGAAATAAATAAGGAAGGTAAGGAACCTAGTGCATCCTTAGCTTCCGATCCAGTTCCTGATAATTATTCTGATCCTGAAATATTGAAAGAAGCGGAACAGTTCATGAGGTTCTGGAGAGATCTGAATTTAACTGGGGAAGCAAATTTAATAGATATTGCAAAACTAATTAAGCAAGACAAATGGAAGGATTGGAAAAAGATTCTGCCAGTTATTTCAAGACATAGGTGTTTCAGAACCAAGACCAATCCTGTGACATTGATTCAATTAATTAACAGCCAGAAAACCAATGATCTCGCAATCCAGATCTACAAAGAAAACAGACCAGCAAAACCTTCAGCAAAAGAAAGAAAGATTTATGTTTTCGTGAAAGAACTTAAAAGTTATGTTCCAGTCTCGCGTGAAGCATTCAAAAGGCTAGGCATAGAAGATATAGAAGTAAGCCTTGAAGTACTGAGAGAGAAAGTACCGGAACTTAATTTAAATCTGGAGCCCCAAAAAATAATAGTACCAGTGAAGGGTATGAGAAGTATAGGAGAAATCATAGAAGAGAAGATTAACAAAGATCTATGAGTTTCTAAGTAAAATTTCCAAAAAGATTATTGTATCCGTAGCGTGTCATCAGAAATTAACCTCTTTTGCGAGGTCTGAGATCTTGGGAAAGATTTAGCGAATTAATTAGTTAGCAGATTAGCATTAAAAAAATACTGTAAATACCTTAATTTTAAAGAGAATTGACCAAATCATTATCTAGAAACATCCCACTTCTAATCAACCAGAAATGCCTTAAAAATCGATTGTTCCTGAAGATGGTAAACTAATAAGGGGATAGTACTTATCGTTTAAAATTGAGGCATTTGTGAGGGGAAGATTGAGACAAGATTATGGGAAGAAGGTTGTAATGATTTGTGGAGGGAAAATATTTCTGATATTTTGCCCTTGACTTCTTTGGAAAAGGTGTTATATGAAAGAATAAGTTTATAATGAAGTACTGATAATGCAGTGTTGATAATAAATTAAGGAGGGATCAAATGGAAAAAAACCAAATAGTTAATGGAATCTGGGGAGTTGTTGTAGGGGATGCGTTGGGACTTTCAGCTCAAGCACGTGGGAAGAAGCATCTTAAAGAGAACCAGATAGAAGGACTTATCACTTATGGTCCTGAAGGAAGGTATCGTGGTGGCTGGTCAGACGATAGTTCCATGACATTGTGCCTTACAGAAAGTCTTGGTAACGGTTATGATGTAGAAGACATAGCTCGTAGATTCAAACTCTGGTTCTTTAAGGGTTATATGACGCCGTATGGAGAAGCATTTGATAAAGGGCATTCGACAATAAGAGCTCTTCGAAAACTGAACAAAGGTGTTTCGCCATTATTGTCAGGTGGAAGCAAGGAAAATGATAATGGAAATGGAAGTCTTATGAGAACATTACCATTAATATTCTTTACAAACGATATGGACACAGAAAAGACATTAAAAATAGTTCATGAAGTTTCAGCAATAACGCATGCTCATGAAAGAACCATGATTGCATGTGGTATATATGTGTTCATTGGCAAATACCTTATAGAAGAGACTAGCAAGGAAGAGGCATTAAAGAAAGGTATTGAAGATGCGAAAGAGTTTTATAAAGACAGTACTGAGCTTAAGCATTTTGAGAGGATTTTAAATGGTAATATTTCTGAAGTCCCAAAGACCAGGATAAAAACAGGTGGTTATTCAGTTACTTCCCTGGAAGCATCTCTCTGGGCTTTTATGACAGGAAGCTCTTACAGGGAATGTACATTGAATGCAGTAAATCTTGGAGGGGATGCTGACAGTATTGGTGCAATTACTGGTGGACTGGCAGGATTGTTTTACCAGGATGTTCCAGATGAATGGATAGATGATATAATAAAAAAGGAGATGATAGAAAATTTGATCCAGAGGTTTGTAGAAAAAATAGTTTAGCAACTAATTCAACTAAAGGACACTTTTGTTGAATTATAGGAAAGGAGATAAAATGAGAACCAGAGCCTTGAGGAATATTGTAAAAACCATTGAAGCAATTAATGAGCACAGACACAAGAAAAGAAATACGCTTTTAGTACTGTTGGGAATTTATACTGGGCTGAGAATTAGTGAACTTCTGAATCTGGATATTGAGGACATAAAGATAAATGGGAAAATTAGTGACGCAATAGTATTCAGGGGCAAAGGCAGGAAAACAAGACAGGTACCTCTTTCAAGAAGAATTCAAGTTCTGCTGGAAGACTATCTTAAAAATTATGAGGTTGGACCATTATTTGTAAGCCAGATGGGAAAGAGAATGAGCAGGTTCCAGGCATATGTGATAATGAGAAACATCGCCATGAAGACATCCCAGACTAATGTTGCAACACATTCATTGAGAAAGACATTTGCCCAGTCCTTGTTAGATGCAGGTGTTGATGTTGAGACAATGAGAGTTCTGCTGGGGCACAGTTCAATTTCAGTGACACAAAGATATATTGAGACAGATGAGAGCAAGATGTTTGCTGCAGTGGGAAGACTGAGTTTTGGCTAGGAAAAATACTTTATCGCAGAAAAGCATATATCATATAAATAAAAACTAGAATTTTTAAAATTTTAAAGTTGAAAAAAATAGTCTTTATTTCGTAATTTTTTCACACTATGTAAAAATAACTCCCAATAATTGGTTATTTTTTCATATATCATATAAAACTATTAATTTATTAAATTTTTATCTTGACTAAATAATGCCATTAATTTTAAGTGCTACAATTAAACAAAAGGGGGAAAAATGAAACAGGAAAAATTCACTGAAATTGCAAAGGGAGTCTGGCAAACCATTGTTGATACAGCAATAATGACTGCAATTGCCACTGAGAATGTAATCAGAGATGCGGTAAAAAATCTGTGTGATTTCTTTGATATCTTGAATGATTCAAATATCAAGCAATTGAATGTACCTACTGCTTTGGAAAAGGAGCCTGTGAAGATCAATAAAGAAAGCAAAGGTTGATAAATAATAGCTGAATTGATCAATTGTCTTTAACTTAATCTTTTAGAAGGAGGAAATCATGGATTCGAATGATTTATTGAGATCAGCAGTTATTTATTGTCGAGTTAGTTCCTCTCGTCAGGAGAAAGAAGGCTATTCAATTCCTGCCCAGGAGAAGTTGCTCATAGAATATGCTCTAAAGAATAATATAAAAGTTGTTAAAACATTCAAGGAAGCAGAATCAGCAAAAGAATCAGGCAGAAAGTGCTTCAATGAGATGGTTAGGTTTTTGAAAGAAGAGAAGGAAAAGAAAAGTGACGACAGGTGCAGAAGCATATTGGTTGAGAAAGAAGACAGACTGACAAGGAATTTTAAGGACATTGTTACTTTGGATGATCTTGACCTGGATCTTTATTTTGTTAAAGAGAATATTTGTATTAGTAAGAACTCATCATCACAGCAGAAATTAATTCATGGTTTCAAGGTATTATTAGCAAAGAACTATTCTGACAATCTGAGAGAAGAAACTCAGAAGGGAATGTTGGAAAAAGCAAGACAAGGATATTATCCCTCTGCCGCTCCTATCGGCTATAAAAATGTAACGATTGACGGAAAAAAGGAAATTATAGTTGATGAGAAAAATAGAAGCTTTATTGAGAGATTATTTGAACTTTATGCTACAGGTGAATATTCTATTACTGTAATCAGAGAAAAACTAGTAAGAGAAGGACAAGGAATAACTAAAAAAAGCAATAAAGTAGTAAGAAGCAGGATACATGCCACTCTAAGAAACCCATTTTATTATGGAGATTTCATGTGGAAGGGGATTTATTATGAGGGGAAACATGAACCGATTATCTCAAGAGAATTATTTAATAAGGTTCAGGAGGTTCTATCAGGTAAAGGAAGACCTAGAAAGCGAGTTCATGACTTCACTTTTAAGGGACTTCTTAGATGCGGACATTGTGGTTGCAGATTAGTTGGTTATCTTGCTAAAGGCAAATATATTTATTATCATTGCAACCGGAGCAAAGCTATATGTAATGAAAAATATGTCAGTGAGCAAGAAATGGACAAACAATTCATGGAAGATCTGAAGTATTTTAAAATGAGTAATGAAACAATAGAACATTTAAGAAACGCCCTTAATGAAAGCCACCAAGAAGAAAAACTCTATTTTGAATCTTGTATGAATAACCTTGATCAAGAAATAAAGAATCTTAGAAAAAAACTTTCCATAGCATATGAAGATAGAGTGAATGGGATAATAACTGCTGAAGAATATGTACAGATGAGTAACGCATGGAAGATGAGATTATCTGAAGTTTCCGAAGAAATTGATAGACATGACAAAGCTAATATTGGTTATTATGAAGATGGGGAAAGAATACTAGAACTCGCTCAAAACGCTGTATTAATCTATTTTAAGATGAATTCTGAAGAAAAAAGAAAACTCTTGAATCTGGTTTACTCGAACTGCTTCTGGAAAGACGGAAAAATGATTCCTCAATATCGCCAACCTTTTGATATACTTATAGATATGAATAAGAAAAAAAATCAAATGAAAGGTCAAAAAAGGCTAAAAATTGATAAAATCGATAGGAGTTACCCCTGGCGGGATTTGAACCTGCGACCGACGGATTAGGAATCCGGCGCTCTATCCATACTGAGCTACAGGGGCAAAAAAACTATGCCTTCAGGAGCGTTATTGCTCCAAGACTTATTATATCATTTACACTGCATCCGCGAGATAAATCATTACATGGTTTTGCAAAACCTTGCATTATAGGACCTATTGCTTCTGCAGAAGCTAGCCTCTGAACCAGCTTGTATCCAATATTAGCAGAACCTAAATCAGGAAATATCAACATATTAGCTTGTCCAGCTACTGGCGATCCCGGACACTTCTTCTGACCGACCTTTGCAACAAGTGCTGCATCCGCCTGCATTTCACCATCTATTACCAAGTCAGGCATCTTCTCTTTTGCAAGTCTCGTTGCTTCAATCACTTTGTCTGCCAGAGGATGCTGGGCACTACCTTTTGTTGAAAATGAAAGCATTGCAACTTTGGGAATATCTCCAAGCAATTCTATGCGTGTTTGTGCGCTCAAGACGGCTATATCTGCAAGATCCTCAGCTGTAGGATCTGGTTGCACAGCGCAATCAGAAAAACCAATAATGCGACCATCAGTAAGGAACATAAGAATCGTGCTTGAAATCTTTTTGACACCTGGCTTGGTTCCGATAACCTGCAGTCCTGCGCGTATTACGTCACCAGTTGCATGTTCAGCTCCGGCAAGTGAGCCATCAGCAAGTCCCTTTTCTACCATCATTGCTCCAAAATATAAGGGATCAAGCATGATTTCTCTTGCCTGCTCCATTTTCAAATTGAATGGCTTATTCTTTTTCTCTGCTGCACTTTTCTGCTTGTTGAAATAAGTATCCAGGTATTCATCCAGATCAGGCGATTTGAATGGATCAATTACTGGAATTCCTGAAATATCTATTTTCAATTCTCTTGCTTTAGCTTTTATCTTTTCTTCATTTTCAATAAGAGTTACTTTCCAGCCACCAGTTTTCGTCATTTCAAAAGCTGCCTGAATCATTCTTTCGTCCAGTCCTTCAGGAAGAACCAGATGTCTTCCCAGATCCTGAGCTTTCTTCTTGAATTGTTCTAATACATCAAGATTCATATGCCTCCTTTATTTTGGCTGCCAGATTTCCTCAAACAGCTTTTTCATTCAATCTTTCAACAGCCAGTTTACAGTATTCTTCATCTATTTCTATTCCTATTGCTTTTCTTCCAAGATGTCTTGCTGCTAGCAGTGTTGTTCCACTACCCATAAATGGGTCAAGTATTAAATCATCAGTAAAGCTGAACAACTTGATGCAGCGATAGGGAAGTTCCATGGAGAATGATACTGGATGAGCAGTTTTCCTGTTGACTTCTTCAGGAAATGACCATATTCCATTTGTCCATTCATTGAACTCTTCCTCAGAAATATCTGAGCATCCCTTGCCGCTTTTCTTCCATTTCTCCTTGTACAGGACAACAATAAGCTCAACTGGTGAAATAATGCGAGGAGCAGAAATATCCATGACAGGAACTGCTTTATTTTTCGGGATATCACCTTCTTGCAAGATTATTGTACTGTGATACTTGAATCCTGTCTTTTTTGCAATCGCAGTCAAGTCAGCTCCAACACTCTGTTTACCGTTGTTGTTCTTTTCCAGAGGGATATTGAGACAGAATCTTCCATCCTCCTTAAGCCATTTATGGAAGCAGGAAAGCCAGTTTTCACACAGGAATAAATATTTGGAATAATCCATATTATCATCGTGCGAATCATATTTTATGTCTATGTCAAAAGGAGGGGAGGTTATTATAAGGTCTATTGAGTCATCAACAATACTCTCCGTAATGAAGATATTTTCATTGTAGATTCTAATATCTTCAGTCTCATAATATGATTTATCCATGATAATCAAGAGGCAGCTGTTGCTGCCCCTCTTTAATTTCTTCCCTTTCTCTTCTTTTTCTTCTGCTGTGAGATTTTCTTTGAAGTTCCTTCATCAGTACTTTCTTCCTGCATTTCCTCTTCTGTTTCGTCAAGCTCGCCTTCTGCAATTTTTGCTTCTCTCTCCAATACAGGAGAAGCAGGCTTTTCTATCTGTCTGCTACCCTCTGCAGCAATACGTCTCTTTTTTGCTACTGCCTGATCCCAGAAAAAGACAATTGGTGTTGCAACAAAAATAGATGAATAAGTTCCGAAAAATATTCCTATTAATAGTGCAGCTGCGAAATCCCTTATTGTTTCCCCGCCAAAAATCAAAAGAACTATCACTACAAGGAGCGTAGTTAATGCGGTATTTATGGTTCTGGATAAAGTACTGTTCACACCTTTGTTCATTATTTCAGCGATTCGATCAATGCTTATTACTGAGCTAGAAAAATCGGAACGTTTCGGCAAGTATTCTATTATCCTGCTGAAAACAACGATTGTATCATTTATAGAGTATCCAACTATTGTTAGCAGTGCTGCAACGACACTCAGTGATATCTCAAGACTGGTGAAAGGCTTTAGTAAATAAAACACTCCCAGTACGCATAATACATCATGGAAAAGTGCTATTACACCTGCTATTCCATATTTCAAATCCATTCTCCACCAGAGATATGCAATAATTGACAGCAATGATAGCAGAACTGAAATAGTTGCTGCTTGTTTCAATTCAGAACCAACTTTAGGACCTACTATGTTGGTGTAAAAAATCTTGTAATCTCCAAATTTCTCAAGAGCAGCAGACATATCCTTTTTTGCATTTTCAGTTTCCGATCCCAAAAATCTCACTGTATATTGCGTTGTGTATTCACTTTCTTCAGATGAGGAAATTATCCTCTGTATTTCAGCTCCGCTGAACTTGTCAGATAGGGTACTCCTGAATTCTTCTATTGAAACCTGTTTCTTGAAACCTATTTTCATTACGATTCCACCTTTGAAATCGATGCTCAATCTTGGTCCAAGCAAAAGGCTTATTATTCCTATTGTAACCATGATCCCGGAAATTACTAAAGCTATATATCTTTTTCCAATGAAATCATAATTTGCGTTTTCAAACCAATGCATCTTTCTCACTCCTTACTCTACAGCTATTTCTTTACCCCATGAATGCAGTTGAGCAAATGTTGCTCTTGACATATATACTGCGGTAAAGAAACTGGCTAAAATACCAATGCCCATTGTAATGGCAAATCCTCTTATTGGACCTGTTCCGAATTTGTACAATATCAATGCAGCAATTAATGTGGTTATGTTTGAATCAAAAATAACCTGAAAGGCATTTTCAAAACCATATCTTGCTGATCTGAATGCAGATCTCTTTCCACCTGTGTTAGTTGCCTTTTCTTCGTACATCCTTTCGAAAATAATCACATTCGCATCAACTGCCATACCAATAGTCAATATGATACCTGCGATACCTGGAAGAGTAAGTGTTGCATGGAATCCTGCAAGTGCCATTAAGGTAATCAGGATGTTGAAAATCAAACATCCCATTGCAATAAGACCGGGTACCTTGTAATACCAGAACATGAATATGAAGACTAGTACAAAACCTATAATACCAGCAGTAATACCTCCCCTTATTGCATCTTTTCCGAGGGTTGGTCCTACGAATTCCTCAGAATCAATTTTCATTGGAACCGTAAGCTGACCTGCTCTAAGTACAATAGCAAGATCTCTTGCCTCATCATAACTGAAGCTTCCAGTTATCTGTCCTCTTCTTGTAATCCTGCTTTGTACTGAAGGAGCACTTTGAACAATACCATCAAGTACTATTGCTAGCTGTCTTCCAATATTCCTTCCTGTAATATCACCGAATTGCTTGGAGCCGCTTGTCGTAAGTTCGAAATCCACTGCATAGGAGCCAATTCTATCCCTTCCTATGCTGGCACCAGCAATTTGACCTCCCTCCATCAGTGGTATTACCTTGTTATTCGCATCTCTCTTGGCTTCAAGAATTAAGAGATTCCTGAATCTTCTTCCACCTTCTGATGTTGTAGTCTGACCCCAATGCCAGACAAGCTGTCTTTTCTCGAATATCTTGTCTACTCCTTGGAGTGAAAGAAGCTTTGATACCTTGGCAGTATCTGAAACATCAACTTCGGTTTGTCTTGCCAGGAGATCACCGAGGGTATATTCCAGTTTATCTGTTTTCTGATCCTTTTCAATAGCTTTGTTCAAAGCCTTGCTTGTTGTGTCAGTTTTTGCTGAAGAATCTTTTTTAGCTGTTTCTGTTACAGTTTTCCTGGATTGTTTTATCAAATTATCTACTTCCTCTATAAGAGCTTGTATTTCTTCAGGTTTGGCTACCAGCTTGAATTCAAGGAAAGCTGGTTTTGTAATTACATTTGTTGTTCTTTCTTTTTCGGATACACCAGGGAGCTCAACAATAATCCTGTCAGAGCCTGCTTTCTGTATAACTGGTTCCATCAAACCTAATGCATCTATCCTGTTTCTCATCACTTCCAGCTGTTTCTCAAGCTCATCTCCCAGCTTAGATGGATCTCTTCCTTGTTCCTTTAGTTTCTCTTTATCAAGCTCCAGAACCAGTCTTAGACCACCCTGAAGATCCAGTCCTAAAGAAAGTTTCTTTTTTCTCAAGGACAGCAGTTCCTCATTTTGTACATCACTGGTTCTCATCAAATCACGCTGTTCTTCAGTCATGGAATAGTACTTGATGCTGGGATACAAAGTCCATACTGAAAGAGCCAAAATAAGTGCTGCAACTATCCATGTTAGCCTGCTTGCACTATAGTAACTCGCCCAGTCGGTTACGCCCTCACTTTT
Organism: Candidatus Coatesiibacteriota bacterium; assembly: GCA_016927185.1. Lineage (GTDB taxonomy): Bacteria > JAFGND01 > JAFGND01 > JAFGND01 > JAFGND01 > JAFGND01. The sequence continues at coordinate 25,391 of JAFGND010000043.1, forward strand.
AACTATTTTTGCCATTTAATATTCCCTTTCTTTTATGTACTATGAAATTCCAACAGTTGAAAGACTTAAAAAGACTATGTAGATACTCCAAATAATCTGATGACTCTAGTTGTCTCTTTAATCTTGATTTTGACATATATTGTTGACTTGCCGGTTTGATAATTTCTGAATTCTTTTGAGTAAATAATCTGTCCTCCATATCTGGATATTTCCTTGCTCAGCTCCCATTGGCAGATTGATAATGGATGCCCAGATTTCAACGAAATATAATAATCAGCCTCTTCAATATTATTCTTTATTATTTTCTTTTTATGGCTCGAGAATAATTTAGGTTTAACCATTTTTTCAAGATTGGATTTTTCCCAGACTTTTTCTGATGAAGAAAATCTTGATAAAAATCTTATTATCAATGTATCAGGTGGTATTGTAAGTTTCGCAACAGGTTCAGAAATTGGTATTTCAGGAATGCCAAGCGGTGCTTTTGGGATACTGCTTTCATGTTCCTTGATGCTGATATTTGTTTTCAAGGGGAGATTTCTCTCATAAACCCCAAGGAAAACTATACCAAATGAACAAATAACCAGAAGTAAGAAAAAACCAATTTTATTCACAATTATTCAGTACTATTCTCCTTGAAGGATTTTACATGCCAGCCTACCACACTAATTTCACTTCGAGTTGCTTTTACAGGAATGACTAAGCCTTTCTTATAAGTATAACCAGATGATTGTGATTGATCATCCCAGCGCACTATTTCCCATAAACCACTTGTAGAGTTTTTTCTTAATGCAAACTCAGCTTGACCGAATGCAGCATAGCCATATCCAGGATTGTCTTTCAAGTATAAAGTCAAATCAAATCGTTTATTAAAAATCCTCAAAACCTCACCATTTTCTTCCTGATCATGTCCATCAGGGTCATCATAGTAATTCAGGATAATACTGCTGGAACTGGTAAACATCTTCTTTGTTAATTCTATTTCAGTTGTCTTGCCCCATTCTGTTATCATTTCATTGTTTTCATCTTCAAACCAGTCTGTTGGAAGCAGTTTGAAAGTAAAATCACTTGCAAGACACTCTTCATATTTCTTTATGTCAAGATTAATATATGCCTGACGCATATATTCCATGCAGTTTTTTGCCTCTTTCCTGTCAGCAGGTGGAGTATCTTCATTAGGTGTATCTTCATCCGGATCAAATGGATTCCAGCAGCTGAAACTCATCGAAACCATAATCAGAAATATGCATATATATAACTTTTTCATTTTTTCTCCTTGATTTTAAAATAGCATGTAAGTGTTTAAAACAAATTCTGTCAACAAAAATGTGACATTAAATTATTCTTGTCCTTTGCTTTTCCTTTCTTATAAATCTTACATCTTTTTTTATTTTCAAAGTATTTTGAAAAAAATCATTCTTTTTCTTTGCTGAGCATCCATTAGTTGAGGAATTATCATCCCATCTAACTATCTCCCATAATTCTGTTGTCTTGTTCTTCCTCATATAAAAAGTTGCCTGTCCAGTAGCTGAATAGATTTCTCCGGTATCATCTATATTCAACGTAAGATCAAAGCTCTTGTTGAAAACTCTAAGTACTTCTCCATTTGATTGTTCTTCATCATGTCCATAAGGATCTGCATAGAATTCCAATGTAATGCTGCTGGCACTTTCAAAAAGACAGGTTGTGAGATCTATTTCAGTTGTCCTACCCCAATATTTTGTAGTATCTCCTGCTTCCTGGAACCAGTCATCTGGAAGCAAATAGAATTTGAAATCCTCAGCAAGGCATTCTTCGTATTTTTTTATATCCAGATTGGAATAAGCCTGTCTCATGTATTCAAGACATCTTGCTGCATCCTTTCTGTCAGCTGGAGGAGTATTCTGATCAGGTGGCTCCTCATCCGGTTTGAATGGATTCCAACAATTGATAAATAGCATAGCTATTATCACAAAAAATAGTCTATTGATGTGCTTCATATATATCAATAAATCGTGCAATTATAGTAAGAAAGTATTGCGTTTTTGTCAATAGGATTTTTTCTGAGGTCAAATTATAGGTCAGGGAAAAAGCATGGGGATGAAAATATTACTTTCCTTTTCAAGAGGAGTAGCTCCACTTTCTTCAAGTTTCCTCCTTATATATCTTAAATTAGCTATTGCCAGGTCATTCTTTGCTTTGTATTCTGGCAGGAGCAACAGACATCTCTGGAGTTCATCAGTTGATGGTTCAAGATAGCCCAGAAACTTGTCCTTGAAATCCTTATTCAGATCATTTAAAAGCTCATTTCCCCTGTCAATAAGCATTTCATGGAATCGCCTTTGTGCACTGATATTTGATAGCAGTATATGGCACATAAGATTTGCTTCATCAATAAGTTTCTTGTCTTTTTTGTCTTTTTCAAGAATTCCGCTTTTCTCTACTCTGTTAATGAAGAAATCTGAAACATAAACCATCGTAAAATATTTCGATACTTGCTTGAAATAATCTTCATATTTCTTGAGAGGAACTACAAGAAATGTGCCACCAGTTAATCCCTCTTTTCTGCGTTTCCTTATATCCTTATTCTTCCAATAGTCATATTCACCGTTTTCATATTTCGCTAGTTCATCATCTATTGTACTCAGTTTTATTGCCTCTCTTTTTGTAAAACAGGATATGCAGAGAAAGCAGACAAAGACTAAAACAATTTTTCTTAATAACATGATGAACTCAGTTCTTGTTAATGTACAAAAGAATCAAGTATTTTCATAAAAATACGGTTTTTCTTCTTGTGGAATTATAACAGGTAGACTGTTCAGTAAGCAAGACAGGTAATTCATGGAGCATAAGAAACAAAATTATGTTTTCAGATGGATTTTCAGTCTGTAAGTATATATTGACTAAAAAAGCGATGAGAGAAATAAAAGCTCATCTTCCATGAAGGGTTATAAGGAAATTAAGTGAAAAAGGAATTGGTTGTCTCAGTTGTTGGTGCTGGTCTGGCTGGTTGTTCAGCAGCATTTGAGTTAGCCAGAATGGGGATAAGAGTAAATCTCTTTGAAATGAGACCAGCATTAATGACGGAAGCACATAAAACAGGAAAACCAGCTGAACTTGTATGCAGTAATTCTCTTAAAAGCAAGGAGTTAAGCAGGGCAAGTGGACTGTTGAAGACAGAGCTTGAAATGCTTGACTGTGAAATGCTAAAGATAGCTTATGAGAATTCAATTCCAGGGGGAAAGGCATTGGTTGTTGACAGGGAGGGTTTTGCAGATGCTGTTGATATGAAATTGAAATCAAATCCTCTTGTGACAAGCATAGTTGAGGAAATCACTGATTTCAGTCTGGAAAAGCAATTTCCGGTAATATATGCAACTGGCCCGCTTACTTCAGAGAAGTTACTCAAAGCTTTTCAGGAAAGATTTTCCAGCGCTCTGTTTTTCTATGATGCAATTGCTCCTTCAGTTCTTCTTGATAGTCTTGATACTAAAGAAATGTTTTGGGGAAGCAGAAATCAGGAAGATTGCCATGATTACCTGAATATACCGCTAAGTAAGGAAGAATATCTTAAGCTTTACAGTGATTTACTTGAAGCCGATACAATAGCAGAAAAACCTTTCGAGAAAAAATATTTCGAAATCTGTCTCCCTGTTGAAGAGCTGGCAAGAAGGGGAGTAGATACACTAAGGTTCGGTCCTTTGAAACCAGTTGGATTCAATCTCCCCAGAAAACCATATGCAGTAATACAGCTAAGACGGGAGGATAAGGCAGGAAAGATAATGGGAATGGTAGGTTTCCAGACAAGATTATCATATAAATCACAGAAAAAGGTTTTTTCAGGAATCAGGGGATTTGAAAATGCAGAATTCATAAGGCTTGGTTCGCTTCACAAGAATTCCTATCTAAACAGTCCTGATTTCCTTGATGATCATCTGAGATTGAAAACAGGACAGAATGTATGGTTTGCAGGACAGATTGCAGGAAGCGAAGGTTATACTGAGGCAATTGCATTGGGACTGGCAGCAGGAAAGTTTGCAGGGAGAAGATTGCTTGGAAATGAAATACCTTCTTTTCCCGACAAGACAATTATTGGTTCCCTTATCAAGTACATTACTGAAGGACAATCTCCCATAAAACCCATGCAGGCAAATTGGGGATTGCTTGAAGAAATGAACATGAAGGATAAAAAAAAGAAATATGAAAAATATGCCAATGAAAGCATTTGCTCTTTAAAAGAATACATAAACATGTATTTCAGATAGCTATATCTATTTGTAAATCAATGGTTTGACAAGTTCGACATTCTTGGTTACTGCCTCGATTATCTCCATTGGCCAGACATACTTGACAGATCTTCCTGCAACAGTTTCATTAGGGGCAAATTCGGCATTCATTGTCATCACGCCTTTTTTGTTATATCGTCTGTTATATACTATTTTTCCATAATCATATTTTCTCTCTACTCTCACTCTTCCATCCTGATAATACAGCCTGAGTTTGCCGTTTTCAATGCCATTTGTATAATTGCATTCAGCCCTCATATTTCCTGAATCATAGTACAGCACCTGTCTTCCCTCAGGCTTTCCAAGATAGATGCTTCCCTCAAATTCAAGCTTTCCATTAGAGAACCAGGTTCTCCAGTCCCCATGTGGATACTGACCGGTCCATTCTCCCTGCATGCTTTTCTTGTGATTGTCATGAAAGCCTTCTATCTTCCATTTGACACCAAATTTCTCCCATGTTCCCTTGAATGAAGGCTTAAGGTTATCATTCCAGATTGTTATTTCACCAGTCTCACCTTTATTCTCTGCAGTTATTTCATAGTGCTTCTGACCAGATTGGTAGTATTCTATACGCTTCACTATGAATTTTCCATCAGAAAAGTCCACTGTCTTTGGAATGCCTCCAGGATATGATTCCTTGACTTCCCTGGTGAGTACTGCTTCAGCAGAAATTGCTGTATAGATGAATATTGAAACAAAAGTGAGAATATACTTCATTTGCCCTCCATTTAATTAACAGCCGGAAAGTCTTTATTTAGTACAATAAAGGTCAAGAAAATTCCCTAATGTATTGAAACAAATACTTTCCATTGAAAACAATTGACAGAATTAATCATATTGCTCTTAGCAACAAAAAGGAGAATTATGAAAGTATTATTATATTGCTGTTTTCATACTCTATTTCTGGAGCATCTATCTGGCTTAACTGGCAAGGGAATATTCAACATACTGGATATATGCCAAATCCTGAAGTTGGTAAGCCAAACAAAATCTGGGAGATATACTCATTATATAGTGCACTGGACAGTAGTCAGAAGATTTACAGCATAAGAGGATTGTCAATAGAGACTTATAATTATTTCGGGTACAAGACATGGCAGGAGAGCTTTGGTGATGAAGACAAGTGCTATGAAATAATTGCTGACAGCCTTTATGGATTTCTGGCGTTCAAGTCATGGACTGAATATGAGTATACAAATAACTATTATAAATTCAGAGTTTACAGTCCTGAACATGATTACAAATGGGAAATAGAGGAGTATAATTCAGAAATGTTTATGTCAGGTAATGCTATAATGAGCGTTCTGAGAGATAATTTACTTAAGAGATGGATATTCTTGAATTATTCTTCTGGTACTTATGATAGTTATTTTGCTGGCTTTTTCAGTATTTATGATGATAGTGGTGAACTAAAGAAAACCAGAAGTATTAGAAATACTATAAGAGAAAATACAATTTCTGTAGATAAGCAAGGCAATATTTATATATCAAGTTCTGAAGGTAGTTATCTTGCAAACATTTATCCAGCATCTTTGTATTGCTTTTCAGCAAATGCTGATTCAATATGGTGTCTGAATTTCGGCAAAAATACCTGGCCAGTATTTCCCCCAATTCTGGATGATTATTTCAATCCTGCTCTTATCTATGCTACTTATACAGATACTCTTTATTGCGTCAATGGGGCAAATGGAGTGATTCTGTGGAAGATGGGTAATATTTATCTGGCACCAGCTATTGATACACTTGGAAATCTCTTCCTTCCATTCGCAAATGAACTTCGCAAGATTGACAGGACAGGTAGAATTACTTATATAAAGACTTTTCCAGGCAGAATTATCACTCCACCTGTATTAGACAGATCCTTTAACATTTATCTCGCAACAAATGATTCCATTTTTTCATTGAACAAGGAACTTAACAGACGCTGGACTCACCCTATCAATAGTGGAGTTAAAAACCTTATGCTTGGCGAAAATGGGCATTTGTTTGCAATTACTGGAAGTGAGCTTATATGCTTGAGGGATGAAACAAGTATAAGTGAGTATAAAGCGATTAAGAAAATTCCCCCAGACAAATTAATCTGTCAGCCAAATCCCTTTTCAGAATATCTTCATGTGACTATTCCTGAAGAGGGAAAGATTTACTCGCTTACAGGAAGTCTTGTTCTGAAATTACCTTCAGGCAAGCATATAATAAATACATCAGACTGGAATGAGGGTTTGTATTTCTTGAAATCAGGCAATTCCACAGTCAAGCTAATCAAATTCAGGTAGAATTGAAAGCAGGAAACATTTCCTGCTTTTTTCTATCTCTTTTCGATAATTGCGAAAGTTACTCCTGATGGCTCATTAAAAAGACATATCCATGTTTTTGGAAAAATCTCGACAGGCTCTATGGTTATGCAACCACCATTTTCTGCTATCTTATCCCTCATTTTCATTATATCATCCACTTTTATATAAATTGTCAAAAATGGTAATTTGGCTTGCTTGAGAGTGAATATTCCTCCACCCTTGAATGCATCAGGAAAATCATTTTTCAAATCGAATATCTCTGTCTCCTTGTCATAAATGAAATCCCAGTCAAACACTTTCTTGAAAAATTCCGCTGAAGCATTGGCATCATGTGAAGCAAGCTCCCACCAGACAATAGGAAATTGTCCCATATTCCTTCCTTTCTGTTAGTTTCTGTTTTTAAGTCTTTTTAATCCTTTAAATCATCAATCCAGTCAGGCAGTTTTCCCTTTTCCTTCAGTCTTTTGTTTATTTCAGGCATATTCTCGAATTGCCTTGCAGATAATTCATACTCCTCTCGAGATATATCCTTTCCCCTGACACAATAAAGAAGAAGTCCATCCCTGCTTGCAAGAAGAGGAGCAACTTTCTTGCAGGGGAATTCCTCACAGTCTGCACAGAAGTCAATACCTTTTTCCATTGCGCATGCTCTTGCCTGGCAGGATTTATCAGCGATTTCACCATCTCCCTTGCATCCACAACATGGAGATTTTATTGGCACATTCTCTTCAGTATAGCATGTATGACCAAACAATTTCTTCCAGCCTTCAACCATTTTTCTTCTTTTCTCTATATCAGGAGATTTTCCTGCACATATTCCACATTTATATCCACAATAGCCCTTTGAATTAATGTCTTTATCATCCATGTCTCACTCCTTTTTTCGTTTTGATGCTTATACAATCAAAAAAAGTCAAGATAATTGTATTGCCAGGCTTTCATTAGATAAAATTACACTTTCATAAGTCTTTGGGGCTAGATTAAGCAAATTGATTTATCCAGTTGACAAAAAAAGCATATTGAATGAAGTATTTGCTTGAAAGGGGATAGAATGGAAGACAAAGAAAAACTCATGGGATGCTGCGGACTTTATTGTGGTGATTGCTTTATTTACAAAGGTGAAATTGCTGATCTGGCAAGGGATTTGAGAAAAGTTTTGAGATCAGAAAGGTTTGAAAAGGTTGCAGAAGCCATTTCAAAGAACCATTTCTTCAAGGTTTTAGAGAAATATGAAGACTGCTATGAAGTACTTGGAGGGTTGGTAAAATTCCGCTGCAAGAAAGCCTGTGTAAATGGCGGTGGCAATCCTTACTGCCAAATAAGAATATGCTGCACGAAGAAAGGCTTAAAGGGCTGCTGGGAATGCGACGAGATTGATACCTGCAAGCATCATGATGAATTCATGCAGTCATTTCACAAGAACGCGATGCGTAACAATATAAAGAAGATAAAAAAAAAGGGATTGAAAGAATTCCTTAGCGGCAAAAGAGAATGGTAGATACTATTAATAACCCTTTTTGAGATCCACTTCATTCAGGAAATGCTTTTCACCTTTCGCGAAGCGAGAAATATTCTCGAAAACCTCCTGCCATCTATTCAAATCAGAAAAGGGTGAAGCTGCTCTGTGAGGTGAAAGTATTACATTATCAAGCTCATGAAATGGAAAGGAATACGGGAGTTTTCTTGCCATTCCATCTGGTGCTGGATTATAATTGTACCATACATCAATAGCAGCGGCTTTTATAATCTTTTCCTTGAGAGCCTTGTAAAGATCAGCTTCTTTTATGATTTCACCTCTTGCAACATTTACAAGAAGACTTTCAGGACCTAGCAAAGATAATTCCTTGATGGCTATAAGTCCTTCAGTTTCATGCGTTTGTGGTATCATGATAATAAGCATGTCAATTTTCTTCAGAAAAATGTCTATATCAGAAACAGAATAAACAGCCTTGCAAGGCAAATCATTAGTTATCTTGGTTTTAGGAGATCTGCTTAGTATATGAAATTCAGGATCAAATGCTGCAAGAAATGAATGGACTTTTTTCCCGATATGACCATAGCCTAGAAGGCCTATCTTGCTGTATTTCAATGGAATGGAAGCCCCCTCTTCATCCCCTGTTCTCCATGAACCGTTTTTCATGTATTGATGGTGCAGAATGATTTTATTGGTAAGTGTAAGCAATAATGCAACTGTATGCTGTGCAGTGAAATAAGAATTACCGTGCCCATTGACAAGTATAACCTTCCGCTTCTCATTGAGTTTACTGAATGTCGAAATCAGATGTTTAATTCCAGCTCCAGGATGAATAAAAAGCGACAATCTGTCTGCATTTTCAAGGAGTTTTTCTGAAGGTCTCCAGCCAATCATAATATCTGCATTCTTGTAATACTCTGTCATATTCTCATCATCAAGGTTTTCAGGATATACAAGGTTGATTTCCTCAAAATCATTCTTGAGGCAATTGAATAACATCTTGAGATCATTGCCAGGTTTAAAGAGAAACAGGATATTTATATTGTTCATTGAATCTGCCATTAAAACATTAAAATCATTTTTTCCTGTCCCTTGTTTCAAGATTCCTTACTGCAACTTGCTTGCTGTAAATTGCATCTTCGAAACCAGGATTGGCATTAAGGATTACATCATAAAGTTTTATAGCTTCCTCGAATTGCTCAGTTTCATTAAGTGCGAAGGCTTTATTCATCATTGCATCATAATAATAGGGGTCAATCTGGAGGGCTTTATTGTAGCATTTTATTGCTTCCTGGAAATTATTCAGCATGCTATAACTGTAACCAAGGTCTCTCCATGCCAATGCGAGTCCAGGATCAAGATCCAGAGCCTTCTTATAACATCTTATTGCTTCTTCTTCCTCTTCCAGATTGCTATGAGCACTTCCCTTGTTAACCCAAACTACGGCAATTGACTGATCCAGTTCAAGAATTGCATTATAACATTCGATTGCTTTCCTGAACCATTTCAAGCTAGCAAGAATACAGCCCTTGTTGTAATAAGCCATGCAGTTCATTACAGAGTCTTTAGTCAGCTCAAGTGATTTGTCATAACATTCTATTGCTGCTTCATAATTCTGTAGAGCTAGCAAGCTGTTTGCTTTGTTCAGGATTGTGAAAGCATCAGTTGAATTTATTTCCAGCGCCCTGTTGAAACACTCAATTGCTTCCTCGTCTCTTTCCATTGATGCAAGAGCAAGTCCCTTGTTTGTCCATGCTACAAAGAAAAAGGGATCAGATTCAAGTGCATTATCATAGCATTTTATTGCTTCCTCTAGTTTGCCTTCGTTTACAAGATTGTAACCCTTATCATTCCATGCTTCTGCAACTGACATATTAATTCCTTCAATTATAGGGTAAAAGATGAGCTTATAATGAAAAAGCCTCCAGTCATTTCAACCTTCCCATCAGATTCATCAAGATTCCATTCCATCTGGAAATGCTTGATGCCAATTCCCAGACCGAGATATTCGAAAGAGGGGATAGGTTTTATCAATCCATACATCTCTGCCTGAAGAATGCTCCCCCATTCGGTTTTGAAAAAAGAACCAACACGGAACTTAGCTTCTGCTATCTTATATTTATAACCTAAATCAAGGAAAATGGTTGGCAGGAGCGAAGATCTTTCATAATCCCTTGATTCTCCTAATGTCGTATCTTCAATATGCGCCTTGACTTTTCCTTGATTCCCAGTAACACCAAGTCCAGCCTTGAAGCCTTTTATCATTAATGGGAAGAAAGTATATCCAAACTGGACAAGATTGAGAGAGAATTCAGAATTGATTGTATCATTTATTTCGTAGGTTTCTCCTTTGAATCTTATCTCTTCATCAAGAACTATCTGACCTGAATAGGAGAGTGGATAAAATGACAGGTTGAAATCGTGCCTTTTCCAGAGAGTAGTCTTGAGAGAGAATATGGCAGGCTGGAATTTCTCATTAATACCTACATCATCAAGAGAAAACTCAGCTCCCTCAACTTCATCCTGATCCACTCTTATCTTTGAAGTAAGATTTGGGCTCCATGGTTCGTAGAAAACACCTATTTCAACTACTTCTTCAGATCCCTCAAGGCAGAGAAGTGAAGCAAAGATAATTATTAGAATAGTTTTCAAAGCAAGCTCCCTTATTTACCAAACATTTTTTCAAAATGAATGCAACGCTATCCTGTTTCCTTCAGTATCAATTATCACTGCCTTGTATCCATACATGCCTATCTGGTGCTTTTCTGTAATTACTGTACAGTTGAATTCCCTTGCTTTCTGCAAGGCATAATCCAGTCTTCCCGTAACATTGAAATACAAAAGCACTCCATCTTTTGAAGATTTCATATTTTTGCATTGTATAAGGCAGCATACAACTTCGCTCTCTTTGTATTCAACTACAGCCATCTTTTCTTCTTCAATCAGGTTTATCCTGCAGTCAAGAATTTTTTCGTAGAACTTGATAGCTCTTTTCAGATCAGCAACAGGCAAATCAAATGCATTAATTATATTAGACATCACCCCTCCCAATTCACTAGATATCAAATTATGTTCTCTCTGAAAAGAATTGGAAGGTTTTTTGTCAATTGCTTTTTGGTCAGATCTGCCTGTATTTATTTCTCAAGTATGAAAAGAAATATTTTGACTTTTTTACAGGTTTTTCTTTTCCTGATTATGTCATGATTTTAAACGGTCTCTGGCAGGTAATCATATAATGAAAGACAAAGAGGAATTCAGCTGGATTGAAATAGCATGTCCTTGCTGCGGCAGTATTGGGAACTATGAAGTCCTGTTTCATGACAAGAACAGGAGAGAACTTATCCCGATTGAAACTAATTGTGTCAAATGCAAGAATTGCACAATGGTCTATCTGACACCAATACCTGAGCCAGACAGTTTCAATAAGTATTATAAAGAGATTTACCTGAAATTCATGAGGGAGGGTGAAGAAGTAGAGAAGGAAACTTCAAAAAGCATTATCTATAAAGCACTTGAGTGGTTTCTTGGCTTTCAACTGAGAATCTTTCTCTTGATAAAAGGTAGCTGGATAAAAAAGGAATTTGTTAAAAAAGAGAAACTGAAGTTCCTTGATATTGGATGCAGTAATGCTATGAAAATAAAGTGGTTAGCGGATTTGAAGTACTGCATTCACGGGATTGATGTCAATCCTTCAGGAATAGAGGAAGCAATAAAGAACATTCCAGATGGCGATTTCAGAATTGGTCTTCTTCATGAAGGAAACTTTGAAGACAGTTTTTTTGATATAGTGCATATGGATAATGTTTTCGAACATATCCATGATCCTGCAAATCTGCTTTCTGAAATCAACAGGATATTAAGGAAGGACGGAAAACTTATACTAATAATTCCCTCTTTGAGCACTATTCAGAGACTGTGGGGAAAATATTATACTGTACAATGGATACCATTTCATGTCGCACTTTATACAAGAAAAACCATAAGATTATTGCTTGAAAGTAACAATTTCAGGATAAGGAAAATATATAATCAGAGCATTGCATGGTGGGCAATACTTTCATACAGACAGTGGTCTTACAGAAACAGCAACAAGTATATTGATTGCAAGAAAACAAGCACTACTCTAATTGCAGAGATATTTCTTAATCCTTTCTTTTTCCTTCTCGAAATTCTTGGAAATGCTGATTACCTTGTTGTTATTGCAGATAAGAAAACTCCTGAATATCAATAATCTATCATTCTCAGTTTTCAGAAACAAGCTTCTTGAATTCTCCTATGAACATGCGCATGTCTTTCAAGAGAATTGCATCAGGTTTGCATCTAAGAACCATCCCGTCAAGATACATCATGCTCTTTATGATGCTGAACATGCCTTGCTCGAAAACAGCTCCTGAATTCACTGCAAGCTTTATTGTTTCCATCATTTTCTTTGTAAGACTTACTTCAGAAACAGTGCTGTTCTTGAAATCTGAATACAACTCAATGAATTTCTGTTCGTATTTCTTGAAGGAAGAATCGTCTATCTCTTTTTCTGCCATTTTATTAAGATAATATGCAGAGCCTTCGTAATCATATAGACTAAGATTATCAAAGAAATTGAAAAGACCATCCTTTATCTTCCTGCTGACATGGCTAATTGCTCCTGAATCAACGAAATATATGTTTCCTTCTGGGTTAAGTATTATATTCCCTGGATGAATATCTCCATGGAATGTTCCTGGTCCGAACAAATAAAAACCATGAATGTGGAACAGATCAAGTAGCTTCGAGTAGTCAAGTGAATGACTATCAATAAGTTCGTCAAATGTATGACCCTCTATCCAGTTTGAAACCAGAATATTCGAATTTGATAGATCCTCGTAATAGACTGGGAAACATAGCTTTTGCAAATCGTATTTTTCCCTGTTTTCATTGAAAATCTTTTTCAGGATTTCCTGTCCCTTGATTTCATTCATTAAATCAAGCTCTTCAAGTGTATATTCCTTGATGTTTTGCAGGATTCCTATAGGATCAAAAACTCCCTTCAGTTTAGGATAAAATACAAGTATGAATCTGAACCATTTCTCCAGGGTTTCTATGTCTTTAAGAAAATTGTTCCTGAAATCCTTCTTAATCACTTTAATTACAACACGTTGCCCATTTTTGAGCCTTGCCTCATGAACCTGTCCGACAGAGGCAGAAGCAAAAGGTATCTTGTTGAATTCAGTGAAGTTATCCAGCCATCTGTCATCCGTATAGCTTCTTATAAGCTCCTGTATATTCTCCTGTGGTATAGATGAAGTGTGTCTGTAAAGCTTTGTCAGATGTGCACATACCTTATCATCAAGAAAGTCTATTCTCAATGCATAATGCTGGGCAATCTTTACTGCAAGAAGTCCTTTTTTTTCTATCCTTGCAAGATCAGGCAATTTCTTGCCATATATGGTTTTCATTAATCCTATGAATGACAGGAAGTTCACAGTTCGATACCCTCCTTTTGCAGTATCAAGCTTGCTGAAATCCTTCCTGATTCATAGATTGTAGGGAGACCGCTGCCAGGATGTGTCCCGCCACCAACTAGATAACAGTTTTTGAATTCCTCGAACTCGTTATGTGGTCTGTAGTAAAGCATCTGGGATATATTGTGACCCAGATTGAAAGTTGCACCATTATAGACATCCATTTCATTTTCCCAGTCAAATGGCGTCATAACCTTTTCTGCTTCAATGTGTTTCTTCAGATCCGTCAATCCAGCCTTTTTTTCCAGTCTGTCAAGTACCAAATCCCTGAATGGACCAGCTTCCTTTTGCCAGTCGATTTTCGAGAAGTTGTTTGCAACAGGAACAAGCACGTAAATCGTTGATTTGCCTGAAGGTGCGAGTGTATTATCAGTTATTGAAGCATTCTGAACATAAAACGATGGATCTGAAGACAAAGCAAAGGTTTTTGTAATTTCATCTACATTTTTTCTGTAATCATCAGCAAAGAAAATGTTATGATGTTGTATATTGTCATAAATCCTGTTCACCCCAAGATAAAGCATGAATGTTGAACAGGAATATTTCTTTTTCTTGAGCATATCATTAGTATATTTCTTTCTGTTACTTTCACTTACAAGTTTTGTCATCGCATGTCCAAAATCAGCATTTAAAACAACGTAGTCTGCCTTTTCTATATTGCCATTCTCAAGCTCAATCCCGATTGCCTTTCCATTTTCTATAATCACCCTCTTCACAGGGGTATTTGTATGGATTTTGCCGTTTTCTTCCAACACAATATCTGCCATAGCCTTGGAAAGTTTGTTAAGCCCGCCTGTAACATGATAAACTCCACCGCCATGTTCTATGAATGAAAGTATGCTGAAAGTGCCTGGAGCTTCCCATGGTGACATGCCAATGTATTTAGCCTGAAATGTGAAAGCGATTTTTAAATCATCTTCCTTGTAGTACTTTCCAAGCACATCAAACAGGCTTTTATGAGCATCAAGATATGGAAGTGACTTGAAAAATCTTGCTTTCAGGAAATGAGAGAGTTTTCCGTAAGGCACTTGAAGGCAAGGGATTAGCCTGTCATATTTCTTCTGCTCTTTTTTCATGTATTTCAGATAACCTTCAGTACTTCCCTTGAAGTTTTTTTCAAGATCCTCTAACATCTTGTCTTCATCAGAAGAAGGATATAATGTTCTGTCCTTGAATGCCAGCTTGTACATCGGGTCTAGATGCGTAAGTGTAACGTATTTATCAAGTTTCCGTCCAGTCAGTTCGAAAATCTCTTCCAGAATGTTTTTCATCAGAAAGAAAGTGGGACCTATATCAAAAATATAGTCACCCAGTTTGAAAAATGAATTTCTCCCTCCAACTTCCTGTCTTTTCTCATAAACAGTTACGTCTAATCCTTTGTTAGCCAGTAATATACTACAGGCAAGTCCCCCTGGACCAGCTCCTATCACTATGACTTTCTTTTTCATTTTAAACTACCTCATTTATCTTCAGATTCCATATTTCATGGTGATTTTCAAGGTTATTGTTTCTTCAGAATATTTGAAGCTTGCATCCTTGAATTTAGGTGGTCCCATTTTTCCTTTTGCATTATTTGAAGTTCCATAACCTTCCTTGGGAATTCCTAATGCATTTGTATCCATTTTCTCGTTTGAATTCTCATCGTGAAGTACTGCTATTGCGTAAGTTCCTGCAGGAATGTCTGTAAAGACAACCTTGCATTTGCCGTTTGAAATGGTTTCTGATTTTGCATCTAGTGCCTTTTTGGGATTGGAAGGGAAACCGTCACTCTTTTCGAAAATTGTTATTCTTGCATAACCATCGTCATTCCTGAAGCCTGTTATTTCAACCACTATTCCTTCTTCATCCTCTGCACGAAGAATGCAAAGTGATAACAGAATTAGAAATATGATTTTCTTCATCTCTATTCCTTTCGGTTTTGAATTATAAATCTTTTTCAAGAAGTGGAAACTGATAAAACAGAATTTTAGTCAATAACAAACTTCTGTTTCAAGGAAGTTTTCAAGTTGGAAAGCAGTTGATTACCTTGGAAATAGAATCAACCGTTATCTCACCTTCACAACTCTCTTGCATTCCATGCTACTCTTCACAATATAAACTCCCTCTCTCCATTTGCTAGTATCAAGAGAGTGCTTGCCTTTGTCTAGTTTCATAATCAACTGACCTGTAAGGGAATAGATAGCACCTGATGATGGAAGAGAAACTGTTATACTGGATGAGAAGGGATTAGGGGAGATCGAGAAGGAGGGGGAGGGAAGATTAGAAGAGAAATTATTCCTCTTGTATCCCGAATAACCAAAGGTCTCTATTGCATAGAGATATGTATCTCGACTTCCGACATAAACAACTCCATCCAGAACACAGGGAGAGGAGTAAACATAATTACCTGTCTGATACCTCCATTCTAGTGTTCCATCTAAAGCATCCATAGCATAAAGATATCTGTCATTACTTCCAACATAAACAACTCCATCTTCAACGCAAGGTGAAGAATCAACATCATAATCTGTATGATAACTCCATTTAAGAGTTCCATCCGGGCAGTTAACTGCATAAAGATAATAATTACTGCTTCCAATGTAAACAATTCCGTTCGAAACACAAGCAGAGGAGTATGTATTCCAGTTACTTGTCCTGTATCTCCATTTCAGGGATCCATCGGAGATATTCATTGCATAAAGGTAGTAATCAGTAGAACCAATATACTCAACTCCTTCAGTAATACAAGGAGAAGAATATATCCAGATTCCTATCCAGTATCTCCATTTTAAAGCTCCGTCTGAACAGTTTATTGCATAAATATAACGATCCCAGCCTCCAACATAAACAACTCCATCTGAAACGCAAGGGGAGGATGATATATAGTCGCCTGTCTGGTATCTCCATTTGAGAGAACCATCTGAGCTGTTTACTGCATAAAGATAATGATCATAGCTGCCAATATAAACCACATTATCTGCAATACAAGGTGAGGAGATTACCAGATTGCCAGTCTGATACTTCCATTTAGGTGTTCCATCTGAGCAATTAATTGCATGAAGATAGTGATCCATGCTTCCTATATATACAACTCCATTTGCAATACAAGGGGAGGAATAGGAAATTGTACCTCCTGTCTGATATCTCCATTTAAGACTGCCACTTACAGAATTTATTGCATACAGGTATGCATCCTCGCTTCCAACATAAACAACTCTATCTGAAATTAAAGGGGAAGACCGAACAGCTGCACCTGTCTTATATCTCCATAGTAAATGACCAGGAGCTGAAAATAAACTTCCTGAAAAGATCGAAAACATAATAAATATAAAGAAAAACCTTTTCATTATGATCTCCTTTTTTAATTTAGTTTCACAATCCTCTTGCATTCCTTCCCAGCCTTCACTATATATACCCCCTCCTTCCAGTTTCTGGTATTTATTATATTCTCTCCCTTTTCTATTCTTTTTATCAACTGACCTGTAAGGGAATAGATAGTTACTGACATATTGCTTTTGATATTAAGCTTGTCCCTGAATGGATTGGGAGAGATATTGAATTTGAATGGAATTGATTCTTTGATTATGTTAGATTCTTGAAAATCGTTTTTGTCATTGAAACAAGAAATACGATTGCTACTTAACATATATAATCTTCTTCCAGGGCCTATCAGACATTGACCAGCATTTGGTGTAATATGATACAAAATGTCTCCATTAGGACTTAGGCAATATGTTCCATAAGAACTAATAAATATCTTGCCTTCTGCATCTACTGTTGGAAAATCTATAGGAGCTTCTTCCAGTTTTACACTTTTCCATTGATATTGTCCTTCCTTGGATACTTTATGAACATAACCTCCTTCTGAACCTACTATTATACTCCCATCTGGACAGATGGCAGGAGAACAATATACTCTTCCTGTATCATCTAATGCTGCATTCCATCTCAATGATAAATCTGGATTATAAGCAAACAATGTATCAGGAGTACTGACTGAAGCAAAATATATTATTCCTTCTTTATCTATTGCTAGTTCTCGAGATGGTCTATAAAAATTGCCTGTGTCTTTTGATGATTTACCATCAAATCTTGTTAGTTTTCCATAAATGCTATTTTGATAGGAAATAAAATATAACCAACCATCTGAACCATATGATGTTCTACCCACTTCTCCTTCAGGCAAATCGTAGGTCCATAGTGTCTTTCCATCTGTTTTA
>JAFGND010000009.1 GCA_016927185.1 Candidatus Coatesiibacteriota bacterium
AAAAATATACAAAATGCTTATTCCATAAGGATTTATAAAGACTAATAGGGAGGTTAAAAATGAAAAGCATTACAATTTTAATGTTGCTGGGATTAATATCTTCTCTTTTTTCAGCTCCCGGGGATTTAATATGGAGATATAAGACTGGTTTTTTGATTGACTCCTCCCCTTGTGTTTCAGATGGAGTTGTTTATATTGGAAGCTGGGATTATTACCTTTATGCAGTAAACTGTTTAAATGGAACTCTTAAGTGGAGATATCGGACATCTGATAGGATTTACTCTTCACCTTGTGTCTCAGATGGAGTTGTATATGTTGGAGGTAATGATACTTATCTCTATTCAATAAACAGCGCAGACGGATCCCTTAAATGGAGATATGAAACAGGTAATTGGGTTCGTTCTTCACCTTGTGTTTCAGATGGAGTCGTTTATATCGGTAGTCTAGATAGTTATCTTTATGCAATAAACTGTTCAGATGGAACTCTTAAATGGAGATATCAGACAGGTGATGATGTTTACTCCTCCCCTTGTGTTTCAGACAGAGTTGTTTATGTTGGGAGTAATGATGATTATCTTTATGCAATAAACTGTTCAGATGGAACCCTTAAATGGAGAGACTGGATAGATTCTTGGGTTGAATCCTCTCCTTGTGTTTCAGAAGGAGTTGTTTATGTTGGAAGCTGGGATTGGTATCTTTATGCAATAAACTGTTCAGATGGAACTCTTAAATGGAGATATAAGACTGGTTATAAGGTTGACTCTTCTCCTTGTGTTTCAGATGGAGTTGTTTATGTTGGAAGTTGGGATGATTATCTTTATGCAATAAACTGTTCAGATGGAACTCTTAAATGGAGATATCAGACTGGTGGTAGATCTTCTCCTTGTGTTTCAGATGGAATCGTTTATGTCGGAGGGGGTGTCGGAGCGGGGTATTATCTTTATGCAATAAACTGTTCAGATGGAACTCTTAAATGGAGATATCAGACAAATGGTAATGTTTCATCTTCTCCTTGTGTTTCAGAAGGAGTTGTTTATGTTGGAAGTTATGATTATTATCTTTATGCTATAGATACTGGAAAACCTGTTATAAAGGTTTATTCTCCAAACGGTGGAGAAGAATGGGATATTGGTTCTGTTCATGATATTACATGGACATCATTGAATGTTGATACTGTTTTAGTAAAATTCACTTCAGATGGTGGAAGCTTATGGACTGAGATTACAAAGATGCCAGCTGATGAAGGCAAATATTCATGGACTATTCCAGATACTCCTTCAGAAAACTGTCTTGTAAGGATAGATGATATAAAAGCTAATGCTACTGATACAAGTGACAGTACATTCACTATAAAGAGAGTTGGTTTCCAAGATAACAAATCAACTTCTTATCTTCCTTCCAAATCCTTTTCAGTTTCTCCCAACCCATTCACTGACAGACTTACGATTTCCCTTCCTTCCTCTGCTTCAATCTATTCCCTTACTGGTCAATTGATTATGAAACTGGATAAAGGAAAACATTCTCTTGATACTAGCAGCTGGAAACAGGGAGTATATATTGTGAAGAGCGGGAAGGAAACAAAAAGAATAGTAAAGATAAACTAGTCTTAACATCTAATAGAAAAGGCTTTTCTTGATAGAATAGCTCAATTTTTAACCTCACCCCGTCTTTCAGACTCCCCTCTCCTACAAGGAGAGGGGTATAGGGGGTGAGGTGTCAACAAAGAGAGGGGTAGGGAGTGAGATTTCCAACTCAGTCCACCATGTCCCTGAGCTTTTCCAGGTTTGTTTTCATTTTGTCTTGACACTTGCTTACATAAAAATTCTTATGCCATTATGCATTGTAAGGTAATACTGTATTGAAAATTCTATTCCTGAGTGACAGAGTGCCATATCCTCTTGATTCTGGGTGCAATATAAGAGGTTATAACATACTGAGGGCAGTTGCAGAGTCTCACGAAATTGACTTTCTGTCTTTCGATGTTCCTGACAATGAATCAAGCGAACGAATAGCAGGTATTCAAAAAATGTGCAGTCAGGTGACAATTATCCCGAGAAAACCTCAGAAGAAGTGGCAATTATCGCTGCTTGTATTGAAAAACCTTTTCGAGGATGATCCACTTTTCTGGATAAGATACAGGCAAAACGAGATGAAAAATGAGCTGGAGAAAATGCTCAGGAAAACTGATTATGATGCAATACACTGCGAACATTTGCATATGGCAGGATATTTATCAAATATTTCCCATCCATTCAAGATACTTGATGCCCACCAGATAGAGACAATCCTTCTTTTAAGATATGTAAAACAGGTAAGAAATATTTTCAAGAAGAATGCACTCCTGAAAGAGGCAATAAAACTGAAAAAGTGGGAAACGAAAAAGATAAGTGAATTCTCTGCAGTGTTGACTGTTTCAAGAAACGAGCAGGAAATACTGAAAAACATGGGTTCCAGAATGTCAGTTCTTGCACCAAATGGGGTTGATCTTGATTATTTCAATTTCAGGGAAAAAGAATCTGACGAACCATGCATTGTTTTCACCGGTTCGCTGGCATGGGAACCGAATGTTGATGCAGTTTTATGGTATTACAAATTCATACTGCCTTTCGTCAAAGACGTAATCCCTGATGTCAGGTTTCTTGTTGTTGGACAGAATCCTCCTCCTGAAATACTTGCATTGACAAGAGACAAATCCATTACAATCACAGGTTATGTCCCTGACATAAGACCATTTCTTGCCAAGGGGACTGTTTTTGCAGTTCCACTGAGAATAGGTGGTGGAACAAGGCTGAAGATACTTCAGGCTTTTGCTTCAGGTATTCCTGTCTTGTCAACAAGCATAGGAGCAGAAGGTATTGAAGCTACACCTGACAAGGACATAATAATCAAGGACGACATTGAGGGACTTATTCAATCTACAATAAGTCTTCTTCAGGATGGAGGACTGAGAAAGAGAATTTCACAATCAGCGAGACTGCTTGTAGAGACAAACTATGACTGGGTACTTATAAGACAGATAGTTGCTGATCTCTACAAGAGAAGAAAAACGATAATTGAAAAGCAGCATCAGGAACAATCCATATAGAATGAAGGGATTATATGAAAAATGAGATAGCATGCCCCAAATGCGGTAATCCAGTAAGTATATACAGAAATCCAATCCCTACAGTGGATTGCATAATAGAGTTGCCATTTATGGGCAATCCCGCTCCAATAGTCCTTATATCAAGACTTAATCCACCATTCGGATGGGCTATTCCAGGAGGCTTTGTTGATTATGGAGAAAAGGCAGAAGATGCGAGTGTAAGGGAAGCGCTTGAAGAAACGGGACTTAAAGTCGAACTTGTGGGACTGCTCGGTGTTTATTCTGATCCAGAACGTGATGAAAGGCATCATACAATAAGTTCTGTTTATATAGGGATTGCAAACTCCATCCCACAGGCAGGAGACGATGCTTCCCTTGCTGCATGGTTCCAGGAAGACAGCCTGCCTGATGAGATTGCATTTGATCACAAGAAGATTCTCAAGGATTATTATGATCTGAGATACAGGACAAAAGATAATCCTCTGTATATAGGCAAGGAATAGATGCGAAGGAAATGGAAACTGATTTTATCAGGAGCCAACTATGCAACTTATAACATGGAATTTGATGAAAAGCGCTTCAGAAATGCTTCAAATGATATTCCTTCACTGAGATTGTTCTCTTGGAAAAAGCCATCTATAACTATTGGTTATCTTCAGAAAAAAGGGCTGGAAAACTTATATAAACTTGCCTGTCAGCATGATGTTCCTGTTGTCAGGAGACCAACTGGAGGACGTGCCGTTTATCATGATCGGGAAATCACATATTCCATAGTGCTTCCACCAGATGATGAGCTGTTCAAGATGGGTAATCTGGAAATCTATGCTGAAATAGCCAGTGTATTCAAGAAAGCTCTTGTTTCTCTCGGAATACCTGCCGTCATAAATCAAAAAGGAAATTTAATGGGCAGCTCTTCAAGAATCCTTTGTTTTGGCTCAGTTTCTCAATCCGAGATAGAAGTTGAGGGCAGGAAAATTCTCGGAAGTGCCCAGAGAAAGGCTGATTTCGGTTTCATTCAGCAAGGATCCCTGCTTCTCAGGGGAACCCAGTCCATACTTGAAGAGCTGGAAGGATATGAGAAACAGCCATTTACAGGTATTTATGAATGGATTGAAGAAACTGAAGGGATAAAGGACAAGATTATCAAAGTAATAATTAATTCGTTCAAAGAAGCTCTCTACATTGAATGGGAGAAATAACAATCCAGCAAGGACTTCATGACATGCTTGTTTTATCTGCTCTGAATATTGATTCTGGATTTGACTGCAAGTTTCTATTGACATAAATCAAGTTTCTTCAAGAGAAATCAATATGCTTTCAAATCTACTTGAAAAAACAAAAAAATGAGAACAAGAGCTGAATATCTTGCACTAGCTGTCGAGGTTACTCACGAATCAGCAGAGGTTGATTTCAAGCGGAAGTTTGACGTATTTTCAAAAGAAGACTGGTGCGAAATCCTCAAAGATTTTGCAGCTATGGCAAATTCAGGTGGTGGAATAATAATAATAGGACTGGAAGACGATTGTTCATTTTCAGGTTATAATGTGGAAGAACTTGTTAAATACGATCCTGCAAAAATTACTGACAAGATTGCCAAATATACAGGAAGGCAGTTTGCAGATTTCGAGATAGAACAATTCAACAGGGATGGATACAATCTGGCTATCATGATAATTTATGATGCCTTGGTCCCGCTTATTTTTACAAAACCTGGAGTATATCAGGTCGACAGGAAATATAAAACTGCATTCAAGGAAGGAACCATATATTTCAGGCACGGTGCAAAAAGCGAGCCTGGAGATTCGGATGATTTGCGTTCTGCAATAGAAAGGGAAGTTGAAAGGCAGAGAAAAATATGGCTAGGAAATGTTCGGGAAAGTCCTGACATATTTGACGTAATGGCTGAAATCAAGTCAAGGACAGTGCCGCTTTCCCAGTCAATTGCTGAAACTCTTATTATTGCACTTAAACTCAATAATTACGAGCTTGAAAGATTCTGCAGGAATGAACTTACTGGATGGACTAAGGATGCCCTGCAGGAACTTGATGAACACAAGGATCCCCAGCCAACCTACAGATTGATAGATGGATATGTCTCAATGAATACCAATGTCAATCTTGAGACAAAGCTGGGAAGCTCCTTGACATTGTTTCATTACATGAAAAAAAATCCAGACAAATTCCTGCCTTATGCAATGTTCATAAAAGAATCTGTTTCAAAGATAGAAGCAAAACAGCCAACTTCTGATAATAATGAAGGAATTATCACAATAACTTTTACCCAGAAGGAAATAAATCACAAATCACAGACTCCTGATGCTCCTGCCTACGTATATTTCAAGGCAGATGCCTATGGAAAGGTTCTTAAATCAATTAGATCAGAGCTTATAAGAAGACTTCTTGATCTTCTGCCAAAACTGGGAATAGAATAATGCTTGGAATAGGAATTCTTGTATCTCATGGTGGATCAAATATGCAGAAAATAATAGAGAACTGCAGGAATGGCTATATAAATGGGAAGGTAACAGCTATTGTATGCAATAACAGGAACGCTAATGCCATCAGGATTGCTGAAGACAATAATATCAAGCTGAAAATTCTCAATGATGAGAAATTTCCTGTCCAGGAAGAGCTTGACTTTGCTATTGCAGAATATTTCTTGACGCAAGAAGCTGAACTTGTAGCAATGGCAGGCTATATGAAGTACAGAGGTCCGGGATTTCTGAAAATGTTGAGAAAGCGTGTTACAAATATCCACCCGGCATTACTCCCAAAATATGGAGGAAAAGGCTTTTTTGGCAAATCTGTTCATGAAGCAGTTATCCGCTCAAAAGATGCTGAAACAGGTGTAACAATCCACTGGGTAGATGATATTTACGATCACGGGAATATAATAAGGCAGGAAAAAATAAAAGTGCTTGAAAATGATACTGCTGAAACCCTTGGAAAGAGAGTGTTAGAACTGGAACATAGATTATATAGTGAAGTTTTAAAGGATATTGCGCTTGGGATAATCCCAATGCCATAAGCTTCAAGGAGAGGAAAATGGCAAATCTATATGAAATTCTTGGGGTAAAGGAAAATGCATCTCCACAAGAGATAAAGCAAGCCTATTTCAAAGCTATAAGAAAATTCCCGCCAGAAAAATTCCCTGAAGAGTTCAGAAAAGTAAGGCAGAGTTACGAAATCCTGAAAAATACTCAGACAAGACAGCAATATGATCATCTGAATAATTACGGACCGGAACTGAAACGAAGGCTAACTAGCGGGTTAACTTTGCTTGAAAACCAGGATTTCAGCAGAGCTATTACCGAGTTCCAGTCTCTTCTGAATGAATATCCTGATGCTACTTTCATAAGGCATTATCTCGGTCTCTCATTCCTGTACAATCAGATGTATCTTGAATCAATGATGGAGTATGAAACCCTTACTGGCATTGATCCATCAAACAGGGTATTCTGGCAGAATCTTGGAAGATCACAGCTTGGTATTGGACAGAGTGAAGCTGCCATAGATTCATTCGAGAAAGCCTATCAGATAGATCCGACGGAGGCTGGTATTGTGCTTGACTATATTGAGATTCTTGTTGATGGTGAGAACTACTCGAGAGCTGAAGAAATACTCATCTCCAGAATAAGGGAGCTTAATGAAGGTGATTTCGAGATGTTCGTATATCTCTTCCCGCTGGTAAGGCTTTATGGGCTGCAGGATTCACAGGACAAGGTAGAGGCAACAATAGCAAAAATCAGGGAGAACATTCCTTCGGATCAGGAAACAAAGAATTATGTAGGCTTGAAACTTGCCCAGCTTGCGCAATTGCTTTTCAAGACTAAGTTATTCCATCTTGCAAAGCAGATCTCGCTTGAAGCCAAGGAAATAAGCCCCAATAATCCATTGATACAGGATCTGTATGAAGATGCATTTGAAAGAGATTCTCTTGAAAGAGACCTTAAGCATCTGTATGAAGACAAAGATATTCCAGCCCAGGTCAAGGACTTGTGCCATTTCTTTTATGACAAGTCAACTACCGGTGAAAACAGAGATAACTGGCAGAACAAGGTACTTGAAGAATTGAAGGATGTACCGAAAGAGCATCTATTGAATGCCATATACAAGATAAAGACTGATTACAAGCATATATATGAGACAAATGAGGATTTCTTTGAATATTACATTTCTGCAGAACTGGGTGGAGATAGCGAACAGATAAAAAGCGTTAAGGATTATTGCAAGAAATGTGGCAATAATGCAACTGAAAGTTATCTGGCATCACATGGTGGATATTGCCCTGTTTGCTTCAGGGAAGAAAAAGGCAAGTCTTAGGAAAACAGGCTTGCAAAAACTTGATTTTTTACCATAAATAATGGCTAATATTCTATTCGTACAGGACTTCTGGTTTGAATACCTGGGACCAATTTATATTTCTGAGCAGCTTGAAATAAATGGTCACAGTGTTGACGTAATTGTAGAAGCGGATCATTCAAGACTTATAAAAAAGCTGAAGCCTTTCAATCCAGATATTATAGCTTTTTCCTGTACAACAGGAACTCATAGATGGGTTGTTCAGGCAGCCAATCTCTTGAAGAAATTATTCCCTGATGTGCTTACTATAGTAGGTGGGGCACATGCTACTTTCTTTCCTGAATTCATAGAGAATGAAGGAATTGACGTCATATGCAGGGGTGAGGGAGAAGAAGCAATAGTAGATTTTATCAATGCCTTTGAAAAAAAGGAGGATTATTCAACTATCAGGAATTTGTGGGTTAAGAAACCTGATGGCGAGATAATCAAGAATGATGTGAGAAATCTGATTGAAGACCTGGATTCCCTTCCATTCAATAGACGAAGGTTATACAGGAATATAAAGTTACTTAGACAGAGTCCAAACAAGCATTTCCTTACAGGAAGGGGTTGCCCCTATGATTGTTCATTCTGCTTCAATCACAAGAGCAAGGAATTATACAAGAACAAGGGCAGCTATCTGAGAAGACACTCTGCTGAAAGAGTGATTGAAGAAATAGAATATGTAAAGAAAAATTATGGTTTGAAAAGTGTCAGATTTGACGATGATTTGTTCATTCTCAACAAGAAATGGCTGATTGATTTTCTCGAGATTTATGCAAAAAGGATAAGACTGCCTTTCTTCTGTCTCGTGAGAGCTAATCTTCTGACAGATGAAATAGCTGAAGCACTTGGCAAAAGTGGATGCTCAAGTGCCTATTTCGGAATAGAAAGTGGTAATGATTTTCAGAGAAATGAAGTATTAAGAAAAAATATAAGCAAGGATCAGATAATAAACTGCTCCAATCTCTTGAAGAAATATAAAATTAAAACAGGCACTTTCAATATGCTTGGATTGCCAGGGGAAACAATCGAGCAGGCATTCGAAACTGTCCATATAAATCAGGAATTGAGAAATGAATTTGTATGGGTCAGTCTTGTCCAGCCCTACCCCAGAACTGCTCTTGCTGAATATTGCATGAAACATGAGTATATAGATAGCGAGATTTCCCTTGATAAAATCCACAGCAGCTATTTCAAGCAGAGTGTTCTAAAAAATCCCGAAAAAAACCAGCTTGATAATCTCCACAAGCTGGTTTTTATTGCAGTGAGATATCCTTCACTTGAGAAAATTATTAGAAAGCTCATAAAGATTAAACCAAATCTCGTATTTGATCTTATATTCTACCTTTTCTATACCAGAAGATATATGAAAACTTATCATATGCCATTCTGGAGAGTAATCTTGACAGGCTTGAGAAGCAAGACACATCTTAAAAGGCAAAAAAACTAGATGATTTCAATATTGATAGTATTCTGCTGCATCCTGTCTTATAATAATGAAGCAGAATCCAGGAAATTTCTTATCAGAAATCTGCGTTTCCCTCATGAGGCATTGCTTTTAAAAGATGCTGATGAAAATACTTTTAACAGGAGGCTTGCAGGCAGTTTCTCAGGAGCTGTTGCAACAGTGTGGGAGTATGGAAAGGAAGATATAACAATATCAGCAGGTATGGCTGAGATAACAGACAGTATAAGGTTTATGACAAGAGACACATACTTTGATCTTGCCTCTCTTACCAAGCAGTTATGCACTGCTCCATTGATACTTATGCTTGCAGATAAAGGCAGGTTATCCTTGAATGATAATCTAAAAAACCATTTCAAGGAATTCGTTGATACTCCTTATGCACAAACAACCATATATGAACTTCTTGCCCATAAAAGCAAAATAATCTCACACTACAGATTTTTCAGATATAATATTGAAAGGGAAAAACTCATTGAATTCCTGTCCAGGGAGAAACCTTTAAAAAAGAGTATATACAGCGATTTAAATTATATAATTCTTGGGATGCTTCTTGAGAAAATAGAGGGGGAAAAACTTGATAAACTATTTGATGAAAAAATAGCAAAACCCTTGAATCTCAGCATTACATTCAATCCTGATGAAAAGATGGATATTGCTTCTTCCCAGTATTGCAGATGGAGGAGAAGACAATTAAGAACAACTGAAGTTCATGATGAAAATGCATGGTTCTGGAATAACATCAATGGACATGCTGGCTTGTTTGGAAATGCATCAGATATTGCAAATTTAATGTCAGCATACATGGGATATTCCAGAAACCTTTTTTTTTCTCCCTTTACATTAAATAGATTATTATCATATTCTGGCAATAAAACAGATATAGCATTAGGTTTCAAATCAAACAAGAATAGCATGGCAGCAAAAAATCTTGGTAAATATGCAATTGGGCATACCGGTTATACTGGTTCATCAATATGGATGGAGCATTCAAGAGGATTGGTTGTAGTATTATTAACCAATAGCCTTCATCCTTCTTATCACAGAAACATCAATAATATCAGAAAAGAATTCCATGATATGATATTAAGAAAGGAGTGACTATCAACAAGGCAAGAATTCTCTGGGTAGATGATGAGATTGACATTCTCACTGCCCATATAAGATTTCTCAACAAGAGAGGTTATGAAGTAGATAGTATAAATAATGGTCATGATGCTTTGTATCACCTTCAGAAACAGACTTATGATATAATATTTCTGGATCAAGCTATGCCAGGTCTGGATGGGCTAGAGACGCTTGAAGAAATAAGAAAAATCAATCCGCAAATTCCTGTTGTAATGATAACAAAAAATGAAGAAGAGCATCTGATGGCAGAAGCTATTGGCAAGGAGATAAATGATTATCTTACCAAACCTGTCAATCCAAGCCAGATACTGCTCGTTCTCAAAAAGCTTCTTGAAAGCAAAAATATCAAGAAAAATCTTGCAGGGAAAAACTTCTCCAAGCTTTTCAAGGATATCACAGACAGGCTGGAAACACCTCTTACATCAAATGATTGGTACGAAATATATCTTCAGATTACACTTTTCGAGTTAGAAATGTCACAAATAATGAATGACGAAATAAAGGAATCTTTCCATGGACTTATAGAAACCTGCAATGAATATTTTGGTCATTTCATAGAAGAGAATTATCTTACATGGCTTGAAGAACAAAAACAGCCTGTGCTTAGCAACAAAGTATTCTCCACTTTTGTCTCTCCTTTCATCAAGAAAGGTCAGAAAGTCATAATGATGCTTATAGATTGCCTCAGACTGGATCAATGGTATGCAATTTCCGAGATCCTGTCTGAATACTTCAACATAGAACAGCATCATTACTATTCAATACTACCTACCTCAACTGCATATTCAAGGAACTCGTTATTTTCTGGTTTGCTCCCTATTGATATTTATTCAAGATATCCACAATACTGGGAAGTACTTAAGGATGAAAGATCAGTAAACAAGTATGAAAAAGAACTTCTTAGAGAGCAATGCTTGAGATTGGGACTGGATAAGGCTCAAGAGAATATTTTCTACCTCAAGATAATAAACGAGGAGAAGGTGGAGGGCTTGATAAAGCATTATGAGAAGAATATTCACAAATACCAGTTGTCTGCTTTTGTTTATAATTTTGTTGATCTTCTAAGCCATAATAGATCGCACTCAGATCTTATCAGAGAGATATCAACAGATGAAAGTGCTTTCAGATCAGTCACTGTTTCATGGTTTCAGCATAGCGGCATGTATACCCTGTTGAAGCATCTTTCTGAAATGAAGGATATATGCATAGTTCTTACAACTGATCATGGAAGCATTCTTGCAAGAAAACCCTCCAAAATAATCGCTTCATGGAATGCCACTTCAGGTCTCAGATACAAGTTTGGTCATGCTCTTGAGACAAAGCCAAAAGAAGCTCTGGTTATCAAGAATCTTACACAATTTAAACTTCCAAAGGAAGAAGATAAACCTGAATGTATTCTTGCAAAAAGTGATTATTATCTTACATACAATATAGGGTTCAAGAATTTCATAGAAAATTACAAACCTTCATTTATTCATGGTGGAATTTCACTTCAAGAAATGATATTACCTATTGCTGTTATGAGTTCTAAAAAGCATAATGCATAAAATGAATAGCTCCAGCAAAAATGTACTGATAAAGGTAAGCGATCTTTACAGGAATTTTGAAGATAACAGCGTTTTGCAGGGAGTCAATCTTAATATTTATGAAGGTGAAACACTTGTAATAATAGGCGGATCAGGAAGCGGGAAAAGTGTATTACTAAAGCATTTAATAGGTCTGCTTAAACCAGAAAAAGGTGAAGTAGAAGTTGAAGGCATAAAAATGAGCTCTGTCAAACAGAAGGATCTTTTCAGGATAAGAAGGAAATTCGGCATGCTTTTTCAGGGAGCTGCATTGTTTGATTCATTGACTGTATGGGAAAATGTAGGTTTAGGATTGATTGAGCATGAAAATATGAAGAAAAAGGAGATTCTACCAATAGTAAAAGAAAAACTTGCTATGGTCGGAATGTCAGGCATTGAGGAACTGAAACCTGCTGAATTGTCAGGTGGAATGAAAAAAAGGGTTGGATTGGCAAGAGCAATAGCAATGAATCCGGAAATAATCCTCTATGATGAACCAACAACTGGTCTTGATCCCATCATGAGTGATGTAATAAACAAGCTTATTCGCAAATTGCAGAAAACACTTAATGTTACAAGCATTGTAGTAACTCATGACATGAAAAGTGCCTACCATGTAGGGGACAGAATGGCAATGCTTTATGAAGGAAAAATCATTTTCGATGGAAGCATAGAGAATATCAAGACTTCAGAAAATCCTTTCATACGTGATTTTATTGAAGGAAAAAGTGAAGAAGAAATATGAGAAAAACTGAAATAAAAGTTGGTATAATGACTGTAATAGGCATTATAGTCCTTTTCTTTGGCGCTTTATATTTGAATGATCAATCTTTGACAAGAAACAAGACAAGATTGACTATTTATTTCAATGAAGCCGAAGGACTGAACAAGGGTGATTTGGTAAAGGTAAGAGGAGTAAAGAAAGGTCAGATTGAAAAGGTTTCGCTCCAGAATAACAAGGTTGTAGTATCTGCCAATATTGATAATGACATATCAATAAGAGATGATTATGAAATTCAGATAAGGAATCTGAGTCTCATGGGAGGACAGTTCCTTGAAATAAATCCTGGAACAGGAAATAAACCTGCTGACACAAACAATCTCAAAGGTACTCCAGAAGGCTCAGTAACCAGGATGCTAGGGGAAATGGTCAAGATAGTCATAAAACTTGATACGACTATAAATAAGATAAATCAGATATTGGAAAAAAAGGATTTAGACAAGCTTCTTTCCAACACTACTGAGTTGACCGGTAACTTGAATGATGTAGTGATTGAGAACAGAAAGGATTTAAAAGCAACAGTAAGGAATTTAAGGACTTTGAGTGTCAGATTGAATAGCCTTATAACTTCACCTGAGATTGATATGGCAAAAAAATCATTCGGGAGAATTGGGCCTCAGGTAGAAGATCTTGTGATAAAGCTGGACAGAATAGCTGATGATATGGAATATATAACATCAAATGTCAAGAAAAGCAAGGGAACACTTGGCAAAGTAGTAAATGAAGATGATTTATATAAGGATTTGAAACAAACTGTAAAGGAAGTAAAAAACCTGCTTGAGGATATAAAGAAGAATCCCCAGAGATATATTAAAGTAAGGGTTTTTTAAATATCGAAGCTTTTTTCTTTACAAGAAATCATTGAATTGTAAGATTGGTTTTAATTTCATAATGGATTGTTAGGAGGCATTTAATGTACGCTGTTTTTGAATTTGATGGACGTCAATTCAAAGTTGCTGAGGGTGAGATTGTTAAAGTAAGCAGGATTGGTAAAAATATAGATGATACTGTCATTTTTGACAAGGTTCTGTTGATAGGCGATAATGATAAAATCCATCTTGGCCAGCCTTATATTGGCAAGGCAGAAATAGAAGGCAAAGTTTTAGAGCATGCAAAAGACAATAAGAAGCTTATTGTAAAATATAAGAAACGCAAGGATTATAGAAGAAAAATAGGTCACAGACAGCCAATAACAAACATCAGGATAGAAAAAATCAGAATTTCTTGATATAAAGGGGGGAATTAATATTTAGAATTTTTAGGAATTTAGATTCTAAAAGGGAGGCAATATGAAGCGTAATTTCACTATAGTAATAACTATAATTCTCTTAACTTTCATATGGAGTTGCTATGACGACCCAGTTGATGAAAATAACAATTCAACAGGTACTAAGGCAAAGAGATTGTTCGGTACTGATGGCAATGAATACAATCCCATTCTTTCACCAAATGGTCAATTCATAGCTTTCAACTCTGATATTGCGGATGAATCTGGCGGAAGTGGAACACTGGTAGTGCTATGGAAATATATACTGAGCTCACAAAAAATTGAAAGACTTTGCACTGCTTATGAATATACAGATACTGTTATTCTGGGACAAGAAGGTGTTGACTGGGCTTACAGGCAAATAACAGAAGAATATATGGTTAGTGAAGCTGATACGATGGGTAGTACAAAACACAATCAGCCATGCAGCATTCCTTTGCAGCAGTGGCAATGTTTCCTGAATTATTGTGATCCCAATTCTGTTAATTTCAAGCTTAACGGAGTAAAACTGGACAGCGTTGAAGTAGTATGGGATCAGCTGGTACAACCCTATAAAAGCAGGATCAATAATCTTCACAAGGCAGCCAACAAGAAGTTTGGAGTTGGGGATGTTCTTCAAATAACTTATAGTGCATGGACATCAGCTGATAGTACTAATGCATATGAAAAACATGCTGGATCAGATTCACTATTTATCAGATCCATACAACTCAATACTATAAACCTTAATCAGATTATTGATGATAGAACTGCCCTTGTCTCTATGTCAGAAAGCTGGTCAAGAACGCAACCATCTGCCACTACTGCAAATGTTAAATCTTATACTTTATACAGAATTGCAAAGATAAGCACTGAAAAAACAACAACTAAACCTTTTCAAGATACACTTGTAGAACTTGTTAGAAGCAAGGATTTAAAGATTGCTTATCCAAACATTGCAGGAGACAAGCTGGTTTTTTGCATTTATGCAGAAGTTTTGAAAGATCCTACTCAATACAAGGGTATGGATATGGATAAGTTATTCGATGAAGGAGAATCATATCAAGTCTGGGCGTATAATGTAGCTACAAAGGAATTAACAACTAAAGTACCATTAAGTAATGGTCTGGTATCAATAAATATTCGCCCAAGAATAAACAAGAATGGTAACACTGTTCTGTTCCAGACTCTCACCAGTGGTAACTGGGATATCTATAAAGTCAACTTTGATGGCTCAGGATTGGCAGCACTTATCACAAGCGAATATGATGATGAGAATCCCCGCTGGCATTCCACGGCAAACAAGATACTCTATACCAGCAATCCTTATGAAACATCAGTTTACAGGAATTCAGATATTTTTGAATTCAATCTTGATAATGGCAAATCTGAACGTCTGACAATAGACTCTTCAGTTGATCAGGATCCATGCTATGGACCTGGAAATCGCATATATTACAGTTCCAATAACAAGATGTCTACTACTGAGGAAAGAACCCAGTATGATGTCTGGTATTTAGACAGATAGCAGCAATTTAATTTCAGATAGAAGCATCTCTTCACAAAAGGGATGCTTTTTTTTTCAATTCGGTAACCAGAAAAACAATTTCTGGATAGGAGCTTTCATCAAGTCTTTCCCATTTATCATGCAAAACATTGTACAACTCATAAAAAGATGAAGACTGGAAAATATTCCTTCTCAGTTCAGCTCCATGACTGATACCCTTTGTAAATGCTGCACAGTAAGGTTTTGAGCTCCAGAAAGCTTTTTCTCCTGATGCAAGAAACGACCTTAATAAATAAAGTAATGCTACTGAAATCCTGTCTTTGTCATCTGGCAAGACATATGGATTCGTGAAAATAAAGGGATTGCTCCTTGCCTCTCTTCCTACAAGAACTGAGAAGCAGGATGTGCTATTCATTATAAAAACAGCTTTTTCAAAAGAATCAATATCACCGCTTGCTATAATCGGCAAATCAGTACTTGAAACAGCTTCTTTCAAGAGATCATATGATGCATTACCTTCATATCCCTGCACTGCAAGTCTTGGATGCAATATTATAGCTTCAATTCCACTGTCTTCGACAGCCCTGATTATCTCCTTCAAATTGACACGGCTCCATCCAGAGCGGATTTTCACTGTTACCGGAGTTGGTTTTACTGCTTCATGGAGTTTCTTCAAGATAAGATTAAGCGTTTTCAAATCCTTAAGTAAAGCTGCTCCTGAATTCTTTTTTACAACCTTCCTGACAGGGCATCCTGAATTGAAATCTATGAAATCTGGTTTCAATCTCTCATTTATTATCTGGCCTGCTTTTGATACTGTTTCAAAAGAATACCCGAAAAGCTGTACCCCCAGGGGACGTTCATAATCATCAAATTCAGCCAACTGGAATGAATTTGCATGGTTTCTTGTAATTGCATCACTGCTTATCATGCCTGTAAAAACAGGATATGCTCCCATATATTTACATATCTGCCTGAAGATCTTATTGTTTATCTCAGACATGGGAGCCAATCCGAGTTTGCTTTTACTGAATATATAATCAATCATAAAACCTGTGGATAACTTTTCAAGATATTCACTTGCAAGTCAATACAAAATCAATTATAATTGTAAATATTGAATTTGAATATTGTGGATAAGTTTGGGGAAAACCCTGGTTATCCTTTTACCAAAATTGCAAAAGCTTTTAAAATCAACATTTTTCAAAATATTCTTGCTTGAAATTCAAGGTATATTAAGCAGAAACTATGCAACCAGAAGCACTAATAAATTTAAGATTGCTGGAACTATCCGAGATTTTGCAAAAGGAACGAGCAAAATATAGAATAAAAGCTATCCTTGGATTATCGTTTTTCATGATTCTTCTATTCATATATTGTGAGCTTATCATTCACAAGCTTTTACTTCTTCCAGGAGATATGGTTGATACATTGATAGGGTTGACACTGACTTCATTGATAATTTTCTTCCTTTCATACATTGCTTCTCCATTTTTCATAAATCATCTTCTCAAACCAAAACCGATAGTGCTTCAATTCTATCCAGAGTTCAAGAAGATTATTGAAATACTTCTGAAAAGATCCAATATAAAATCTGTTGATTTCTATGTTTCTCATCATCTCTCAAAAAATGCCATGGTTTATACGGAAGCAGGCAGATACAGAGTTGTTTTTGCAGATGATATAATGGATCTTTTAACTCCAGAGGAATTTGCAGGTGTTTTGGGTCATGAGCTGGGACATATTTATAATAATGATCTTTATCTTAATGGCATGTTATGGCTTGGTTTCAGGATTCTTTGTTTCATAAAAAAAGTGAGCCTTGTGATCATTGTTATTAGCAGCAGATTGCTGGCAACACTTTCCAAGGCAAGGGAGCAATTCAAGAACTGGTCAAACTCGTATTCTAATTTTACAGCTGTATTGTTAGCGCTTCCTGTTGCCTTCCTGCTTTTCATAATTGGTGTTTTATTGCTTGCTCTTGGCCTCTTTCTGAATCTTGGAGTCGCTATATTCAACTGGATTAACAGGAGCAGGGAATATGCTGCTGATTTATATTCAGCAATTTATACTTCTCCTCATGCAGTCTGCCAGGGTTTAAAGAAAATATACTATCTTAATCAAAACAAGCAAGCAGTTGGATTCAGGTTTCCAGAATACTGCACTCTGGCTAATGAATTTGATTCCATGTCTCAACCTGATATTTTTGAAATGCTAAAAGGGCTTCTTGCATCTCATCCATTCACTTATAACAGACTGAGGAGATTGAGAAAATATGAGACCATAGAAGAAAGAATATTTCTGGAAGCAAGAGACTATTCAGCAATTGTCAAATTTCCATGCAAGAGAATACCAAAAGCCAGGCGAGTTCCACCAACGCAGCTGACATTACCTTTCCAATAGTATTTATAAAGAAGCCCCAGAGACATGTCACCATTTATTCCAGTTCTATCATTTATTTCTGCTATACGCCATGTCAAATCGCTTTCCTGACGCAAGTAAAATATAACCTGCCCTTGCGATGTTTTTTTCTCGTTATTTTTGTATGCATGTATGAAAAGTGTCCGTGGTGCCTCATATAATAATGAATCAAATGAAGCCCTGTAATAACTATCACCCTGTAAATCGCATTTGATACTGTCTATCTTGAACATCTCTATGTGAATATCTTTCAAGGTATAATAATCATAAAATCCATCTTTGTAATTATCACCATCATAATCCCATCTATCCTCGGATCTCAAATAAAACCTTATCTGGCTGTCAATGTAAGTCTTCTCCAGATTTGTCCAGTTTTTGTCTTTATAGGCATTCTGCCATGTTAATAATGTCCTCTGTATTGTTGCCAGATCCTCATCCTCGGCTTGCTTCTCTGGATCAGTTGTGCAAGAGAAAATTATGAGGAAAACTAAGCTACTTAGCTTCCAGTATTTCAATAGCTTTTTTTGCAGCACTGTCATTTCTCAACATATATTTGATTGAGGACTCTTCGCTTGATCCAATGAAATAAGCCTGTGAAGTTAATTCATCAACAATGTCTTCTTTTGCAGCTTCAAAAAGCTCATTGAATGGATCAAGACTATGTTTCTTCAATATTCTCATCAGTATTACATCACCAAAAATCTCTTTTTTCAATTCCTCGTTCTTGTCATTATTGACAAAAGCATAGAACTCGTCCAGCATTGCCTTATCAACCTTGAAATCACCGTAACTTATTCTCTTGTCCTTAAGCTTCTTCTGAACAAATTTCCTGAAATAATCATGCTTTCTCAAATAAGCAATATACATTGGATATCTATCATCTTCAACAAGTATGTCAGGATCAATTCCTTTCTCATGAATAGAAACTCCTGAAGGAGTATAATACAAGGCTACTGTTATTTTAAGTGCATCATCCCTGTTCAACTTGATAACATTCTGTACACTTCCTTTTCCGAAAGTCTTGGAACCTATTATAGTAGCTCTTTTATGGTCCTTGAGGGCTCCAGTGACAATTTCAGATGCTGATGCTGAACCAAGATTAACCAATACTACCATCGGCAGATCCTCGAACTCAGAACCACCTGTTGCCTTGAATATGCGCTTCTGTGAATCCACCCTTCCCTGAGTAGATACTATAACCTTTCCCTGAGGCAGGAAAAGATTGCTTATTTCAACAGATGATATCAATAAGCCACCTGGATTATTTCTCAGATCCAGTATCAGTTTTGTCATACCTTCACTTTTAAGCTTTTTCAATGAATCAATAAGCTTGCTTGAGGTAGGTTTTTCAAACTCAGTCACTTTTACATAACCAATATCCCTTGTTACCATGAAAGATGCTGGAATGCTGTTCAATTCAATAATTGCTCTTGTAATTGTATATTCAAGTGGCTTGGGGACACCTTCCCTTATTACTGTTATTGTAACCTGGGTTCCCGGCTTACCCCTCAGTTTGCCTATTGCATCCATCTGGGTAATTCCTTGTGTTGATTCACCATTTATCTTGCTTATTATATCTCCAGGTTTAAGTCCTATCCTTTCAGCAGGCGTTCCAACCATCGGAGTTATTATGGTAAGTACTCCATCCTTGACTGAAATCTGTATTCCAAGACCTCCAAATGATCCGCTTGTTTCACTTGTAAGCATCTGGAATGATTGCTTGTCCAGGTAAACAGTATGCTTGTCCAGTACTTCAAGCATTCCTTTTATAGCTCCAACCATCAATGAATCCTCGTTTATTTTCTTCTGGTCATAATAATTATCCTGAACAAGTTTCAGAACCTCTGTAAAGGTACTTAATTGTTCAAAAAAGTCTTCATTATAAGCTTGCGCATACTTGGTTCCAAAACCTAATGAAAGGCTTGTGAATAAGGATGCAATCAGAAGAACGACCAAAATAGACTTTTTGCTCATCTATATCCTCACTTTAATCTGGTTCCTATTGCAATTGTCTGCATCTTTGTTTCCCATTTGCCTGCCTGATCCTGGGTTTTCAGTTGTATTATATATATTCCTGCAGGTAAAAATCTTGATAGATCATCTCTTCCATCCCATGTATAAAACAGCAAACCACCACTTCTGTTCTGCATTATATTAAGCTTCTTTCTACCCTTGATGTCATATACTGCAACATTGACTTTATAAGTTGCAGGAGTTCCAATACTGATAAGGCATGTTTCCCCATTTTTCGGATTAAAAAGATTTTTCTCTGTTTTTATGAAAACTTCATAAGTGGTTCCTTCCATTTTCAGTTTTATAATATCGCTTTGCTGTCGGGGAAGAAGCTGGTATCCATCAAGATAAGGTTCTTCAGGATCATATTGTCCCCCAATGCCTGTTACTATTATCTTATCTCCCTTTCTGATGTTCTTTACATCTATGCCTGTTTCTGGATAAATATATATCTCGAAGCTTGTCTTTCCCCATAAAGCAGTTATTGCATATCCAGTTCCTGATAATGAGGGATTAGTGCCAACTTCAACAACTTTCCAGTTCGCAATTGATCCCCTGCAATCCCCAAAAGAGAGTAGTGATCCTTCATATTTCTCTGAAAGTGAAGTGCTATATGGCATATTGAAAGGTGAAACACTATTACTCTTGCTTATCAGTTTTATGTCTTCTTCAGATGAAGGTTTTATTTCAGTCAAACCCTTGTAAAATGTTACAACTCCAGTGACTTCTATCTTGTCCCCTATATAATAGGTTGTTGACAGTTCAGAGATGTATATGTTTACTCCTGCTGTTTCATCTTGTATATAGAAGAGAATATTTGAATTGCCTATACAGATTCCCTGTACAGTAACAGTTTCTCCTTCCCTGTCAGGGATTCCATCATTGTTTGCATCTTTTCGTGCCTCAGCAATAGTAATAACTTCTGCATTAATGAAACTGAAGAAAACAAGCAAGAATAAACAATTCATGAACTTCATAAAGTACTTCCTCTCCTGGTTGTTTTGTTCCCTGTTGCCAATAAAGGACTAACTAGTCAAGTTATTTGTTAGCCAAATAAATGCAAACGCTTGAAGCTATCGATCTCTTTTCATAACCTGAATTTTCCTCCATACTGGCATTTTCTCGATTGCATATCTCAAAGCTGTTCTTGGCATAGTTTTCTTTCTGGCAAGAACGAAGG
This sequence comes from Candidatus Coatesiibacteriota bacterium, assembly GCA_016927185.1. Classification (GTDB taxonomy): domain Bacteria; phylum JAFGND01; class JAFGND01; order JAFGND01; family JAFGND01; genus JAFGND01. Next base: position 20,736 of record JAFGND010000009.1, read on the forward strand.
AGTAAACTTCATCTTCATAATGCTTGCCGGCTTCCTTGAGCATCCAGCCATAGCCTTTCTGAACCATGTCCTCCCTGTCTTGAAGCAATATTTCTGCTATTTTAAAAGCTTCCTTCAGATATCTCTCTTTCTGAATGGAATATATCAATGAAACAGCTGAAGCTCTCCTGAACCATTTATTTCTGGATTTAGTCCATTCAAGCAGTACTTTTATCAACTGTTCATTTTCAAAAATCAGGAATCCAACAGGTCCGCAACAAAGCGAATCACAATAAGCCCAGTTATCAACATATACGTTAATCCATCTTTCGAAAACCCTGATATCATCCTCTTTCAAATCATCCTTTTTTCTGTATGCCCAGTTGAAAGCAATAAAAGATTCTTCATTTGTTTTGTTTGAAAGAAGTTTCTCGCAAATATCGAAGATCTCCTCTTTGGATGCATCTTTTATCTGCCTGAAACTTGCATTGCTTATCTTGCCTATTATTTTGGATTTAAGAATTCTTGGCTGTTTTAACTTTTCCTTGAAAAATCTCTGATAATCCATTGAATCCTCTGGTTTGGTATAAGATGCTATATCTAGCTTGATTTTATTAATAATCTCATCATGATTAATCCTGTTTCCCATTTCTATCCTTTCTGCTTGCGTTTAGTCCCTTTTCATAACCTGTTTTTTTCTTTGTGCTGGCATTTTCTCTATTGCATATCTCAATGCTGTTCTTGGCATGATTTTCTTTCTTGCAAGTACAAACGAATAAACTTCATCCTCATGATGCTTGCAGGCTTCCTTGAGCATCCAGCCATAACCTTTCTGAACCATATCCTCTTTGTCCTGAAGCAGAATTTCAGCTATTTCAAGAGATTCTTTGAAATATCTCTTTTTTCTTAGTGAGTAGATAAGAGTAACTGCAGAAGCTCTTCTGAACCATCTATTATCTGATGAAGCCCATCGTTTCAAATCCTTCAAGAATTCTGGAAAAGCGAAGATAAAGCAACCTAATGCTTTCGTGCATAAAACATCACATAGAGCCCAGTTATCTATGTGCTTTTCTATCCAGTTTTCAAAAGTTGCAAAATCCTCCATGGAAAGAGTTTTTCTTATTCTGTATACCCAGTCGAATGCAATGAATTTCTCTGCATTCTTGTTTGAAGAAAGCAATTCATTGCAGACCATAACAATGTTCTCCTTGCCTCTCCCTTTCACATGCTTGAAATGCTCCTGAGAAATACTCTTTATTATTGATGATCTTAAAATATAAGGTTCCTCAAGTTTGTCTTTGCAAGCCATCTGAAAATGAATGAAATTCTCCCTTGATTTATAAGAGGCAATATCCTCTCTCAGATTCATCAGAATCTTTTCCAAATCATTATTCATATCACTCCTTTCAAAAAAGACTTCACCTTTCTCGAAGATGAAGTCTTTAAAAATTATATGATTATAAGCTTTATTGAATAGGCCATTGCACCTCAGTCACTATTTTTTCTTCAGGAGTGTTGTAGCAATCTCCAATATATATCTCTCTCGGAGCTTCAGTAACAGTAAGTTCTTCTTTATTGATTATTTCAAACAGGAAATTATATGCTTCAAATATTTTATTATATGGTCCTTTATGAATGACTGAAAGAACTCTCATCACAGGTACTTCTTTTATTCCAATATTATCCTCGAATTCAGCTATTTTTTCCCCTATCGGCCACTGAACCTCGCATTTGCATTTGTCATGGCCAACCTCACTCGGATCATCATAATATACTGTTATTGGAGGATAGATTATTGTATAACCATTATCTTCTATCCATTTCTTCACTCTCTTTATCTCGTCAGCAATTCTTGGGATTCCTGAAAATACTGAATAAGCAACAATCATTGGTTGAGAGTACTTATCTATTGGTGGAAATTTGTCCTGATAAAGTTTACTGTTTCCCATTTTTTTCCTTTCATTTCACTTTGGTTAATTTCACACTTTTATTTCCTGAACAATCTGTCAATCAAGATAAAAACCAATATACCTCCTTTCCTTTTTTATCTTCAAATACATGAATAAATGAGCAGTATTGCTTGCATATAAAATATTGTCTTATCAGCAATTTTTAGATATTTAATTTGAATGTTTGCATATTATTTGTTATATATTTTGTCAAGAAATTATACTAAATTTAGATTAATTATTCAAGAAAGGAAAGGACAGTAACTCAAACCAAAGGAGGATTGATTGGAAAATAGACTAATCTACTTACACCATAAAGAACGCTGCCCTTTCCGTTTCAATTAGACCTGAAAAAAGCACTTTTTGTCAAGCTTGATTTTTATCAGGTTTAATCTTTTCAATATAAGTTCTTTTAAGAAGCATTTTTGCTCTCTTGACAGGATTCTATGAAATACAACTTTAGATTGAATTATGACCGAACCGAGAGTAGCAATAGTAATAGTCACATGGAACAAGAAGGACTATCTTATAAACCTTCTTGAAAGCCTCAGGGAAATAGACTATCAGAATTTTTCGATTATCCTTGTAGATAATGCTTCAACTGATGGAACTGCAGAATACGTCAAGGAGCATTTCCCTGATATTACATTGCTCCTTCAGAAAGAGAATATTGGTGGAACTGGTGGTTTCAATGCAGGAATGACTTACGTTGTTAAGCAGGGAAAACATGATTATGTATGGTTGCTTGATAATGATGTAAAAGTGGAAAAAGATGCATTAAGAAATCTTGTCTTGGCACTCGAAAACAGGCTTGATTCAGCGGTAGCTGGTTCTGTGATAAGGAATATGGATTTCCCTGATTTTACTGTTTCAGCTGGGGGAAATCTTGATGAAAAGAACATGATCCCTGTAAACAGAGAGAGGAATTCCGTTTATATTTCTAGTAATGGTATTATTGAAGTAGAGTATGCACCCTCATGTTCTTTCCTGACAAGAGTTAAAATAATAAAAGAAATAGGAATTTTTGATGAAAATTTCTTCTTGAATCTTGATGACATTGAATGGACAATGAGAGTAAGTTGGGCAGGTTATAAAGTATTAATAGTTAGAAATTCAGTTATATACCATCCGTCATTCTGGGAAAAGGGTACAAATCTTGTTTATATATATTATCAGAGAAGAAACAGACTTTATTTTGCTTTGAAATATATTAAAAAAGGCAATTTTAGACCAGTTTTTAGAATACTCTTAGGACTGTATTGGTTAAAGTATCAGTCAGAAGAAAAAAGAGACGGCTTATTTGCAAGTGTAGTAGAAAAAATAATAGAAGATATTAAGAGCTCAAAAATGGGAAGAATCGAAAATTATAATTTCTCACCAAGTAAACAAGTTAAACTAGTAAAATGGAATAATATCTGTGAGATTATAAAGAATAAAAAATTGCTTATTCTTCCAACAGTAAAAGGGGATGATATAAAATCCTGGTATAATAATTTGAAACAGGAAGTATCTTTAGAAAACGTGTTTCTGGGAGTGGAAAAAGACAGGAGGAAGTGCCTTTCTTCTTTTGCATTTAAATACATTGATTATGCAGAAAGTAGTTTTTTTAAAAAATTCCTTATTTCTTTTGGAAAGATTGCTATCATTTCTCAAGAAACTGATAAATCAGAAAGCTTGTTTAATATTGGTCTTTTGCCTGTAGAAGAGGGAGTTTTGGTTTTTCAAGGAAGCAAGACAAACTGGTTAGTAACGTTTATAAAAGCGTTTTTCAAGGCATTTTCAGAAACAAGATACCTTTTAAGGAATAATCCATTTAAATAATGCATCTGCTATTCTTACAGCTTCCCATTCCGTCACTTCAATTCGGGATTACCAGAGAAAATGTTCCCCTTGCGTCTGCCAAACTGGCTTCGTATATTAGCTCAAGATTCAGAGATATCAAGATATCGCTGATGGACAGGACTTTGCAGGATACTTTGTCTGATGAAGGAATGATTGAAGCAATACTCAAGCATGATCCCGATGTAATCGGTTTCACAAGTTATCTATGGAATATTGAGAGGAGCTTGTTCATAGCTGGAAAAATCAAATCCCTGAATCCTCAGATAATAACTATATTTGGAGGTCCTGAAATAACAAATGATAATGAATGGATTTTAAATAATCCAGCAGTTGATCTGGCAGTTATGGGTGAAGGAGAGATAGCTCTCGAAGAGATTATTGGAAAACTGTTATGCAATGACAGGGATTACTTTGAAGCAGCTCAGTACAAAGTCAGGAAAGGCATGCTTGAATTGAATTATCTTCATGATTTAAGTATGATATCATCTCCATATCTGAATAGCATACTGGAGAGAAGATATGATGATTGCATGTATCTTGAGACTCAAAGAGGTTGCCGCTTCAATTGCTCATATTGTGAATATTCCCATTTCTCTGGCAAAATCAGGTTTTTTCCGAAAAAAGAAGTTGAAATGCACATTAAGAAAGCTATAGAGAAAGGTTATAAGGAACTGTTCATACTTGATCCAACAATGAATGCAAGAAGTGATATTCATGAGTTTCTTGAAGTAATAGCATTATCTAATCAGGGAATACTTGAATTGTATGGAGAGCTGATAGCTGAGCTGCTTGACAATAAGCAAGTTGATCTTCTTGCAAAAGCGAATTTCAAGGAACTTGAGATTGGTCTTCAGACAATAAACAAGAACTCACTGAAAGCAATCTGCAGAAGTTTCAACAAGAGAAAATTTCTAGATGGAGTCTTCAAGCTGAAAGAGGCAGGTATAAGGGCAAAGATAGATATCATAATAGGACTTCCTGAAGATGATCTTTCCTCATTCAAGGAAACATGCAATTTCATATACAAAAACGATATTTTTGATGATATCCAGTTATTCATACTCTCTGTTCTTCCTGGAACCAGACTGAGAAGGGAAGCGGGAAAATCAGGTATATCTTTTCAGGACAAGCCTCCCTATTATGTCATAGAAACTGACAGGTTTTCGCGAAGAGACATGGAAAAAGCAATTCATGTTGCGGAGGATCTTTTCGAGATGGATCTCATTACTTTGTCTGATCCAGTATTCCCTGTATCGGAAGTTTTTTCTGAAAGAAAATATATAAGCCATTTCAGGGCAGATTGCAGCATCCTGAAAGTTGAAATCCCAGATAAAGCTAATCATTTTACTGTCTTTGTTTCAGTGAAAAGCCTTCTGTCAGGTAACATCATTTCTGTAATATCTTCCCATTTTACCTGTAACCCACATATTCCTCTTCAGATATTCTTCGAGATGGATAGTGAATTGGAGATTAACGAAATAGAAAGAAAACTGGCAATTCTGCCTTTTCCTGAAAGAGGGTTTCTTGACAGGGATCTTCAGGCAATTGTTGGAGATAACTCACATCTATATCTTCAATACAAATTTCTTGTCTATCAGGGCAGTCCGTTTGATACAGATGAAATAAGTAATCTCACAGACATTGCACCGGCTTATATGTCAGTAAGGGACAGCATTAAATCAATAGAATATCACTTGAAAAAAACTTCTTTAAAAAAGATGTCAGGGTTATGGTATGAACCTTTGGAAAAATTCGAAGACAGCTTTTCTTACATGCTTGAATCTCTTTATGAAACTACATTATCACTGGATATCAGCCTGGATTTCAAGGATTGTATCTGGCAGATGGAATGGAATAATATAAGGGAAACAGAGTATATTTATCAACCAGTATTTATCAATCAATGTCACAAGGAATGAAAACAGTGAAAACTGTCCCTTTCCTGGATTTGCTTTCTACTGTTATCCTCCCTTCATGATTATCCACAATCTGCTTTACTATCGCCAACCCGAGACCGGTTCCCTGTTTCTTGCCAAATGACTTGAATGGTTCGAATATCTGTGGCAGTATTTCCTTGCTTATCGGATTACCTGCATTCATTATGGAAAAATATATCTCTTTTGTCTTTTTATTGTAACCTGTAGAAATTAAAATCCTTTCATTTTCAAAAGAGGCATATATAGCATTATCTATTAAATTCACAATTACACGGCTCAGTTTTATCACATCACATTTTATCCTGCCATCATAATCATAGTTTCTTTCTATTTCAAGTTTCTTTTCTTCCAGAAGTACTGAAAACTGAATTATGTTTTCGTCTATCAGGTTATTCAGATTAGCTTCCTCAAGCTTGATATCCTGAATTCCCTTGGAGAAATCCAGTATTTCCTGGGTATATGAAACCATCTTGTCTATATCTGTCTGCATTCGCTCTATGAATTTCTTTTTCTTGTCAGGCGACTGTTGATCTGACTCCAGTATTTCAGTATATCCTCTCAGAGTAGAGAAAAAGTTCCTTAGATCATGTATGATTTTCGCTGCTACCTGACCAACTGATGCCAGTCTTCCCTGAAATACCTTCGCCTTGATTAGACTGTGAGTCTTAATAGCTATTGCAGCTTGCTTGGCAAATAGCTCCATATATTCCACATCATCAGTATTGAAAGTGTTCTTTGCTTTGGAATTATCCAGATATATCAAGCCAAATACTTCATTCTCCATCTCGAGAGGTACAGCAAGTATGCTTTTCAGAGATAGTTTTATTACTGACTCCTCAAGTCCTATTTCATCATCATTCTCCAGATTTGTGGAATAGATTGTTTTTTTGTCTTCAAATACTCTGTTTATTATGCTTTCACTATATATTATAGAATCATTTTCTAAAGTATTACCATCCTTATCTTTTGCTATATATATTCTTGTTTTGTCAGATGCACCTTGCTGGAGGAAGATGATGAAGCCTCTTTCAGCTTGAACAAGATCTATTGCCTTTTGTATTATCAAATCAAGGATTTCCTTTATATCATACTTGGATATCAGTTCCTGAAAAATTTCCTGAAGCATTAAAAATCTTGTTCTTTCCTTTTTCTGGGTTTTCAGTAGATATGCGAAATAATAGGATTTGCTTCCAAAACGTATTTCCTTGTTAGGTTCGAGTATTGCCTTGTCAATCCTGACATTATCTAAGAAGGTGCCTAGCCTGCTTTTAAGATCCTCTATATACCATTTATTATCCTGATAGTATAACCTTGCATGATTCCTTGATGTAGACATATCAGGAATGAAGATATCTGCATTATCTCCCCTGCCGATAATCTGTTCAGCATTCAGTTTGAATCTTTTCTGGTATCCGTAAGGATCTTCAACATAAAGATAAAAAACGTCTTTCATACCGGAATCATCCCGTAAATATTGAAATTACTTGTCAAGCTCAGTATATATTTCTGGATATGCTGAATGAAAATAACTGACAGAAAACCTAATTATATGCTATTTTTGCTGATTTCCCTCAGTTTTCTTCTCCTGAGATTTCTTTATCCACTCGCAGATCCAGGACTGAATCTCTCAAATAGTACAGGAATATTTACAGATGAAGGTTTCTTTATTCTGGAGCAAAGAAATCAAATACTTAGTCATGGCACTCTTTTAAGTGAATTCAAACCTTTGTGGACAAATCCTATATTCTGGACTTGGAATTCACTGGTGCTTAGAATAACAGGATTATCAAGACTAAATTTCAGGTTATTCAATATCTCTATTTATGTCATATTGACATTTCTTCTCTGGATATTGTACCCAAACAACAAGAACAAGTTCATTCTTTTTATAATATGGTCGTCTTGTTACACTTTGTTCGGTTACGGCAGATTGGGAATGGGAGATAGCCTGGGCTTATATTTTCAATTGCTTGTTTTTGTGATTTATTTGCGAAGAAAAGAGGGGAAATTCTGGTATTTCGGTTTAATCCTTGCTCTGATATTCATTTACAGAATACTTCATATACCTCTAATCATGGTCATCATGATTGATTTGTTTTTTAGGTACGCAAAAACAAGAAAAGTTGAGCTTTTATTTTTAGTTATATCCTTCCTGATTCCTGTTGTTACATGGTATGCATACTTTTTCCTGACCTGCGATAATCCACAGACTTACATAATTTTTTATAAAAGTCATATATCTGCAGGAATATACGATTATCTTCAGAAAATCTATTATTCTTACAGAAATCCAGTGATACTGCAGAATATAATTGTCATATTGCTTGCCTTGACTGGCATTACTGTCAACTTTTACAGAAAAACGTGGACAAGAGAAGAACTGCTGATTGGAGGTTATATAGTTCTGGAGCTTCTTGTCTTTGTAATAGTAAGGCATAAGGCTACAAGATACTTCATTGTAATAATTCCTGTTTGTGCGATGTTTGTGCAACTGATGTATAATAAGTACAGGAAATATAATAAACTGATTTTTGCCGTGATAAGCTTGTTTTTTTTCACTCAGGTATACCTGATTACAGACTATTACTTGAATCTCAAATACACGCAGGTGAATCTGGACAACAAGTTTGCCTCATTCCCCCAGTCAGAAATAATTGCAGGAAATCCATCAACCGGTTGCTGCTTCAAGGGAACTTTCCGCTGTTTTCCTGTATGGTTTGATTACTTCAATGGTACTGAATTCATTGAAAAACATAAGCCGAGATATCTCACTATAGAATATGACAAGGATGACTGGCAGCGTTTCATGAAACAGGATGAACTGAAGCTGAAGTATAAAATAATTGACAGGTGTCCTCTTGGTAAAATTGATGCAATAATAATGGAGAGAAAATAATGGGAATCATCTTGATATTACTTCTTGGTCTGATACAGGGATTGACTGAATTCTTGCCGATAAGCTCGTCAGGACATCTGGTTGTCCTTCAATCATTTTTCCCTGAAATAAGAATACCCTTATCATATGACGTGCTGGTTCACATAGGAACACTTGTTGCTGTACTGATATACTTCCGAAGGGATATCTTGAAGCTATTCAATTTCGTTAAATTCAATACGGAAGAAGGAAGAAAATCATTGAGATTGATTTTCATGTTATTCATTGCAACAATACCTGCTGCCATAGCAGGTCTGCTTTTTGAAGATATCATAGAGGAGATTTTCGAAAACCCAAGACTTGTTGCTGTTGCATGGTTTGTAATGGGATTGATTCTCATGGCAACAAAACTCATGAAAAAATCCGAAAATGAAAAAGGGGAGAATGAAATATCTTATCTTGATGCAATTATCATAGGGATAGCTCAGGCGATAGCAATTCTTCCCGGAGTTTCAAGAAGCGGAAGCACTATAATAGCTGGACTATTGAGAGGCTTGAAACCGGAAGCATCTGCAAAATTCTCGTTTCTCATGTCAATTCCAGTAATACTGGGAGCTGGCATATTGACATTGAGAAAAGCCAGTTTTGGACAGAATACTTCTTATTTTCTTTCAGGAGCACTGATTTCTGCAATCGTAGGTTACATATCCATAATACTTCTCCTGAAGATCCTTGAAAAAAGGAGATTCTTCTATTTCGGAATTTACCTTATCATAATAAGCATATCTACTTTCATATTTTTCACTTATGGGACGAAATTACTTGTTCCCAAACCTGCAGTAACTAATATAGACAAGAATCTGAGTTTCAAGACGCTCATCAAAAAAGGAATTATAACTGAAAAGGAAGCCGAAAATATTGATGCTGAAAACTCTTCAGTAGCAATGCCAAAAGAGGAATTCTACAAGAAATTTTCCCTGTGGCATATGAAATTGATGGAATGGACTAAAAACAGGAACATTGTTATACTGACAGCACCACAAAGAATCAGGGATGAAAGAGATGATCCTTTTCATCCTGCGCATTATATGTTGAAAAGAAGCTTCTGGGATCTTGTATATTTTGATGATTATTATTTTGTATACATGAACAAGAACAAGAAAAGTGACTTTGCATATAGGCTTCTTGTTCCTGAATCATCATCTCTGATAAACGAAGATGTGAATGATATTTCAATACAGAAAGTGAAAAAAGAAGTGGAAAGAGCATTATCTGATGCACCGGATCATATAAGAGTGAAGGAATACGCTGCACTGGTATATGGAAAGGTTGGCTTGCTGGAAGAGGCTATTCCCCTTCTGGAAGATCTTACCAGGGCATATTCAGGAGAGACACGCTTTCTCTTCAATCTGGGGATAACTTATATAAGAATTGGAAAACCTCAGAAAGCTGAACAGCCTTTATACAAAGCGTTGAAAATTCATAACAGACCTCAGTATGTTTCTGCACTTGCAAATTGCTATATACTTCAAGGCAAGACAGGTGAGGCAGAAGACCTTCTCAAATACTGGCTCAAGAAAGGTATAATTGATTCAAATGGATATTATCTTTATGCTAATATCATGTTTCAGAGGGAAGAGTATGAGAAGGCAGACAAGCTCAATAAGGAAGCATTAAGGACAGACAAGGATAACCTGAAGGCACAACAGCTTCAGGAGAAAATTCAGAAAAGGATAGGGAAATGAGAATTATTTATCCGGGGACTTTTGATCCGATAACAAATGGTCATCTGGATCTTGTAGAAAGATCAGCAAGAATATTCGAGGAAGTAATCATAGCTGTAGCAAAGAATCCCAAAAAAAGAACGCTTTTTGATTGCGAAGAGAGGAAGTTTCTTGTTCTGAAATCAACTTCCCACATAGCAAATGTAAGTATCGAGATTTTCGATGAACTCTTGATTGACTATGCAAAAAGAAAAGGAATAAACCAGATATTGAGAGGCTTAAGAGCTATCAGTGATTTTGAGTATGAATTCCAGATGGCTCTCATGAACAGGGCAAATGCACCTGAAATAGAATTTTTCTACATGATGCCAAGCCAGACATACACATTTCTTAGCTCAACTTTGGTAAAGGAATTGGCTTTCTACAAAGGAAATATTGATGCATTTGTGACAAATGAAGTCAAGATGGCATTGACAAGAAAAATGAACAAGCTATCCGGAAATGAAGTTATCACTTAAGAAAGCGCTTTTCTCTACATCAATCCTTACAGCACTTGCGAGAGTATTTGGATTCATAAGGGAAGTAGTTTTCCTTGCTCTTTTCGGTTCATCTCAGATAACGGATGTGTATTTATTCGCCTTCAGGTTAACAAATCTCTTCAGGCAGATACTGGGGGAGAGCAATGCAGATAGTGCTTTCATGCCGAGTTTCATACAACTGTATGCAAAAGGAGAAAAGGCTGAAGCATGGCGTCTTGCAAGAAGCATACTGGGTTATCTCATAATATTCTCAATAATTGCGATGCTTTCACTGTTCTTCCTTTTTCCCCCGCTTGCTCATATCCTTGCTCCCGGATTTCCCAAAGAGACTCTCCCCAAGCTCATCTGGTACGTAAAGACAATGATCCCGATAATAATAATGCTTGCATTATCAGCATATGCAGGAGCGATATTGCAGGCTTTCAAACGTTTCAGTCCGGTTTATTTCGCACCAGCTCTCTCTTCTATTGGATTCATACTCGTTCTTTATCTATACAAGCAGAAGCTGGGAGATAATGTTCTGGCTTATGCAATATTAACTGGTTCGCTGCTTCAGATGATTTTCATGTGGATTTTCCTTGTTCCTGTATCATGGAAAGCTGAAGCATTTTCTTTTGGCAGGATAAAAGGAAAAGTGAAGGGATTGAGGCAGGTGGCAAGGCTTTCAATTCCCATATTGTTTTCGACAGCACTGGAGAAGCTGGCAAGCCAGGTTGATCTTCTTTTTGCATCTTTGCTTGAAGTCGGATCAATAACCGCTCTTTACAGTTCATACAGACTGTTCCATCTTCCTTTTGCAATAGTAGGGCTCACAATAGGAAAGGTTTATCTGCCTTATCTTTCGAAAGATACAGTGGAAAAGGACTTCAATTTTTTCGTAAAGAGACTTAATGAAGCAATAAGACTGAATTTCATACTCCTAGTTCCTGTAATAGTATTCATTGTGATGCTTGCTGAGCAGATAGTAAATGTAATCTATCAGAGAGGTTCATTTGATGCAAGAGCTTCCGGAATGACAAGTTTCGCTCTTCAGTGTTATGCACCAGGTCTTCTTCCAACTGGATTGATAGCCATTTTAAGCTCCGCTTTTCATTCAAATCTCAATACAAAGAAACCAGTTATAGCTGCAGCTATTGGCATGGCACTCAATATAATATTCAATTACATACTAATGCATACATTTCTTACTTATGGAGGATTGGCTCTTGGTACCAGCCTTGCTTTCATGTTTCAGACAGCTCTTTTATACATCTGGTTCAGGGAGTTTGCAAGGAAGAAGGGAGTTGATATTATGCAGAAAGACGATTTCAAATTCCTGTTAAGACTGCTACTTGTCAATATCCTGCCTTCATTATCATTGATTCCTTTCTATATTTTCTTTCCGTATGATAAATCCATTATAATAAGAGCTTCTTTTCTGATTGCTGCATCAATTATATTCACACTGTTCTTTCTTGCATCGGGTCTGTATCTGTTTCCTATACAAGAGATTAAGGATTCACTTCTTTCAAGAAAAGACAGAACTGATAATAAATGATGATTTTATAATTGATGTTTGTTTTCACATCTGCTTCTTGATTTACTTCATAACTTTTGTCCATAACTCTTTGGGGC